>CAJQNC010000071.1 GCA_905479605.1 uncultured Alphaproteobacteria bacterium | reverse complement strand
AACGGCTGTTTCGATCAGAAGTTCACGATATTCTTCGGCCTGATCTTTCAGATTGTCGGGAATATCGACCACATCCCATTCGGCACCCAGATTTTCAGACTTCCATACCAGCGCCTTCATCTCGATGAGGTCAACAACACCGGCAAATTCGTTTTCAGCGCCAATGGGCAGTTGCAGCACCACTGGAATGGCACCCAGACGGGACTTGATCATTTCCACAGAGCGGAAGAAATCCGCACCGATCTTGTCCATCTTGTTGACAAAAATCATCCGCGGAACGTTGTATTTGTTCGCCTGACGCCAAACCGTTTCGGTCTGCGGCTCAACACCGGCATTGGCATCCAGCAGCGCAATCGCGCCATCAAGCACACGCAAGGAACGCTCAACTTCAATGGTGAAGTCAACGTGACCGGGAGTATCAATGATGTTAATACGGTGATCATTCCAGAAACAGGTGGTCGCAGCTGAGGTAATAGTAATACCACGCTCTTGCTCTTGCTCCATCCAGTCCATGGTTGCGGCACCTTCGTGCACCTCACCAATTTTGTGGGAACGTCCAGTATAGAAAAGAATACGTTCCGTGGTTGTTGTCTTACCGGCATCAATGTGAGCCATAATACCAATGTTACGGTAACGCTCGAGAGGGGTTTTTCTACTCATTTTTATCTACCTTTACCAGCGGAAGTGAGCAAATGCCTTGTTCGCATCAGCCATCTTGTGGGTATCTTCACGTTTCTTAATAGCGGCACCACGATTCTGGGCGGCATCCATTAACTCATTGGCCAAACGGTCTGTCATGGTGTTTTCAGAACGACCACGAGCACAGTTGATTAACCAACGGATAGAAAGAGCGAGTGAACGCTCAGTACGAACTTCAACTGGAACCTGATAAGTGGCACCACCCACGCGGCGGGAACGAACCTCAACGGATGGCTTTACATTATCTATGGCTTCGTGAAACAACTCTACGGAGTCACGCCCAGTTTTGCTTTTGACTTGGTCAAAGGCTTCGTACAATGTTTTTTCAGCGACGGACTTCTTGCCCTGCAACATCATACAATTCATAAATTTAGCAACAATCTGATCACCATATTTGGCATCAGGAAGAATTTTACGTTTTTCGGCAGCTCTACGACGAGACATACTCTACTCTCCTTATTTCGGACGCTTGGCGCCGTATTTTGAACGACGTTGACGACGATCTGCAATTCCTTGGGTATCCAACACACCACGAATAATGTGGTAACGCACACCTGGCAAGTCGCGTACACGACCACCGCGGATAAGTACCACAGAGTGCTCTTGAAGGTTGTGTCCTTCACCAGGGATATACCCTGTCACTTCAAAACCGCTTGTAAGGCGAATACGAGCCACCTTACGCAAAGCCGAGTTTGGCTTCTTTGGGGTTGTTGTAAAAACACGAGTGCAAACGCCACGCCTTTGTGGGCAGGCTTTTAATGCAGGAACCTTCGTCCGAGTCTGTTTTGGACTGCGAGGTTTACGTATGAGTTGGTTAATCGTCGGCATCTAAAATCCGTTCCCTTTCAAAAGTATTCAATACAAAACCAAGGCCTTAACAGCCTTATCTTAAATTAAGTGCCAGTCTGAGTATGAAATATTGACCTCGGTCAACAGATACCTAGACGGGGCGCATATTAGTTGCGGTCTGACCCCGAGTCAAGACCTCTTTCAAGGCCTCGACCATTTTTGGATCAAAATCAGTCCGGGGCCTTAAGCCCCAGCAACAACATCCTCATCAGAAGCCGCAGCTTCTTCAATCTGCTCAGCAGGTTGGTTATTGTTCAAAGCTTCACGATCACGCTCAGCGGCGATGTGCTTGGCGTTATTAACAACACTTCCTGTACCCACAGGAATCAGACGTCCAACAATAATGTTTTCCTTCAGACCCTTCAGGTTATCTGATTTTCCTGCAACAGCGGCTTCCGTCAACACACGAGTTGTTTCTTGGAAGGACGCTGCAGAGAAGAATGACTTGGTTTGCAACGAGGCTTTGGTAATACCTTGTAGGACGGCGTGCGACCTGGCAGGACGCAGTCCATCGGCTACAGTCTTGCTATTCACCAGATCAAATTCCTTCAGGTTGGCTTCTTCTCCAGTGAGGTAGGTTGTATCACCTGGATCAGTGATCTCTACCTTCTGCATCATCTGCCGCACAATCACCTCAATATGCTTATCGTTAATAGGCACACCTTGTAGGCGGTAAACCTCTTGGATTTCGTTGATGAGATATGATGCCAACGGCTCAACACCCAGAACTCGTAAAATATCATGAGGCACGATATTGCCGTCCATGATGATATCACCACGTTTGACTTTATCGCCTTCCTGGACGGTAATGTGCTTCCCTTTTGGAATGAGGTACTCAATTGGTGGAGTGTTCTCATCTTCAGGAACAACCACAACACGACGCTTCGCTTTGTAGTCTTTTCCAAACTCGATCGTTCCATCATATTCACTGATGATTGCCGCATCCTTAGGACGACGCGCTTCGAAAAGCTCGGCCACACGAGGCAAACCACCTGTAATGTCACGGGACTTAGACGTTTCGCGAGGCACACGAGCCAATATATCACCAGCATGAATCTTCTGATTGTTTTCAACAGCCAAAATAGCATCCACCGGCAAGAAATAACGAGCTTCGGCGCCATTGGTAAAGGTCAAAGCCTCGCCTTTGTCATCACGCAACACGAGGCGTGGTTTTAAGTTCGTACCACGAGCCACCTGCTTCCAGTCAGCAATCACACGGTTGGTAATACCCGTCGCTTCGTCTACAGACTCACGTATGGATACACCCTCAACAAGGTCAACATAATGGATAACACCTGCACGCTCGGTAATGATTGGCATGGTGTATGGATCCCATTCAGCTAGCTTATCGCCAGGCTTCACCTTATCACCATCATCAAACAGCAGAGTGGCACCATAAGGCAATTTGTGTAGAGCTTTCTCCTGGCCTGCTTCATCAACGATCGTCAGCTCAGAGTAACGGCTCATGACCACTAGATTCTTTTTCGAATCCTTTACAGTGCTACGGTTCTTGATGAGGATCTTACCTTGGTGCGACGCTTCAATGCTGGATTGCTCAACAGCACGCTGAGCAGCACCACCTAAGTGGAACGTACGCATGGTCAGCTGAGTCCCTGGTTCACCAATAGACTGAGCAGCCATCACGCCGACAGCTTCACCCATGTTTACTTTCGTACCACGAGCCAAGTCACGGCCATAACATTTACCACAGATTCCATCTTCCGTTTCACAAGTAAGAACGGAACGAATCATAACCTCGTCGATGCTAGTGAGCTCAATAGCGGACACCTGAGTTTCCTCGATCATCGTTCCAGCTGGAATGATAACTTGGTCTGTCACGTGATCCACCATATCAACAGCAGCCACACGACCCAAAATACGATCACCCAGTGGTGTAATGACCTCACCACCTTCCATGACGGCACGAACCTTCAAACCGGCGGCAGTACCGCAGTCTTCTTCAGTGATAATGCAATCTTGAGCTACGTCTACGAGACGACGAGTTAAGTAACCCGAGTTAGCCGTTTTCAACGCTGTATCCGTCAACCCCTTACGGGCTCCGTGGGCAGAGTTGAAGTATTCAAGAACGTCTAGGCCTTCTTTGAAGTTAGATATAATTGGCGTTTCAATAATTTCACCAGAAGTTTTGGCAATCAATCCACGCATAGCCGCCAGCTGCTTCATCTGAGCCGCTGAACCACGGGCACCCGATTGGGCCATCATGTAAACTGAGTTCACTGGCTCACCTGGCTTGTTCTGTGACATAGCCCTCATCATCGCTTCAGCCACTTGCTCGGTACATTTTGTCCACGCATCGGTGACCTTGTTGTATCGCTCACCATTGGTGATTAGACCGTCGAGATATTGTTGCTGGTATTCACCAATCTTCATGCGAGTATCAGCCACTAACTTCTTCTTCTCAGAAGGAATCACCAAATCATCCTTACCGAAGGAGATAGCGGAGGTAGTCGCAAACTTGAACCCAATACCCATCAGATGGTCAGAGAAAATAACTGTATCCTTCTGGCCGCAGTGACGGTAGACCGTATCCACCACTTTGGTGATGTCTTTTGAGTTCAATGTATGGTTGATAAGATCGAATTTAATGTTGTGATTCCGAGGAAGCAATTCAGACAACAGCATACGACCGGGTGTGGTTAACACACGCTCAACGACAAGATTACCCTCTTCATCCACAGTCTCAAAACGCGATGTAATCTTCGCATGAAGTGATACTTGGCGTTGGAAGAGAGCGTGTTCAATTTCAGCTACATTAGAGAATGAGGATCCTTCACCTAGCTCCCCTTCACGCTCAAGAGTAAGCCAATATAGACCCAACACAATGTCCTTGGATGGTGTGATAATGGGCTTACCGCTCGCAGGGTGTAAGATGTTGTTAGTAGACATCATCAACACACGAGACTCTAATTGAGCTTCTAAGGACAAGGGGACGTGAACAGCCATCATGTCACCATCGAAGTCAGCGTTGAATGCTGTACATACCAATGGGTGCAGCTGAATCGCTTTACCCTCGATCAATACAGGCTCAAAGGCCTGGATACCCAAACGGTGCAACGTAGGCGCACGGTTTAAAAGAACGGGGTGCTCACGGATAACCTCTTCGAGAATATCCCAAACCTCTGGACGCTCTTTCTCAACCATACGCTTAGCAGCTTTAATTGTGCTGGCTAAACCATACTTCTCAAGGCGAGAAAAGATAAAAGGTTTAAAAAGCTCCAGTGCCATTTTCTTCGGCAGACCACATTGATGCAACTTAAGCTCTGGACCCACCACGATCACAGAACGACCGGAATAGTCCACGCGCTTACCCAACAAGTTCTGACGGAAGCGGCCTTGCTTACCTTTCAGCATGTCAGACAACGATTTCAATGGGCGCTTGTTGGTGCCTGTAATCACACGGCCACGGCGGCCGTTGTCAAAGAGAGCATCAACAGATTCTTGCAACATACGCTTTTCGTTACGCACAATGATGTCAGGTGCCCGCAATTCCATCAGACGCTTCAAACGATTATTACGGTTGATGACACGACGATACAGATCGTTCAAGTCGGAGGTTGCAAAACGACCCCCATCAAGAGGAACCAACGGACGAAGCTCAGGCGGAATCACAGGTATGACCTCGAGGACCATATGCTCTGGACGGTTACCTGAGTCAATAAACGACTCAATGAGCTTCAAGCGCTTAACAATTTTCTTACGCTTAATTTCAGACTTAGTACTCAACAACTCTTCCCGAAGCTCGATACGATCGCGATCAAGATCCAGTTCTTTCAGTAACTCACGTAATGCTTCAGCACCGATTCCTGCCCGGAAAGCATCCACACCGTATTGCTCTTGAGCATCGTAGAATTCTTCTTCAGTCAGAAGATTACCCTTAACCAAAGGCGTTAGACCTGGTTCAAGAATGATGTAACTTTCGAAGTAGAGAACCTTCTCTAGATCTTTCATCATAAGATCTAGCATGGTTCCAATGCGGCTGGGTAATGACTTCGTCAACCAGATATGCGCCACGGGAGAAGCCAACTCAATGTGGCCCATACGCTCACGTCGAACCTTGGAAAGAGTCACTTCCACACCACACTTTTCACAGATGATACCGCGGTATTTCATCCGCTTGTATTTGCCACAGAGACATTCGTAATCCTTCACAGGACCGAAAATCCGAGCACAGAACAAACCGTCTCTCTCTGGCTTAAATGTCCGATAGTTAATCGTTTCCGGCTTTTTAATTTCTCCAAAAGACCATGAGCGAATTTGCTCGGGACTTGCAATGGAAATGCGAATTTCGTCGAAATTTTGGGTGCCACTGACTTGCCCAAAAACATTCATCAAATCTTGCCGCATATTTTTCTCCTAAACTCTCTTCAAGTGCAGAACCAGGTGAGAAACGCTTTACGCGTTCTCATCCTGCTCAAATTCTACATTCAGTCCTAGTGAACGCATTTCCTTCACAAGAACGTTAAACGATTCTGGAACCCCAGATTCAAAGTTATCATCGCCACGAACGATGGATTCATAGACCTTGGTACGGCCTGAAACATCATCCGATTTCACGGTCAACATTTCCTGCAGCGTATACGCTGCACCGTAAGCTTCAAGAGCCCAAACTTCCATTTCACCAAATCGTTGTCCACCAAACTGCGCCTTACCACCCAGCGGTTGCTGAGTCACAAGACTGTAAGGTCCAACAGAACGAGCGTGAATCTTATCATCCACCAAGTGGTGCAGCTTCAGTATGTACATATAGCCTACAGTAGATGGACGATCGAATGGCTCACCTGTGCGTCCATCGATCAACTGCATCTGACCCGAATCAGAGAAGCCTGCTTTCCTAAGGTAATGATTAATCGTATCCTCATTAGGGCCTTCGAAAGCAGGAGCCGCCAAAGGAACACCATTGGCCAGGTTAACACCCAACTCAACGACTTCCTCATTGGACATCTCTTTTACGTCCTTGGCAATTTCCGCATCTTCATAAACTTCGATCACCTTTTCACGGAGCAACTTGGGATCCTTGTGTTCCTCATTTGCCATGACACTGAGCACATCGGCAATCTGCTTACCAAGACCAGCCGCAGCGAGACCTAAGTGAGTTTCAAGAATTTGTCCCACGTTCATACGGGACGGAATACCCAACGGGTTCAAAAGAATATCCACAGGAGTTCCATCTTCCATGTGAGGCATATCTTCAATGGGAACAACCTTGGACACAACACCCTTGTTTCCGTGTCGTCCAGCCATTTTATCACCGGGTTGAAGCTTACGCTTCACAGCCACGAAGACCTTAACCATCTTTAGAACGCCTGTTTGTAGCTCATCACCACGGCGGACTTTCTCCACCTTGTTCTCAAAACGATCTTGCAAAGCTTTGATACGTTCATCATAGCTTTCCTTCACGGATTCGAGTGCAGACATCACGGAATCATCTTGAACAACAATCTGACGCCATTGCCCCTTAGACATTTCGTCAAGAAGCTTACTGGTAATACTTGCATTCTTCTTCACACCACCTGGAGCACTAACCACTTTTTGATCCAGAAGCAGTTCATGCAATGAAGCAAAGAGGTTACGGTCTAGAATAGAGCGCTCAGCATCACGGTCCTTGGCAAGACGTTCGATCTCTGTACGTTCGATCGCCAAAGCACGTTCGTCTTTGTCAATGCCACGACGTGAGAACACCCGTACCTCAACAACGGTACCCCGAATTCCTGGACGAACACGCAGTGAAGTATCACGAACATCTGAGGCTTTCTCACCAAAGATAGCTCGCAGCAACTTTTCTTCTGGAGTCGACGGAGACTCACCCTTCGGTGTCACCTTACCGACTAAGATGTCGCCAGCTTTGACATCAGCACCGATATAAACGATACCGGCCTCATCCAGGTTGCGCATGGCTTCTTCACCCACGTTGGGAATATCCCGGGTGATTTCTTCATTACCCAACTTGGTATCACGAGCCGCTATCTCAAATTCTTCGATGTGGATGGATGTAAAGACATCATCTTTAGCGATACGCTCAGAGATAATAATGGAGTCTTCGAAGTTGTAGCCATTCCATGACATAAACGCCACGAGAGCATTACGTCCCAGAGCCAGCTCTCCGTTATCTACGCAGGGTCCATCAGCAATGATATCGCCTTTATCTACTTTGTCACCAAGCCTCACAATCGGGCGTTGGTTGATACAAGTCTTATCGTTAGAACGTTGGAATTTCAGGAGGTTGTAAATATCGACGTTACTGCCGGTCATAGCACTCTCGTCTGTCACACGTACAACGATTCGAGTTCCGTCAACCTGATCGATAACGCCACCCCGTTTGGCCACAATCGCCGCACCGGAGTCACGAGCCACATTGGCTTCCATTCCTGTCCCGATAAATGGTGCTTCAGCACGCAACAACGGCACAGCCTGACGTTGCATGTTTGATCCCATCAATGCACGGTTCGCATCGTCATTCTCAACAAAGGGAATGAGAGATGCAGCTACTGAAATAACCTGACGTGGCGTCACATCCATGTAATCAATTTCACTGGGAGGAGCCAACCTGGCATCACCCGCAGTACGACAGCTTATGAAGTCCGCAGTGAACTTTTTATTAGCATCCAACTCAACGTTAGCCTGCGCAATAGTATACTTGCTCTCTTCCATTGCGCTCATGTACATCACATCGTCGGTGACCTTACCATCCGTCACACGACGGTAGGGACTCTCGATAAAGCCATACTTATTCACACGTGCATAGGATGCGAGAGAGTTGATCAGACCAATGTTAGGTCCTTCAGGAGTCTCAATCGGACAGATACGACCATAGTGAGTAGGGTGAACATCACGCACCTCAAAAGTCGCACGATCACGCGTTAAACCACCGGGGCCCAAGGCCGACAAACGGCGCTTGTGGTTGATTTCAGACAATGGGTTCGCTTGGTCCATAAACTGAGACAGCTGCGAAGTACCAAAAAACTCACGAATAGAAGCTACGACTGGCTTTGAGTTTATCAAATCATGAGGCATTACTGCGTCGATTTCTACTGAACTCATACGCTCACGAACAGCGCGTTCCATGCGTAACAGACCCACACGATATTGGTTTTCCAACAACTCGCCTACTGAACGAACACGGCGGTTAGAAAGGTTGTCAATGTCATCAATCTTACCGCGACCATCTTTAAGGTCGAGAAGTACACGAACGATCTTGATGAGGTCTTCTCTTTGTAGAATACGCACAGAATCATCTGTGTCCAACCCTAAGCGAGAATTCATCTTCACACGGCCAACCGCGGAAAGATCATAGCGCTCTGAATCAAAGAACAAACCATGGAATAGCTGAGTGGCACCTTCTACGGTTGGTGGCTCACCTGGACGCAAAACGCGGTAGACGTCCAACAGTGCCTCTTGTTGATTGGTATTCTTATCACCTGCCAATGTATTGCGGAGATAAGCACCGACATTCACGTGATCAATGTCTAATGTTGGAACCGCTTTTACACCTGCTTCTGCGAGAGCTTCGAGAACCTCTGCGGTGATTTCCTCACCGGCCTCGACAAAGATCTCGCCGGTTTTTTCATTGATCATGTCATGAGCTGCATAACGCCCAATCAAATCTTCTGTTTCCACCAGAATTTCTTTTAAGCCCTCTTCGTGCAACTTACGAGCAAAGCGCTTGTTCATCTTCGCGCCTTCTGCAGCAACGGCTTTACCCGTAGCGGCATCAATCAAATCATGAGGTAACTTACCTAACTTAACACCCTCTGGGTTGAATTTAGTTTTCCAGGTGCCCTTCTTCTTGCCCTTGGAAAATTCAACAATATCGTAATATGTATTCAGAAGCTCTTCGCGGGTCATACCACGCAATTGTGTCGGATCGAGCTCTTCACTATTAGTAAGAGAGGCTTGCAACTTCTTCTCGGACTCATCCGTATTCAGAGCCATCAATAGTGTTGTTACAGGAAGCTTACGCTTACGATCGATGCGAACGTAAAGAATGTCCTTGGCATCGAATTCGAAGTCCAACCAGGACCCACGATAAGGAATCACACGAGCTGAGAACAAATACTTACCTGAAGAGTGAGACTTGCCCTGGTCATGATCAAAGAACACGCCGGGTGAACGGTGCATCTGGGATACAACAACACGTTCACTTCCGTTGATAACGAATGTTCCGCTATCTGTCATCAGTGGCATATCGCCCATATAAACGTCTTGTTCTTTGATGTCTCGGATGGAGCGAGCTCCGGTATCCTCATCAATATCCCAAACCACTAAGCGGAAGATCACCCGCAGTGGCGCAGAATATGTCATGCTTCGTTGGCGACACTCGTCAACTTCATATTTGGGCTCATCAAAAACATAATCATAATACTCTAAGTGGGCTTTCCCTGAAAAATCAGTAATAGGGAAAACAGACTGGAATACCTCCTGCAATCCTTTGACCTCTCTCTTATCAAGAGGGACACCTATTTGCAGGAAGCCATCATATGAGGATTTCTGTTGCTCAATCAAATTGGGTAAAGGAATGATCTCTCCTTTACTTCCAAAACTTTTACGAATCCGTTTACGCTCCGTGTAACTTCTAGCCATTATACCTCACGAATATCCAATAAATCTATAGTCTGAGAACTCATATCCCACTTACGCAGAAGGACCGACGAAGGGGCAACCCCTCTGTCGGTCTTCTAATTCATACTGAGAATGAAACCGTATGAATCAAAGTAATAATTACTTCAACTCTACAGTTGCACCGGCAGCTTCAAGCTTGCTCTTCAATTCCTCAGCTTCGGCTTTTGGAACACCTTCTTTAACTGTCTTTGGTGCACCTTCAACCAGGTCCTTCGATTCTTTCAGGCCAAGACCTGTAATGCCACGAATTTCCTTAATCACTTCGATTTTCTTATCGCCACCGGCAGTAAGAACAACGTCGAAATCTTCTTTCTCAGCAGCGGCAGCTTCACCAGGCACGCCTGCAGCTGCAACAGCAACAGGAGCAGCAGCGGAAACGCCCCACTTCTCTTCTAAGAGTTTAGACAGATCAGCTGCCTCCATGACAGTCAGCTCTGATAGTTGATCAACAATTTTTTCTAAATTAACAGCCATAATATTTCTCCTTTAGGCTAAGTCTTTATACTGATTTTCCATAGGCACCAAAAACACGCGCCAATTGGCCTGCGGGCTCTTTTGTAATCCTGGCGATTTGAGTCGCCGGAGTAACAAGCAGAGCAACGATCTTACCACGCAATTCGTCCAGTGATGGCATTTTGGACAGAGTCTTAATACCTTCAGCATCAAGAAACTGACCCTCCATGATTCCACCAACAACAGTCAATTTATCGTTGTCATTGGCAAAATCCATCACAGCTTTCGCTGCTGCCACCGGATCGTCTGAGTAGGCAAGAGCCGTTGGACCATTTAGTAAAGAGGTAATCTCTTCATTTTTAGTCCCTGCAACCGCTAGACGAGCTAAGGTATTTTTCATTACCTTATATTGGGCACCAGCTTCACGAACTTTTGAACGAAGGTCAGTCACTTCCGCAACTGTCAGACCCGACTGTTGCGTAACAACAATCAAGTTTGATTCATTCAGTTTGTCTCGTAAAGTCGAAACCAGCTCTTCTTTTTGAGTACGGTCCACAATACGTCTCCATACTGTTGCTCCCGAGGGAGCGGTTAACGAATGATCAGTCAGCACTATTGACTGATCGCGAATTCCTGCCCGTGAAAGCCTGGCTTAACCCTGAGGCTGAACCTTGCTCTCCCGTCTGTGTAGGGCGTACATTTAAATCACAAAGTGATCCCCACAGTCTTGGACAGGTAGGGAGAGTCACCTCTCCCCTTGACCACACGGGCCAAACTATTTTGCTGTCAAATCACCTAATTCCACGTGAACCGAAGGCCCCATGGTTGACGACAGCGAAACTCGTTCAATGTAAGTCCCTTTAACACCGGATGGTCTGGTCTTGACAATATTGTCAACAAAGGCACGTAAGTTTTTCTCGATATCTCCTTCGGAGAAACTTGCTTTACCGATACCAGCATGCACAATCCCGGCTTTCTCAGCACGGTACTCAACCTGACCACCTTTCGCGGCCTTTACAGCCTCAGCAATGTCCATGGTTACTGTACCTAACTTTGGGTTTGGCATCAAGCCGCGCGGACCTAAAACCTTACCTAACTTACCGACAACGCCCATCATATCGGGAGTTGCAATACAGCGGTCAAAACCACCTTCACCGGCTTGAATCTTTTCAGCGAGATCATCGGCACCCACCAATTCAGCACCCGCTTTCTTAGCTTCTTCAGCCTTTGGCCCCTTAGCGAACACAGCCACACGCAATGTCTTACCTGTCCCTGCTGGCAGCTGAACGGCGCCACGAACGTTTTGATCTCCCTTACGGGTATCCACATTCAGATTCAGTGCGACCTCGATAGTTTCATCGAACTTAGCGAGCGCACGCTCTTTGATGGTCTTCACAGCATTCTTGACGCTGTAAACAGTATCTTTGCTGAGCCCTTCGGAGGCTTTACTCATTCTTTTGCTTGTCTTGGCCATAATCCTACTCCACAACCTCAATACCCATGGAACGCGCAGAACCAGCCAACATTGAAATGGCTGCATCTATATCGTTCGCATTCAAATCTTGCATCTTCTTCTCTGCAATTTCACGCAGCTGATCGCGATTTACCTTCCCTGCAAACCCTTGACCCGGTGTACTTGAGCCCTTATTTAGTTTTGCAGCCTTCTTAATGAAGAAACTCGCAGGAGGAGTACGTGTCACAAAGCTGAACGTACGGTCTGCAAACACTGTAATGGTCACAGGAATAGGCATTCCCGCTTCCATGTCTTGCGTGGCGGCGTTAAACGCTTTACAGAATTCCATAATATTTACACCATGCTGACCCAAAGCTGGGCCTACTGGCGGGGATGGGTTGGCTTTACCTGCACCGATCTGCAGCTTAATATAGCCTTGTATTTTCTTTGCCATTATAACTCCTTCCATTGAAGTTCGCGGTCAAAGGCTATGGCGAGCCTTCCGCAGTCACAAGCCCAATGCTTGTTATAACTTTTCGACCTGAATGTATTCCAAATCGACCGGCGTTGAACGCCCAAAAATAGAGACAGAAACTTTCAAACGCTGCTTCTCATCGTCAACATCCTCAACAATACCCGTGAAGGAGCTGAACGGACCGTCGCATACACGCACCTGCTCACCGACCTCAAAGTTGTAAATTGACTTTGGCTTAGATACACCCTCTTCCAGCTGCTGGCGAATACGCTCAACTTCCGCGAGAGGAACGGGTACAGGCTTGCCACGAGAACCCAAGAACGATGCCACCTTAGAAGTGTTCTTGACCATATGCCAAGCTTCGTCGGACAGTTCCATTTTCAACAAGATGTAGCCTGGGAAAAAGTTCCTCTCAGAGGTTACCTTTTCACCCTTCTTTACCTCGACCACTTCTTCAGTCGGAACCAACGCCTCAAGAATTTGACTTTCAAGGCCCTTCTTTACGGTTTGTTCCATAATTGAATCAGCGACTTTTTTCTCAAAGCCGGAGTAAACATTCACAACGTACCAACGAGCTGTCATATTACCCTTATGCTCCCATTCCTAGAATAAAGTGTACGGCTTTGCGCAACCCCCAATCAACAACCAAGAAAAATGCCGCACAAACGAACACCATGATGAAAACCATGATGGTTGTTACAACGGTTTCTTTCCTGGTAGGCCAAGTAACTTTGTTAATTTCCTGACGTACCTGGCGTATAAATTCGACGGGTGATACTCTTGCCATTTCACAGATCCAGATCTCAATTGCCCCTTTGCATACCAGATCTTTTCCTCGATTACAATGGGTTTTTTGGCAGAACATCCCAAAAAGACGAAACCAGAGATTAAAACCCCCCTTCCCCGAGAATTCATTGAGCACGAGCGAAGCAGATAGAGCAAACATTTGTACCTTAACTTCACCTCTCACTCATTACGTATTTTTTTCTTGGTGAATCAAATTAGATTGGTGTTGTATCACCATGACCTCCCAAAAAAAATATCGACGTTCCCCGGGACTTAGGTGCGCACGAGCGGAGCGAGTCATGCGAACCTTAGTACCCGGGGTCCATAGTATTTCAAAACATTAATCCGTCTGGACCCGATATGGATCCCGGATAGCCTATTCGCCCAATGCTCACTACGTTCACAGGCTCATATGGCTTCCGGGAAACGTATTCATTTGGAATAAAGGGGAGGACAGCTTGCATTCAGTTATGTGGAAGGTCCTAGGTGTGTCACATCTTGAAATAAACAAGCCATTCAAATGAACAGGAATCACAAACTACCACTTCCGCTAATGATGAAGACTTAAAAAAATATATCCCGCCCACTTGATATTCCACTTCAATAACATTAAATAAGCCACAGAGGTTAATGTTATTAAGGTTTTTAAAATGAAATATTTTCTTTATTCATCCGCTTTGGTTTTAGTACTGGGTACTTCACACCCATCCTACGCTATGGATCCTGATGAGCCCATCGTCTCTGGCCCCCATGCCAGCCCTCAGAGGCATTCCACTCAAACTGAGGATTGGAAAACACCCTTTTACAAAAAGAAATTTGAGTTCTCTGAACCACGATTGGATATGAATGCTCTTAATTTAGCCATTATTAGAAAACAGCTAGACTCAACTCAGATTGAAGACGTCCTTAAACATGAGTCCCATAAGTCCAATGAAGTGGCACAAGAAAAGCTTTATGGGTTTTATACAAAACAGGCGTTCGGAATTAACTTGGTGAATAAACAAAAGGCTGATGCACTAATACAGCTAGGCATTAACCAAAAGAGGACATGGGCATTCTGGGCCAAGGCGAAGGAATCTCCTGAAGGACAGTAAGAAACCTCTGCAAAAGTCCCCCATCCGGTCTAATTAGTGTGTAACTTTCTCTGTCATCAGGTTATAATTTTTTCAATGATAGACTTACATTGGAGGAACAATGAGCAGCTTTGCAGATATACT
>CAJQNC010000070.1 GCA_905479605.1 uncultured Alphaproteobacteria bacterium | reverse complement strand
CAAACCCTCTAGCAATAATGAATAAAGCTTTAAACGATCCTCTGACTTCAGGTGGTGATACTTTCTCCGCGACATACTTTTCTCCTGTTATTTTTTTTCTAAATTTTAACAGAATGTCGCTCTTCAGTTTTGAATGTGCCGACATCTACTTCAATAGAAGAGGTAGAAAGTCTAAGACCATATGATAATTTTTTCGAAGAAATACGTGAAACAAAGCATATTAAACACAGCCAAATTGTCACTTTATTTAAGAAGCTTGGGGGAAGTCTGGTACGCACAAAGGGTTCCCATGAAACCTGGGAATTTCGGGATGAATTGAATCACCTCATGACAACCTTCGGGTTTTGGAAACTTCATGGAAAAGATCATTACGGACCATGGACTAAAAAACTGGTCTTGGATCTACAGGATCAACTCATTTAAGCTACTCACATATTACCAACCACACTCATATTTAACAAATCATTGACCAGCCTTTCATAAAGTAGGGAGGGTCAATGACCTTCCCCAACTTCATCTTTACTCCCCAAAAACATCAATAACCCACTTCTTTCTTGGCGACATAGGGGGTGTGTATGCTATAAGAAGTCAATAAATTTGAAAGTAGGCCAGAGAATGGAAAACTTAGAGCAACTGAAAGACCAATTGTTGGCATGTGTTCACAAGGCCAGCAACTTGAATGAATTAGAAGAAACTCGCCTGCAAGCCTTAGGCAAAAAGGGGAAACTGACCCTGATGATGAAGAATCTGGGCCAGATGGAACCAGAGCAACGTAAGACCGTGGGGCAAGAACTCAACCTGGTCAAACAGGCAATCTCAGAAGCCCTGGACCAGCAGAAGCGGCAGCTAGAAGATGATGACTTAGCCGAACGCCTAAAAGCTGAGCAACTCGACATTACACTGCCCGCTCGTGAACAATCCGAAGGGCGGCTGCATCCCCTGAGCCAAGCATTGGATTCTGCGCTCGAGATTTTTGGTCGCATGGGCTATGAGGTCAAAGAAGGTCCCGATATTGAGAACGATTTCAATAATTTCACAGCTCTAAATATTCCAGCAGAGCACCCGGCACGTCAGGAACAAGATACATTCTATCTTCCTCCCAATAGTGATGGCGAAGACCCTATGGTGCTGCGCACCCACACCTCACCGGTGCAGGTGCGGACCATGCTCGATCAGAAACCACCTATTCGCATTATCGCTCCGGGTCGTACTTATCGTTCCGATTATGATGCCACCCACACCCCTATGTTTCACCAGATTGAAGGCTTGGTGATCGATAAGGATATTACCATGGGCCACCTCAAGGGTTGCTTAGAAGAGTTCTGTCGATTGTTCTTCGAGAACCCCAATCTGCAGCTGCGCTTCCGCCCGGCATTCTTTCCTTTCACCGAACCATCAGCTGAGGTGGACATTCTGTGGACCAACAACAAAGGTCAGGAAGAATGGCTCGAGATTCTGGGCTGTGGAATGGTGCACCCCAATGTACTGGAGAACTGCGGCATTGACCCAACTGAGAACCAAGGTTTTGCCTTTGGTATGGGCATCGAGCGCATCGCCATGCTGAAGTATGGCATTACTGATCTGCGGCTGTTTTTTGAGTCGGATCTCAGATGGCTGCGCCATTATGGGTTCCACTGGTTTGAAAGGGCTTAGACGATGAAATTTACTCTATCATGGTTAAAACAATACCTGAAAACTGATGCTTCACTGGAAGACATTTGCGAGCGCCTCAGTGCGCTCGGCCTTGTGGTGGGCGAAGTCGAGGACCGTACCAAAGAACTGGCCGCATTCACTATTTGTGAAGTCGTTGAAGCTGGCAAGCACCCCAATGCGGATCGACTGACACTATGCAAAGTGAACACGGGTGAGAAGATCATCCAAGTGGTTTGCGGTGGCTCGAATGTGCGTACGGGTATGAAGTCGGTCCTGGCTCAACCAGGCGATGTAATCCCTGCCAATGGTATGACTCTGAAAACCGGGGAAGTCCGTGGCGAAGCAAGCCAAGGCATGCTGTGCTCTTTGGACGAACTCAAGCTGGGCACAGCCACTGATGGATCCATTATGGATATTGCAGCAGATGCTCCCGTCGGTGAGGCTTACGCTCCCTGGGCTGGAGTGGACGATGCTGTGATTACCATCGAAATTACCCCCAACCGCGGTGATTGCCTAGGTGTCTACGGCATCGCTCGAGACCTAGCAGCGAGTGGTTTAGGTGAGTTGATACACTTAGAAGATGTGAAGGTGGAAGGAACCTTTAAATCTCCCATCACCGTAAGCATCGATGATGCGGTTCGAAATGCATACCCTGTCTTCGGGAGCCGACTCATTCGCAATGTAAAGAATGGCCCTAGCCCCGAGTGGCTGCAGCAGCGCCTGCTAGCCATTGG
The DNA here is from genome assembly GCA_905479605.1 of uncultured Alphaproteobacteria bacterium. Classification (GTDB taxonomy): domain Bacteria; phylum Pseudomonadota; class Alphaproteobacteria; order UBA9655; family UBA9655; genus CAJQNC01. Next base: position 9,473 of record CAJQNC010000070.1, on the reverse strand, counting down.
CCTACGACCTATTTCGATCCTGGTGGATATCACTAACTATTTCACCTTTGATCGTGGTCGGCCCTTGCACGTCTTTGATGCCGATAAGCTCAAAGGCAATTTGAAAGTTCATTTCGCTAACGGTGGTGAAAAGCTCAAAGCCTTAGATGAAAAAGAATACACACTAGATAAGGATATGGTTCTCATCTCAGATGACAACGGCCCACAATCCTTAGGTGGAATCATGGGTGGTGAAGCAACCGGCTGTACCGACGACACCACCAATGTGCTCTTAGAAGCTGCGTTCTTTGATTCCATTATCACAGCCATCACCGGCCGCAAACTGGGTATTAACTCAGATGCCCGATTCCGCTTTGAGCGTATGGTAGATCCCACCACGATCCTGCCAGGTATCGAAGCCGCCACCCAAATGATCATCGATCTGTGTGGTGGTGAAGCTTCTGAGACCATGATTACCGGTGAAACTCCTAATCTGAGTACATCCTTTCCCTACTCACCGACACGGGTGAAAACACTGGGTGGCACCGATGTTTCTGAGGATCGCCAGAAAGAAATCCTCACTCATTTGGGCTTTACAGTTGAGACTAAAGGCAAGGATTGGGTACTCACTCGTCCATCATGGCGACCGGATATTCACGGACCGGCAGATATTGTTGAGGAAATTCTTCGTATAGAAGGTTATGACAATATTCCAAGCTTGCCTTTTACGGCACCCTTAGATAACCCAATTCTCACCCCCACCCAAAAACGCCGCTTTATGGTCCGCGATGTAATGGCGGGCCGAGGCTTGGTTGAGGTCATGACCTACTCGTTCCTCTCAGAAGAATTAGCCAAAGAGTTCGGTGGCAATGACACCAAACTCCGCTTGTTGAATCCTATTTCCCAAGAGCTAAGCACGATGCGGCCGTCGATCCTGCCGAACTTATTAAATTCAACAAGCCACAACCAGAACCACAGCATCATGGACGTGGCCCTGTTTGAAGTAGGGCCTCAGTACAAAGACAACACGCCTGAGGGGCAAGAACTAGTAGCCACAGGGATACGGGTAGGCCATCACAGCCAAACCAGCTGGAATCAAAAGAAAGAGCCTGCAGATATGTTTGATGCTAAGGCCGATGCTTTGGCAGTCTTGGAAGCCTGCGGAGTAAAGAAGGTGCAACTCACACGTGAAGCACCTCACTATTATCACCCCGGTCGTTCTGGTACCCTCAAACAGGGAAAGAACATTCTCGGCCATTTCGGGGAAATTCACCCTCGACAGATCAAACAGTTTGATCTGAAAGGACCTGTAGTCGGCTTTGAGGTCATCCTCTCCAACCTACAACCCCCCAAGGTCAAGGCTGCTAAAGCTCAGTTAGAGCTGCCCAACCTGCTACCCGTAGAACGTGATTTTGCTTTCGTGGTGGATCAATCAGTGGAAGCTGATGCGGTGTTGTCTGCTGCCACTAAGGGTGCCGGTAAGCTGTTCCATGAGATTCGCTTGTTTGATGTGTTCGAAGGAGCATCACTGGGTGAAGGCAAGAAGTCTCTCGCCCTGCGTGTGACTCTTCAGCCCAAGGATAAGACCCTTACTGATGAGGAATTACAGCAGGTTTCCCAAGATGTCATTGCTGAAGTTGAGCGGAAAACCAATGGAGTGCTGCGCGCATGACTGACCAAAAGCACATCCGAAATTTTTCAATCATCGCCCATATTGACCACGGAAAATCGACCCTGGCCGACCGCATGATTCAACTGTGCGGTGGTCTTACCGAGCGGGAAATGTCTGAGCAAGTCTTAGACACCATGGACATTGAGCAAGAACGCGGTATCACTATTAAAGCCCAAACCGTGCGCTTGTTATACAAAGCAAAAGATGGTGAAACCTACCAACTCAACCTCATGGACACACCTGGACACGTGGATTTCGCCTACGAAGTGAGCCGCTCACTAGCCGCTTGTGAGGGATCCATCCTGGTGGTCGATGCGTCTCAAGGGGTAGAAGCTCAGACTCTCGCCAATGTGTATCAAGCCATTGAGAACAATCACGAAATCGTACCTGTACTCAATAAAGTGGATTTGCCAGCTGCGGAACCAGAGCGCGTCAAAGAACAAATCGAAGACGTAATTGGCCTCGATGCATCAGACGCTATCCCCATTTCTGCAAAAACAGGTGTAGGTATTGGTGACGTTTTAGAGGCGATCGTCAATCGCCTCCCAGCACCTCATGGCAATAAGGACGAACCACTGAAAGCCCTGCTGGTAGACAGTTGGTATGACCCCTACTTGGGTGTGATCATCCTAGTGCGCATCAAAGAAGGTGAAATGAAGCCTGGCATGAGAGTCCACATGATGTCTACAGGCGGAACTTATGACGTAGAACAGGTGGGTTGTTTTACTCCTAAGAAGCATAAGCTTACCTCACTCAGCCCGGGTGAAATAGGGTATTTTACTGCCAGCATCAAGGCAGTAGCTGACTGTAATATTGGTGATACTATCACCGAAGAAAAGCGTAGAACTCAAGAAGCTTTCCCAGGATTTAAGCCCAGTGTGCCAGTGGTCTTCTGTGGCCTATTTCCTGCTGATGCTGCCGAATTTGAGGACTTGAGAGAAAGTTTATCCAAACTTCGTCTAAATGACGCTAGTTTTCAATTTGAAGCAGAAACCTCAGCGGCTCTGGGGTTTGGTTTCCGTTGTGGTTTCTTAGGATTGTTACACCTGGAAATCATTCAAGAGCGCTTAGAACGAGAGTTCGGCCTTGACCTTGTGACGACTGCTCCTAGCGTTGTTTACAAAGTGCACATGAACAATGGGGAAATTAAACAACTCCACAACCCTGCCGACATGCCAGATGTGGTAAAGATTGCTAAGATGGAAGAACCATGGATTGAAGCAACCATTATGGTGCCGGATCAATATCTAGGTCCTGTTCTAAGCCTATGCACAGAGCGGCGCGGTGTTCAGAAGAATCTCACCTACGTGGGTAATCGTGCCATGGTGGTGTATCGTCTGCCCCTCAACGAGGTCGTGTTTGATTTCTACGACCGTCTCAAATCCATCAGCCGTGGTTATGCCAGTTTTGACTACCACATGGATGATTATGAAGATGGTGACTTGGTGAAGTTGAATATTCTGGTCAATGCCGAACCCGTTGATGCCCTAGCTATCATTGTACACCGTGCGCATGCAGAGTCGCGAGGCCGTCAGTTATGCGCTCGTCTCAAAACCTTGATCCCACAGCAGCTTTTCAAAATTGCTATCCAAGCCGCGATCGGGGGCAAAGTCATTGCCCGCGAAACTGTCTCAGCTATGCGTAAAGATGTAACTGCCAAGTGTTATGGTGGTGATATCAGCCGTAAGCTTAAGTTACTGGACAAACAGAAAGCCGGTAAAAAACGCCTGCGCCAATTCGGCAACGTGGAAATTCCTCAATCAGCATTTCTCGCAGCACTGAAGATGAGCGATGATTAGGAAATAAATTAAACTTATTGTCCTTTACTCTTACCACCCGACAAAATTGATTTTCTCAGATTTTTTATGCCACTAATATCATTAGTTTTCTACCTTGAGATGCAGGCTTAGTCTTATTATTTCCTATAAAAACAACGAATTATGCCCCCCGCACTTGATGCGGGGTCCATCTAGAAGCATTACGAATGTCCCTTTGGTGGCACATTGGATTCCGCATCAAGTGCGGGAAACGTAACTCATTGAATTAATGGTGTGTTTTAAGTTTTCTCCCTTGTTTCCATAGATAGAGTGAACGCTATGAATAGACTGTATTTAAAAGTGTCGGGTGGTAAGGTCCTTTACTCTTTACGTATTTTTAAGACGAACGTGCTACTATAATAACAGTGAAGCAACCAAAGCAGGCTAACACCATGAAAGTAAAAACTTTAATCGCTTTAGGAGCTCTATTAGCCACTCAAGTTTTCGGGGACATTCAAGCTCAAAGTTTAGACCATAGCCACGACAAATTTTAAAATGGTTGCTGGGTTACGAAAACCCAGCGGTGCGGAAGTGGGGGTGAACTCATATTTAACAAAAACTGCTGCCCCTATGAACCATATCTATCTGGAACGAGCACTTGTAATGTTAAGAAGGACTGCAAAGAGGCAAGGCGCTCTGGAAAAGATGCCTGTGAATCGACATTAGATACCGACTGTTTGTGTAAAAAATAATTTTAGGAGCTAGAAATGAAAGTATTACTTACCATGCTCACCGCACTATGTGCATTCACAAATCAGAGTCAAGCACATGATGTGAAACTCACTTTTAAGTGCCCAAAAGCAAAATCTATCGTGTGGGAAACACGTCCAACTGATTCAAACTGGACATACAAGGGAACTGTAAAATATTGGGATGGGGCTCTCTGGGCAAACTCTATTGACAATATAAAACTCAAAAAAGCAGAAGCAGTGGAAAAGGATCATACAAAAGAAGGGCCCTTCTACTACATCAAATGTCAGTACCAAATGCCGGATGGGCCTGAGATGGTGGGTAAGAATTATCAATATCTAACACAAAACATAGGGTATCGAAGTTTATGTGAAAGCCGGAAAGATACAGTGACCTGCAATTCGTAACAAGTCTAAAGCTAATAATCGAAAAAAGTATCATTCACATTTACCACCCAAAATCTTTAAAATAGTCTATTCATAGTCTTCACCCCACCACTAAAAACAAGAGGAAGAAACCTAAAGTGCACTATTAATTCAATATATTACGCTTCCCGCACTTGATGCAGGACCCAACTTATCACCAAAAAAACATTCCTAATGGTTCAAGATGGACCCAGCATCAAGTGCGGGGAACGTAATTGTTTGTTTTTTATTGAAAATCATAAGAACAACTCTGCAGTCTCTTGGTAGCAAGATGAGACAGTACTTCTATAAAAAACCTGAGGTAATACATTTTGTCGGGTGGTAATCCTATCACTCAATTAATCTTGCCAGAACAGTTAATTATATCGTATAGTCTTCAAATTCTATGCTCGACAAATAAACGGGGCTACCATGACAGAGACTAAAAAAGTCACGAAGAAACCTACCGTGGGTCAAAAGCTACAGTCTGCACGGCTCGAGCAGAAGCTCACCCTCGAAGAGGTTTCTAAGGAGCTCTGTATTACAAAAACCAATTTAAAACGAATTGAGGAAGAAACTGATTCTTTGAGTCGAGATGTATATCTTATTGGTTTTATTCGTTCTTATGCCGTTTTTCTACAATTAGACGCGAACGAACTTGTACATGAGTTCAAGGAGAGTTGGGAAAGCCTCCCAAAAGTAGATAAAAATCTCACTTTTCCTGCCCCTATGCCGCAAGAAAGCGTTCCTAAAACCCGTATTCTTCTCGGCTCAGCGGCTTTAGCTATCATCCTGGGCTTCGCAATCCATCAGTATACAAATCAGGATTCAGATACCCCAATTATTGCTCAATCTCAACCAGAGGCTGTTGCTGAGATCAGTACATTCCCTGAAGAAGACGTGATCTCCATTGAACCCGTTGTTATGGATGAAAAATCCGCAGTACTTTCACAAGAATCGGAAACCAACCTTACAGCTGAGATGATGCCTAAAGAGGATGAATCAGCTGCTGAAACCGCCACAACACCCGCTGTACCTCTTGGTGACAAACAAGTTCTAATGAAGGTCAGTGAGAATAGCTGGGTTGAAGTTCGCAACCTCATGGGTGATGTCGTTATCAGTAAAGTTTTTCATCCGGGCGAAGCCCAAATCTTTACTGTGACCGATGATTTGATCCTCCATACGGGAAATGCTGGGGGTATCTCTCTCACTGTGGGTGATTATACGACACCACCCTTGGGTGATAGTGGACAGATTCTCAACAACCTATCCCTACAGCCTGAAAAATTGCTTGCCCAATACCCCAAGAACCAGTAACACATTGCTTAAACAAGACGTAAATGTAAGGAAGTCCATGCAACCTCCTCGTGGAATGCACGACCTCTTGCCCGAGGTCTTTAAAGTACACAAGTTCATTACGGAGACGGCTCTGGTGATCGGGCAACACTATGGCTTTCAACCCATGAGTACTCCTCTCGTGGAGAGCATGGATGTATTTTGCCGAAGCCTCGGTGATGTATCTGATATTGTTTCCAAAGAGATGTATGAGTTAATCCAAAAGGGCTCGGAGCGGTTAGTCATTCGTCCTGAAGGAACAGCAGGCATTGCTCGATCTGTGATTTCCAATGGGCTCACTCAATCTCTGCCGCTGAAGTTTATTTCATATGGCCCCATGTTCCGCTACGAACGTCCGCAAAAAGGCCGCACGCGTCAGTTCCACCAAATCAGTGTCGAATTATTTGGCTTCCCTGGTTCCCTCGGAGATTTGGAAGTCATCACCATGGCCTACGATTTCTTGCGAGCCCTGGGCTTGGAAAAGAGGGTGACACTTGAACTCAACACTTTGGGCGATAAGGAAAGCCGAGATGCTTACCGCACAGCGCTGGTAGACTATTTCACGGGTTATAAGGATAAGCTATCTGAAGACAGTTTAATTCGCCTCGAAAAAAACCCTCTCCGGATCCTTGATTCTAAAGATGAAGGAGACCGGGCCATCATCACAGGTGCACCTTTATTGAAAGATCACCTGAATGAAACTTCACGAAAGCTTTTCGATGAGGTAAAAGAAGGGCTCGATACTTTAGGTATCCCCTATAAACTAAACCCTCACCTAGTCCGTGGCCTTGACTATTATTGCCACGTAGCCTTTGAGTTTACCACTGATGAACTGGGTGCACAGAGCGCTGTTCTTGCAGGTGGTCGCTACGATGGACTGATGGCACTTTTAGGAGGACCAGAGATTCCAGGAGTCGGTTGGGCATGCGGCTTGGAACGACTCGCATTGATGATTGATGCCCCGGAAGAAAGCAACGGTAACATTGCTTTAATTATCGGTGATGAAGACAGTCGCTTAAAAGGTCTCCAAATCGCGCACAGCCTTCGTAATGGAGGGTTTACCATTGAACCTATCCTAGGAAGTAACCTAGGTAAGCAGCTAAAAAAAGCTGACAAATCAGGGGCACAGTATGCTCTCATCATGGGATCAGAAGAGATGGCTCGCGGTGAAGTGACCGTAAAGAATTTGAAGGAAGGATCGCAACAAAGCGTAGCCTTTGAACAGATCACCCCCTATTTTCAGAAGGAATCGTCGTGAGTTTTGAAAAGAAATTAGATAGTGTTTTAGATCGTTTTGAAGAACTGAAGAAGCTACTCTCCGCAGGTGGCTCCGATGATCCTCAAGAGTTTGGGAAGCTGTCCAAGGAATATTCTAACCTCACTCCTGTAGCTGAAAAGATTACTGAATTGAAAGCTGCACAAACCGAGCTGGATGATTTAGAGCAAATTGTGCAGGACGCTGAGTCCGATGCTGAGTTCAAAGAACTGGCAGAAATTGATATCCCTCCGTTACGAGAGAAAATTCCAGTACTGCTGCAGAACGTAAAAATCATGTTGCTTCCTAAAGATGAGGCTGACGAAAAGAACGCTATCATCGAAGTGCGTGCTGGCACAGGTGGTGAAGAAGCCGCCCTATTTGCAGGAGATCTCTACCGCATGTACCAGCGCTATGCTGAACTTCACGGATGGAAGTTCGAAACCATCAGCTCTAACGAAACGGGGATTGGTGGAGTGAAAGAAGCCAGCGCAACGATTACCGGACGCGATGTGTTTGCAAAGTTAAAGTTTGAATCAGGAGTGCACCGAGTACAGCGCGTGCCCGAAACAGAAACCGGCGGACGAATCCACACTTCTGCAGCCACAGTTGCCGTCCTACCAGAAGCCGAAGAAGTGGACATTCATATTGAGGAAAAAGATATCCGGGTGGATGTTTATCGGTCCAGCGGCCCTGGCGGACAATCGGTAAATACGACTGATAGTGCCGTGCGCATCACCCATATTCCTACGGGCATTGTCGTATGTCAGCAAGATGAGAAATCTCAGCACAAAAATAAAGCCAAAGGCATGAGGATTCTGCGTTCCCGTTTGTATGATCATGAGCGAGCACAAAAGGATGCCGTACGCGCAGCATCACGTAAAAGTCAGGTAGGAAGCGGTGATCGTTCCGAAAGGATTCGCACCTATAACTTCCCACAAGGACGCGTCACGGATCACCGCATTAATCTGACATTATATAAACTTGACCGTATCTTAGATGGTAGCGCCTTGGATGAAATGATTGAGGCTCTTACCACTGAAGATCAAGCTGATCGGCTATCCGACCTAGGCGAAGTGTAAATTTCAATTATTGGTAAAAGTTGCCTATGACGCTTCCTGCAATTCCCATTGACCTACGTACAGTGCTTGCTACTCGCCTAGAAGAGGTGGGGATCACAAATAGCTTTGATGAAGCTAAATGGCTCATCTGTGCTGCGATCAACGCCGATGCCAGTCTATTTATTTCCCGTGGAACTGAGCCACTCACCGATCGACAACTTCAGCAGGTGGACTCCTTCTTACAACGCAGACTCAAACATGAACCCCTATCGCGCATCCAGGGTGAGAGAGAGTTCTGGAGCCTTCCCTTTCAACTAAATGAAGACACACTCGATCCACGAGCAGATAGTGAGGTGGTAGTTGAGACAGCACTCAAATATATTTCTCGTGAAATACCACAAATGCTTCTCGACCTTGGAACGGGAACGGGATGCTTGCTGCTTAGCCTGCTATATGAGCGTCCACAATGTTACGGCATTGGTGCTGATCTCAGCCCAAAAGCGGCTCAGCAAGCTCTACAAAACGCGCAAAACAATAAATTGAAAAAACAGGCAAGTTTTATCATTGGGTGTTGGGGAGAGGCCCTTAAAGAAAAAAGCTTTGACCTGATTATTTCTAATCCCCCATATATCCCTTTGATGAATAAAGAGGACCTAGCGATTGGAGTTAAGCTATATGACCCTGATTTAGCTCTGTATGGAGGAAATGATGGCCTACAATGCTATATTGATCTTGCAAAGCAGATTCCTAGGTTACTAAAATCTGAAGGGATTTGTGTACTAGAAATTGGGTATGATCAAGCCGATGCCGTTACTAACATCTTTACTAAACACGGCTTTTTCTTGCTAGAGAAGACCCTGGATTTGGAAGGCCGCGACCGATGCCTGGTCTTCAAGATTGAGGCTATTCAACCTTAGCTGTAACCTGGGCTCCTTCATGAGAAGGATCAACTTTAGCCTGACAGCTCCTATTAAGGCTGGAAGGATGATAGGTTTTAGATAACCCTTTTTCATCAACTGCGATAGTCTTTCCGTCAAACAGAGTTCCTACTTTTTCGTCATCTTGATAGCAATTGACGATTCCCTCATTAGCCCACAGCAAGTAGGGAATTCCAATTACGATATATCATTTTAGTATACTAATTACGGAATATATGCTATAAAAGTAGGCATGACCTACGGATACTCCATTGAGCTAAGAGCTCGGGCGATGTCTTTCCTGGATTCTGGAAAGTCTCGCAAAGACGTGTGTGAAACCTTC
>CAJQNC010000069.1 GCA_905479605.1 uncultured Alphaproteobacteria bacterium | reverse complement strand
TAATGCGGATATCTATTTCTGTGATCCCTATAAATCGTGGCAAAAGGGAGCTATAGAGAATGGGAATCGTTTGCTCCGAGAGAAGCTACCAAAAGGATTTGAAATCAACTCAATAGGACAAAAGAGGATTGATGAGATCGTGGATAATTTGAACAACAGGCCTATGAAGGTGTTAGAGTTTATGACACCCAAAGAAGCCTTCTTGAAAGAGGCACTAAAAAGGGGTAGCCTCTAAATCGGAATTCGCACTTCACCCTTGAAATTGCCATAGTAGATATCGCTTTCTATCCTTGATTGATATTTGGTTGTGAGTTCAGCGCCTGCGGGGCCGAATACCCGCTGGTAGAAAGGATTTGATGAGAGCAAGTCGGATATCTCACTGCCACCCAGTGGAGGAGCAAGCATTACCACTCGTCCTAATTTTGTATTGGGGATTGTCTCCTTGTAGGTTGCTAAATATTCGCGAGCAACGAGGCCTCCCATTGAGTGGGTGACGAAATGAACTTTATCCCATTGCTGCCAAAAGTCATCATTGAGAGAATTTTCATAAAGATACAAAGCCAGCTCTTGAAGAGTTTTTTTGGTTGAAGGGTAGGAAATACTGAGAACATTGTAGCCTTCTTTTGCCAATCTTCTTTTCAAGAGAATCATTGAGCGATGGCTTTGGCCAATACCATGCAGAAGTATAACCGTTTCTATGTTGTTGCTGGATTGAGTTTCCACTTACCATCCTTTCCAACGGTCGTTCTCCCCGGCAACCCCAGCACCATCAAAATCCCCGGGATAGTACTTACACTCACAATGACAAAGAATCCACCCCAATTGAGCCAATCTACGAGATAACCTCCTGCAAGGCCTCCTATGCGGTGACCAAGAGCGGCAGCAGCCGTCATGAGTGCCAATTGAGTGGCGGCAAACTTGGTGTTGCATTGGGACATTTGGTAGGAGAAAAACGCCGTCAGGCCAAGGCCGCTGCTGAAGTGTTCCAGGGCCATGACGCTATAAAGGGTAGGCATGTGGTATCCTGTTTGATTCAGAAGAATAAACCCAATCATCGAGGCTCCATGGAATACTCCTGCAAAGAGTAGGGTTTTATGAAAGCTCCATTCTCGGAGAAGCAGCCCTCCTGTAAGCCCTCCTAGGATTGTGGTGACAAGGCCGAACACTTTAGAAACTGTGGCAATTTCAGCCTTCGAATATCCTACGTCTAAGAGGAAAAGAGATGGCAAAGGGCCTAGAAGATGATCAGGCAGGCGGTAAAGTACCATAAAGGCCAGTATCCACAACCAACCGTGTCGCCTGGTAAAATCTTTGTAGGCTTGCAGAAAGACATTGTGAAACCATGAGTTTATACGGTCTTTCAAATGGATTGCTTTTGTATATTCAATCTCATGGATGGTCTCAGGTTCAGGGATTAATAGGACTACGAGTAAAGCAAGAGCCATGACACCAGCCAGAATAGTATAGACCCAGCTCCAGGGAAGGATGGAGGCCAGGTATAAAGCACCCGCTCCTGAACTCAAGAGACCCATGCGAAATCCAAATACGGACATGCCTTCACCCACACCCCATTCCCGAGATTCCAGCGTTTGAACTTGATAAGCCAGCAGGATAACATGCTGGCTGGCTGCTGCTATTGAGGTAAGAACTGAAAGAGTAATGAAACCCATAAGGTTTTCGCTTGGGTTCAGTAGCGCCATCCATAGGAGGCACAGGATACTCATCAATTGCAACAGAAACAGCCAACTGCGCCGTTGACCCATTCTTTTCCCCAAAATAGGCAGTCGTGCCTGATCCAATATGGGAGCCCATAAGAATTTGAAGTTACAGGGCAGATGAACGAGAGAGAACAACCCGATAGCAGAATAACTCAAGCCATATTCTTTTAACCATATAGCCAATGTGGAAGCCGTCAATAATGCTGGGATTGCATTGGCATAGGCAATCATACCGATAGCAAGAACTCGATGGTCAGTGTAGGGGCGAATCAGGCCTGTGAGTTGAGTCAAGATGAATGGAGCACCTATAGTTTTAACAAATAATGTTTATGGTTAGCATTTGTTTGCATGAAATATCAAGTGCTCTCTATACCCCCTAGAGTGCACATTAGATTAAGAATAATCAGCCACCTTTATTTCCCCCACCTTATGCCCTGCTTGGGAATAGATAGGGCGTACAGGATCTAGCTTTCGGTACTCTTCTTCAGTGATGAGGTTATGTTTGTAGAGAAGATGAGTAAGAGTCATCTCGGCTGCTTTGGAACTACAACCATCTTCAATCTTTAGAGCGATCCCAATACCTTTGTCGGGTACTGTTGCAGTGTAAACACCCGCAGCCCCGATTTTTGCGAACACTCGCCCTTTGGTGACTTCAATGATTTTTGAATCAAACCCCTTGGTTCCTGAGATGAGTAAAGGGTGTTCTCTGAGTGCTTCCAATATCTGTTTGGCTGCTTTCCGGCGGTTGAAAGGCACAGACTGAGAATCAGAACCAAAGCGCGCAAAACCGAGTGCTAAATTATAGAGCGGGAATGTAAGGGCAGGGGCGCTGCAGCCATCTGTGCCGAAGGGTGCTAGGAGAGTTTCAAAACTGGTCATATCATTCAGCGTTTGCTCAATGGCCTTTTGCACCGGGTGCTTACGGAGAATATACCCATCAATGGGTTCGTTATAATGGAGAACTGTACTTAGGAAACCAAGATGTTTGCCCGAGCATGGATGATGAAATACGGTATTTGGACGGTGCTCACGAATTAATGATGCTGCCACCTCCCAATGCAGGCCTTTGTATATACCGCAACACAAATTGGCATCTTTCACACGAATCTTCTTGGCCCACTTTTCCGCTATTTCTACATGTATGTCTTCACCGTAGTGAGAGGCACAAGCCAGAGCAATCTCTCGGTTTGTTAAATCCCAATACTTAGCTGCACCAGATTCCACTAGAACTAATGCTTGCAGTGGTTTAACAGAAGAGCGTGGAAATATGGGGTGTTCAATATTGCCCTGATTGTCAATAATTTTGCCATGATTATCAACCACAGCAAAAGCACCAAAATGCTTATCTTCAACATAATTGCCTCGAAAGGATTCAACTAATAAAGTCATCGTTCTTCACCAAACTTATCATTAATTAATTGCACGATTGCTTCTATGGCTTCTTTAACTTCAGATCCTGTTCCATCAAGTGAAATTTGGCAATCCTTATGAGCTCCTAACATGAGTAGGTCCATCATGGACAGGGCATCTGCGGCTTTTCCCTCACACATAAGAGTCACTTGCGCATCATAGCTTTCCGCACATTTTACCACCTTAGCTGAAGCACGTGCATGTAACCCACGCATGTTAATAATTTGTACGGTAACTGGTTTATTCATTGACAACTTTTTCTTGGGCACCTGTGTTTAACACTTGGGAAGCAACATGGATGTATTTTCGTCCATCTTCTTGGGCGTCGTGCACGGCGTCTTGAAGAGATTTAGTCTTTCTGACACTCAAGAGTTTGACGAGGAGGGGCAAATTAAATCCGGCGATAATCTCAATGTTAGCTTTTCCCATGAGGGAGAGTGCAATGTTGGATGGAGTCCCACCAAACATATCCGTTAAGATCACAACACCTTCGCCTGAATTGAGGATATTGATAGCGGCCAGCAATTCATCCCGCCGAGTTTCCACGTCATCATCGGGTCCTATACGAAACGCTAGCATTTGCTCTTGTGGGCCCATAATGTGTTCCGTGACTTTGACGAATTCCTCACCTAGTAGTCCATGAGTAATAATAATAATGCCAATCATTTCAGTCCTCTTTCTAATTCTCTGTGAGTCAATTTGACTGTTTTCCCAAAGTCTTCCTCTAGCCATTTTGCGAATGTTTCCGCAGCAAATACCGAGCGGTGTTTCCCACCTGTGCAGCCAAAGCTTAAGTGGATATATTTCCGTCCCTCTTTTTGGTAGCGAGGTAAGGTTAAGGACAATATTGATTTGATATGTTCTTCAAATGGAGACCATGCATTATCTTTACGAATAAAGGCTTGTACGGCAGGATCCTGACCAGTGAGAGGACTCAATACCGGGTCATAATGGGGATTCTCTAAAAAGCGCATGTCATAGAGTTGGTCCGCTTCCCGTGGGATGCCGCGAGGATACGCGAATGAATTGACAAGCATCAGTAAGTCTCCACTTTCGTGGTGAAACAGGGTATCGCGCATATGCTTTTTCAAATCAGAAGTTGAAAAATGACTTGTGTCAACGAGCTGATCGGCTGCGTCCTTTAAGGGTTGGAGAAGCGTTCTTTCCAAGCGAATGCCTTCTAGTATAGGTTTGTCATTTGCTAAAGGGTGCCGTCTACGGGTTTCTTGAAAGCGAAGTTCGAGAGTTGTATCGTCAGCATCCAAAAAGAAGAGTTGGAATCCGCCTTTTTGACGAAGCCCTTCCAGCATAGCATCCAATTTTAGCGCTGAAAATCCATGGGATCGGACATCGACACCAATAGCCAGCGGTTGGTTATCAGGGCGAGAGGTAGAGCAAACGGCTTCGAGCAAGTAAAGCGGGAGGTTATCTATGGCCTCATAGCCCATATCCTCAAGCGTTTTCAAGGCCACGGAACGACCTGAACCAGACATTCCTGTCAGTACAACAATTTCAGGGCTATTTTGTAATGTATTTTCCATAAGTTGAATTGTAAGGAAAATCAGGCCTTAGATCAACACAGCATTCGGGTAACCCTGATAAACGTAAAGAAAAACTTGATGTCTTGCCTTTTCTTAGGTATAAGCCGTAATAATAAAGGAGATTTAGTATGAAAAAAGATATTCATCCCGATTATCACATGATCAAAGTTATCATGACTGATGGGACTGAGTTTGAGACTCGTTCTACCTGGGGAAAAGAAGGTGACGAATTGCACCTAGATGTTGACATTAAGAGTCATCCAGCTTGGACAGGTGTCCACCGCTTGCTCGACTCAGGTGGGCAATTGGCTAAATTTAAAGATCGCTTTAAAGGGATCGGAATTTAGTCTCATTACCCATATTTGTATTAGATCCCCGGCACATGCTGGGGATTTTTTTTGGTGATTGATTAATATATTTCCCTTACCCCGTTTAGTGAGTCTCAAACAACTCTCTATGTTTCAGATTCTCTTCACTAAAAGTTAGACTTCGCAAGTTTTTCATACGCATGGTGTAGAGAATACCGTCTAGGTGGTCAGTTTCATGTTGAACCACACGAGCATGAAAACCATGGGCTTCGCGAGTATGGGTCTTGCCATCGGGAGATTGAAAGGTATAGCGGATGGAATGGTAACGCTCTACCTCTCCTAACAGCCCTGGTACTGATAAGCACCCCTCCCAACCAGGGGTAGTTTCATCATCCAATGGAGTAATCTCTGGGTTAATCATGATGGTTTGTGGGACGCCATCGGGATCATATTCAGGCGTATAAGAATATCGACTGTGGTGAGGAACCTTGGGAATTGAGAAGATAGTAATGCGTAAGGGGATAAAAACCTGTGGAGCGGCAAGCCCAAAGCAGGGTCCTCTGACTTCCATGGTATGCAGCATGTCAGCTATGGCTTCTTGTATCTCAAGGGCAGTGGGATCTGGGATAAGAGGAGTTTTTTCATAAAGAATAGGTTCTCCTAAGCGAGCAAAACTTAAAATACGGGGCATAGTGTGGATCCTCTTTTAACGAGAGGAAGTTTTGCATAGATAGTCAAAAACTTCTAGAAAAACATACTGGTTGAGCAGGTTTGTAATTCAATGCGGCGAACACCCTGTGCTGCATTGAGGAGAGCTGTTTCATCCACGTTGAGTTGTTCTTGAAAATAATTTGAGTCAGATTCATACTTTTCTTCTGAGATCTGCATACACTCATCTTTTGATGAACCAAAAGGGTTAGGAGAAGCTATTCCTAGCATGGGAAAACTAGCAACGACTATGGCTGCAGTAAAAAGTCTTATTGGCATGATAAACTCCCCTATTTTTGTTATTAATCAAACGCTAACAGAAGAGGTTTAAAAAAGAGTTAAATCACTGTGATGGGGTGAAATTTTTTATAAGCTGCCTCAATCCATGGGAGAAGTCTTTGAATATCTTCAGTTTCTACCATGGGGCCTCCCCAGATACGTAAATTAGGGGAAGCATATTTATGGCCGGCAATGTCAAAAGCTACGGTCTCATCTGCCAAATAGTCGCGGATCTGGTGAATCAGATCTCGCCGTGATTCAGGAGGTATATCTAATAAATCTAAACAGATAGATGTGGTAGATCGTGTTTTAGTATCCTGACCGGTAAAGTCTACCCAAGATCTTTCGCTCACCCATTTCTCTACAGCTTGAAAATTCTTCTGAGACCGTTGGATCATGGCACTGAGGCCACCGTTCTGTTGAATCCAGACCAATGCATCTAAAGTATCTTCAATACATAATAAAGACGTCGTGCTTATGGTCATGCCGTCGAAGGTAACCTTGATGACTTTGCCATCTTTTTTGATGCGAAACAGTCGAGGTATGGGCCAGTGAGGTGTATATGATTCGAGCCGTTCTACAGCTCGAGGGCTCAGAACAATCATCCCATGACCCGCCTCTCCACCTAAGCACTTCTGCCATGAAAATGCAGTGGCGTCGAGTTTTGACCAATCCAAATCTATAGCAAATGCTGCTGAGGTGGCATCACAAATGACTAGACCTTTTCGGTTTTCAGGTATCCAATCTCCATTGGGGACGCAGACTCCAGTGGTGGTTTCATTCCAAGTGAGTACACAGTCATGATCTGGATTATAAAAATTAAGATCGGGAAGGTACCCATCTTCAGCTTGATGAAGGTGAATGTCTGGGAGTTTGAGTTCTTCCACAATATCCCGTACCCATAAGTTGCCGAATACTCCCCAACTGAATATGTCTACTGGACGTTGACCGAGTAAGTTCCACATAGCCATTTCAATGGCCCCTGTGCATGATCCTGGTGTAATGGCAACTAAGTAGTCATCAGGAATGTTTAAGATATCACGAGTCCGTTGGGTAAGTTCTTGAATACGACTGAGGGAAAACTTAGAGCGATGGGAACGACCCAGACTCTCCAAGTTCAATTTTTCAATAGACCATTCAGGGTGCTTGGTTGTAGGCCCTGATGAGAAGCGCGGGTTGTTAGGTTTTGCAAGCACCTTCTATTCTCCGTTATTGGGGAAGTGTGAGCTTGTTATCCTTAACCGTCACATTAAGGGTTTGCCCATCTTTAACTTTTCCTTCCAAGATCAGGCTTGCCAGAGGATTTTGTAACTCCCGCTGGATGACGCGCTTGAGAGGCCGTGCTCCATAAGAGGGATCATAGCCCTGATCAGCGAGCCATTCCATGGCCTTATCATCTAGGTTTAGGACAATCTTGCGATCTTGCAGACGATCTAGCAAATGACGCAGCTGGATATTGACAATGCCGCTCATATTCTCTCGCGACAGGCGACGGAACAGAAGGATCTCATCGATACGGTTTAGGAACTCAGGGCGGAACGATTGCCGCACCACATCCATAACCTCATTGCGTATTTTTTCGGTGATATCGCCTTGATGTTCAGCGAGAGCGTGGCTACCCAGATTAGAAGTCATGATGATAATCGTATTGCGGAAGTCCACCGTATGGCCTTGGCTGTCGGTCAGGCGGCCATCATCTAGGACTTGAAGCAATACATTAAATACATCGGGGTGTGCCTTCTCAATTTCGTCAAACAGCACCACCTGGTAGGGTCGGCGGCGAACAGTTTCAGTAAGGGTACCACCTTCTTCATATCCCACATAACCAGGAGGGGCACCAAGAAGTCGTGCTACCGCGTGCTTCTCCATGTACTCTGACATATCAATGTGGGTGAGGGCCTGCTCATCATCAAATAAAAATTCTGCTAGAGCTTTGGAAAGCTCGGTCTTACCTACACCCGTAGGGCCTAGGAATAAGAAGGATCCAATGGGTCGATTGGTATCTTGCAGACCTGCTCGGGCTCGGCGTACGGCTTGGCTAATAGCCACCACAGCTTCGTTCTGACCGATGACGCGCTGCTCAAGATTATCTTCCATCTGTAAAAGCTTTTCCCGTTCGCCTTCCAACATCTTTTCAACAGGAATGCCTGTCCATCGTGAAATAATGGATGCAATGTCATCAGCTGTCACTTCTTCACGAATCATTGACTGTTGGGGAGAGTCTTCTGCTTCTTTCAACAACTTCTCAAGGTTGGGGATTTTGCCATACATAAGCTCGCCAGCTTTGGTCAGGTTGCCTTCACGTTGGGCAATCTCGAGTTCAGAGCGGGCGTGGTCTAGCTCTTCCTTGATTTTCTGTGAACCGGCCAACTTGGCTTTTTCGGCTTGCCATGATGCTGTCATCTCATCCGTTTTTTCTTGCAGGTCAGCGACTTCTTTTACCAACTTTTCCAGACGTTCTTTTGAGGCATCGTCAGTCTCTTTGAGCAAAGCTTCTCGTTCAATCTTTAATTGAATGAGTCGTCGGTCCAATTCATCGATGTCCTCAGGTTTAGAGTCTACTTCCATACGGAGGCGGCTAGAAGCTTCATCCATGAGATCAATGGCTTTATCCGGTAAAAATCGATCTGATATATAGCGATGGGATAAGGTCGCTGATGCGACAATAGCACCATCGGTGATACGGATACCATGGTGGAGTTCGTATTTTTCCTTTAAGCCTCGCAGAATTGAGATGGTATCTTCGACGGAGGGTTCTCCTACAAAAACAGGCTGGAATCGGCGGGCAAGAGCCGCATCTTTCTCAATATGTTGCCGATATTCATCCAGCGTGGTAGCACCCACGCAGTGGATTTCACCACGAGCTAATGCAGGCTTCAGCATATTAGAAGCATCCATAGCTCCATCAGCTTTTCCCGCACCTACGAGAGTATGAAGCTCATCAATAAAAAGGACAATCTCGCCATCAGAATGGGTAATCTCAGAAATTACGGCCTTCAAGCGTTCTTCGAATTCGCCGCGATATTTGGCACCTGCCAACAATGCGCCCAAATCCAAAGACATGAGGGCTACATCCGTGAGATTTTCAGGTACGTCTCCATTGACAATACGTGTTGCCAGGCCTTCAATAATCGCCGTCTTTCCAACGCCAGGCTCACCTATTAGGACTGGGTTGTTCTTAGTGCGGCGGGAGAGAACTTGAATGGTTCGTCGAATCTCCTCATCGCGCCCAATGACTGGATCTAGCTTGCCTTCACGGGCAAGGGCCGTCATATCGGTGGCGTATTTTTGTAATGCATCGTAGCTGCTCTCAGCTGTAGCTGAGTCGGCTTTTTTTCCTTTTCTCATCTTATTTATCGCTTGGTTAAGTTTTTCAGCAGTTACACTGCCATCTTTGAGAACCTTATGAGTCTCTGTGTTTGGTGTAAGCAGGAGTGCTAGCAGAAGATACTCTACGGTAACAAAGCTATCCCCTGCCTTTTCAGCGGCATTTTCAGCCGTTTCAAATACCTTGGCTAATTCTTGTGAAAGGTAAACTTGCCCTGAACCGGCACCGTGAACTTTGGCCTCAGCCTGGAGTTTTGATTCCACTTCGGATTGGATAGCTTTTAAATTACCACCAGCAGATTGGATTAAATTAGCACACAAGCCTTGATCGTCATCCAGTAGGGCCTTGAGAAGGTGAATTGGAGTAATTCTCTGATGAGATTCTCTTTGAGAAATTGTTTGAGCCGCTTGGATGAAGCCTTGTGCTCGTTCGGTATAAATCTCTATATTCATAGTACCTCCTGTCTGATTAAGCTGGGTTACTTGTAGCTTCTCTTGGTTGGTTCTGTTGTGACTGTTGAGCGCGTTTCTCCATAGCAACCCGATAAAAATGGTCTGCATGCTGGTAGTAGCGCTCGGCTGCTACCCTATCACCGCTAGACGCTGCGTCCTGTGCCAAGTTGATATACTTGTCCACCTGTTGCTGTAGCTGATTCCCGTTTTTAGGTTTGCCGGGATTGCTCCGCCTTTTCGTAAATGATCTCTTTGGTTCAACCATACATATACAATTTCATAAATTTCATGTTGTTTGGGGCGAGTGATGGGGATCGAACCCACGACCTCCAGTACCACAAACTGGCGCTCTAACCAACTGAGCTACACCCGCCATTAGGTACTTGGCTTGTGTAAACATAAACTGCCCGAAGGTCAAGCGCTGATTTTTCTAAGACTTTCTGCTAAATTCATTAATGAAGTAAATTTTCATCCAGTTTGTTCCTTTTCTACTCAAGGAAAGCCTGGAAAAGTGAAAGGTTGAGAAAAAATTGTATTTTTTCTTGAAGTTATCAATTTTAATGCCTATATAAATAGTGTGGTGAGAGAAAAAAATTTTATTCTCCTGTAAAGTAAGTTTTATTTTTACTGTATAGATGGATTCCCCATTTTGCAGTTGATGATGTTACATCCGGCTTTTGAATAAGCTTTTGACAAAATTGATAGATTTGTTGTTAGTAACGTTGTGTCTAGTAGATGGTGGGGTTTGAAAGTATTATGTTGAAATTATTGAGTAAGCCAGCAGCAGCAATTTTCCTCGGGACTACTGCTTTAGCTCTTTATCCTGCCGGTGACTTTGTCTATAAGCGTGTCTCTAGTGGATCTTATGATGGGGCAAAAAGTGACTCGTCATTCAACATGATAAGCGGTTCTTTGCGTGTCCTAGATCTTATAACAAATTCCACTGGATATGGTGCTTTACTGAGTGGGGCTGAACCGCTTCAACTCGACTCTTCTCTTAAGCAGTTATTCAATGTTTTTTCTGGAGTTGTGGAGGATGTATCGAGGGAGTTTCCAAATAAGTTACCACCCAAAGGGTTTGATTTCACAGGTAAGCTTGCTGATGAGCGACCTTTTGATGGT
The DNA here is from genome assembly GCA_905479605.1 of uncultured Alphaproteobacteria bacterium. Lineage (GTDB taxonomy): Bacteria > Pseudomonadota > Alphaproteobacteria > UBA9655 > UBA9655 > CAJQNC01. Next base: position 2,377 of record CAJQNC010000069.1, on the reverse strand, counting down.
AATCATTTTCATTATGCCAATTCGAAGGTTATGGAACCTGTTGCAACAGAAGGGGCTGAAGAGAACTTAACACCGCAGCTAAGAAAGTCTGTTAGAGCAAAAAATGCTAAGCAACCAACAGAGGTTTCAGAAGTAAAAGAGCCACTCGCACCGCAAAAAGTCGAAAAGCCAAAAAAATCTAATGCAGCACAGAAAGTCAAGCAGCAGCCGCCAGAAAGACCAATAGAAGAGAAGCCTGTTGCTGCAAAAAAGGTGCAAGAAGTACAGCCTATTATTGAAACTGAAAACTCGGAGAATGCTTACCCTTCCGTCAGCCAACAAACTGCAGCGATAGTCGGCGCACTTTCACCCGTTGAAGCGATTGACCCATATTATTTACAGGTTGATTTTGTGGCAACGGAAGAAGTCGAGCAGTTGTCACAAACACAAACAAAGGAAAAATCTGCCCCTCTAAAGACCCTAAAGAAAGTGCAAAAAGTTCAGCCTGGTACAGGAACTGAAAAATCGGCGAAGTCTTCACCTTCTTCAAAGAAACAACAGAAAGCTGCGTTGGGCACTTTTTCAACGCTTGATCAATTCCTTCTCGAGGTAGATAACTTTGCTAATATCGAAGAGTTTATTAAACGATACGTTAAGAAGAAAACTGATAGAGACGACCTTTTACGCATTTTGAAGGGGATCAACCCACAAATGGATGACGCCTCCTCTGTATCAAAAAAACCGGGCTTTAAGACAGAAAAACCAGAAGATAAAGATGTAAAGCTTCTAGAAACAGCAATTAGTGAAGTCGGTGGGTTTGTCTTGAACCGCATGCAGTTAGGGTTGTTAGCAAAGGCGATTCGAGAAAATAGTCTTGATAGCGCTAGGGCAATTTTATCCACTCTGAAAGTTCAGATGAATAAGGTCGACCAAGCTTTGTATCCTGACTTTCTTGCAGGGCTTAAGCAGACGTACTCAGCATCTGGGAACAATATATTCGCTCAAATTATTCAAGCTGAAGCAAGAGAGGAAAGACTGGTTAGTCTTCCTGATATTAAACTAGCAGTTGAACGTCCGGTAGCACCCATTCCATCGAATGGAGGCCCTATTTTCCCAATGCCATTGGCGCCAGCAGTACCCATAGCTCCTTCGCTTTTTGGTTTTGGCATCCCAGGGGGAATTAAACCCTTTGAGATCGTTCAATTAAGCGATATTACTGCCAATTTTGCATATGAAGAAGGCTCAAACACATTAATAATTAGAGCAAACACGCTTAAAGATTGTATTGGCTCTTGGGTTCAATCAAGAGTCGACAGCGTAGGGGGTCATTTTGACGTCAAGAAGCTGCTGCGTACAAAAGACGGTGATATTAAACGGATCAATTCAATTGATTTATTGCTTGTGACATTGAAGAGTTTTGTGAGCAAATTTGTACAAATTCAAGTGCCTTTATACGAGTCAACGGAAGAGCTAAACTCTGATATCTCTGAGATTGTAACTTCATTTATTGAAGGTAAAGTGGATGAAGGCTTATTTGATGGAGATCCTCAAGCTCTTGTCGAGGAGCTTGTATCACGAACCATTAAACCAGGAACAGTTGAGAGGGAAAGGTTGGATTATGTGGCCACTCAGATTGGGAGAAACTTAGGTTCATCGGGTCAAAAAGCTGAAATAAAAAAATTTACTACTATGTTGGGGCGCTATGTAATAGAGGATGAATTAAGGGTGCATTAAGTGTGCAACAAATGAACGACGCTTTTAGTACCCAGGGTAAAAGTTCATCTCAAGGTTTTTCTGAAGCTCTACCAAAATTTATTGTCGATTTACACAATCTTTAAAAGCAGCTCTGTGGGCTGTGGCTGTTCAATGCTGATTCTAGCATCTAAATCCTCAATCACTAACTGTAATAAGGCAGAATGAATGGTTCGAGGGGATAGATCATCAATGGGAAGGTTGCCTTTTATGGCATCCATGGTCCCATCGTGGAAAATGATTTGGGGGGCCTCAAGTCGAACTTCCAATCGTTCCTGTTCGGGGGAGGGAGGTATGATGTACAGGTCACCACCACGGGGAGCACATTCACCCACCCAGAGGGTAGCATTGATCATCAAGCGTCCCCAGCATGGCATGGTATAGTGGGGATCCATGTCATTTGGCCAGTGCAGTTTTAGCTTGCCCTTTTCGTAGTAACGTTCCACCAAGTGTTGGGCATCCCCCATAGAGATATTCTGACCACTCGTGCCAAATGCGACGCGAAAGAAGGCAATTTCAAGGGTGAAGTGCGAATTCCGATTTAGAGGCTACCCCTTTTTAGTGCCTCTTTCAAGAAGGCTTCTTTGGGTGTCATAAACTCTAACACCTTCATAGGCCTGTTGTTCAAATTATCTACGATCTCATC
>CAJQNC010000068.1 GCA_905479605.1 uncultured Alphaproteobacteria bacterium | reverse complement strand
CCTTTTTTTGCGTCACCGCAAGGGCTTCCAAAAAGAATTCTTTTCGGATCCACCCCTGGGATCGGTGAGGGCGGCTCCGAAAAGAATTCTTTCCGAAAACCCATGCTCAGGGAGTCTCATTTCTGTTTGAACTTATTCAACGGGTTTAGTTACAGGCATCCCCCCCCTAGATAATTGAAGGCGGTACAATTTACCTTGCAGGCTGCCTCACCATTGAGCTTGGTGCACTGTGCATCATAACTCTCATGGCTGCTATCAAGTTCACAATGCCCATGCCGAGTCCAGGAGCAGTTTGCTTACTGCATTGCCTGTACTATCATTGCGCTGCAGTGTATTTTGTCCACAATTAAATTGCTTTGCTTTTGCTGTCGAAATGGCAAGTACACTCAAGGCACATACGGTAAGTAAGCGGTACATGACATTTGTCCCCTATATGTTTCAACTAATTCATTCGACTGTATCATAATAAATATTAATATTAAGTCAATTGATCGTAGGGTATTGCGCAAATAAGCCACACTTAAGTCATTTTGGGTAGGCTTGCTTTTTTTTCAAGTTCGATAATCCCTAAGTGATTTTTGCAAAAATAACAATACCAAAGGCCAGAAAAAAGTACCGTATCCAACATTGGGTGATCATAAGAAAGCTTTGTTCTCCAGGGGAAGTATAATCTTCTTAGCCCGCTCCACAATCTGGCGCGGTTTTTAATCAGCAATAATGGTCAGTGTATAAGTCTTAGTTGACTCATCAAAGGTTTTTAGCAGCTCGTGCGTGCGATAGATATCAAACAAGTCCTTGAGAGCGTTCTTATGCTGCTTTTCTTTAAGGTGTATCACTAACTTGGGAGTAATCGTCTTCCCGGAACGTAGACGGGCCCAGGCTTTGCCTGGATTGAGAATCTCGAAACCTCTGAAAAAGTTTTCCGCTTAGGTTAAAACCAGTACCTCTGCATTGCGAATTAAGTTGTAGTTTCTCCAACGATGGATTGCCTTAGGAGGCATTATGACAAGTTTGGCTGATATGCTGGTGACCCAACAAAGTAAGGGGGCAACCAAGTTGGAGAAGATTTCAAAAATTATTAACTGGAAGCGTTTGGGATCCAATCTGGACGTTATCATTCGCCGTGGTAAGATGGGGCGTCCGCCCTATCCGAGCTTGTCTCTGTTTAAGGTTCTTGTTCTTCAACGGCTGTATGACTTGCTAGATCCACAGATGAAGGAGATGCTCTACGATCGCCCCTTTTTCCGCCGGTTCTGTGACTTTGGTTTGACAGATCAACTTCCCGATGAAACGATCATTTGTAAATTCCGTGGCGCTTTGGGTAAAAAGGTTAATACGCTTCTTGAAGCCGTTCTTCAAGACCTGGCAGACCAAGGTTTGACTATGAAAAGAGGAGCCATTGTGGGTGCTACAGTTATCTCTTCCAAGTCTTCTTGCCCGAGAGGGGGTGAAGTGAGTAAGACGAATCCAGAAGCAGGTTGGACGAAGAAAGCAGGAACTTACCATCATGGGTATAATATGCATGCTTGCGTTGATGAAGAGCATGGCTTGGTTCAAGGCCTAGAAGTTACGTCAGCGGATGTTCATGACAGCTTTGTATTTGGACAGCTTTTGTATGCTGATGATACGCGTGTCTATGCGGACAAAGCTTACGATAGTCAGAAAAATCATAAGCTGTTAAGCGATTATGGAATAGAAGATCGGATCCTCTATAAGGGGAAACGAGGGAGTAAGCAACCTCAGTCGCAGAAAGAGTTAAATAAGCTTTGGAACAAACAACGGAGTGGTGTTGAGCGAACCTTTGCTCATCTCAAGGGCCAACAAGGGCTTAGACGCTGCAGGTGCTTTGGTGTGGAGAAAACAAAGCAATGGGCTACACTCAATGCGATCGCCTATAACCTTGCTCGTGCCATCAAAATCCTACCGCCCGAACGACTTGCCACAGGATAGGTGCGTCTAAAATCTCCTTAAATCGGTCGATTTAGACCGTAAATCACAAAAATAACGTCCATATTAAAAGAAATCTCTTCAAACCTGGGAACCAACTAGCTGCGGGCGTGCTTCAACGCGCCTAGGGCTCACTTATTCAGACTCCTCAGTATGTTGATGTATTTTTTCGCATTCACTTGTACAGCTACTCTCGCATCGTTTACAATCGGTGCTGCATGTATCTTGGTATTCATTAATGGTATGAGTTTTGCAATGGAAATGGATCGAAGGGCGGAATTTTTAAAGCCAAAAAGCCTTGAGTAACTGTGACTAAAGACAAAGAGGTAAACATGTCACGACTATATGATATAAGCCCTGGACTACTCGATCTGGGTACAAGAAAGATTTTTGAAGTATTTTTTTTATTCGCGTAAGCGGGTCCAACTTTCATACTTACTTCACCTTCAGCTTTCGTTCTCTATTGAATGAAGTGGATTTTAGGGTATGACGATATCAAATAAACTTGACATTTTTTTAAATTATAAATTATGTTTGTGCCTATCTATCAGGTGATCTTAGGTAGATTACTGAACAACTAATAGGAAACATGTTAATGTTAAAGAATCATCTGAATAAGTCCGCATTCGCGTAGTTTTTTCAGGTCAGAAGAGTTGCCCAGTCTTTAACTGTGAGTTTTATGAAGTACGAGCCCCCGATTTGGGGGATTTTTTATGCGTTTTGCTTGGTTTTTAAGGGA
>CAJQNC010000067.1 GCA_905479605.1 uncultured Alphaproteobacteria bacterium | reverse complement strand
AATTTTAGCCTCAGGCTCTCTAAAATATCTACGTGGAGGGATCAGATCTCCTCGCCTATAAAAGCCGGACCATGCATCCCATTCTTTAGTCGAAGCATCATCAACCAAGTAGAAGTCGTAAACCCCACCAAGCGGCAGATCGCGCATAGAGTCATTCAGCTGTAACGGCACTGAGATAAATGTTGCGTCTTCTGGTATGTGGTTCTTGGGATATCCGCTCGCAAAAGCGATTGTGTTCACCAAACATGCTGACAACATTGATAGTTTAAAAAATTTTAACATAAGTTTATCCTCTAATGATTACTTTAAATTTACACCTCTTTATTTGAGATATAACATATAATTAGTTACTTTTATTTCTAACATCAAGAGAGGGGCGTAAAAAAGGTGAGGCTGTTGAATTTTGGGGAGTGATGGATGCCCCCTCTCTTGGAGAGAGCGGGTAAATATATAAGGGGAGTTAGCCCTTGGTAGGAGGCTTGATAAACAAACGTAGATTTGTAAGCGCTTTAACCCCATTAGCGGTACGCTTCGCCCAGCCGACTCGACCCGGCTCATTCACTGGGTACCATTCGTCAAGGTTTATCTCTAACTTACCTTCGTAGGTTAATTCCATAGGTTGAGGCAATAAGTAAAGTCTGTGACCACCATTATGATAAGAAGCCCTATAAACTATAGCTATGCATGACTCCTCGTAAACCCAATCATTTACTTGTACAATCTTAGCCTCAGGATCTGAAAAATAGAGAGTTTCATATTGTATACCGTAAACACTATATTCGCCGATCCATGCACTCCTTTCATGATTCCAAGTATCATTTACCGATAACTTCAAAGACATGGCATCATGATAATTTCCACCACGGGTGTACCATAGTAACGGCGCTGAGATGAATGTTGTCTCTTCAGCCTCTTGGTTATTGGGATGGCCGCTTGCAAAAGCTGCAGTGTTAACCAAACAGGCAGACAACAGTGATAGTTTAAAAAAGTTTAACATAAGTTTCTCCTCTACTTACTACGTTAAAATCATAACTCTTTTTTTGAGGCACAACATTAGTTAGATGGTTTGATCTCTAACATCAAGAGGAGAGTGTGAAAGAATGTGAGATTGTTGAGTTTGGGGGAATAGGTGTCTAGATGGATTGGCTTAGAGAATACTTATTCTACTGTTTTACACCGCTCAAGCGCGTGCCTCCTTCAAGTAAAACCAGCCTCGAGAATTACCCCAGTAACTTAATCAACTCCTCAAACAACGTTGATCCCAGATGCTCAGCTGAATCCAGCGTCACCGATTGAGGGTAATATTGCCCCACATCGTGACCGATTCCAATGGCGAGTAATTCCACATCTTGGTTGCGGGTAATGGCAGCAATTGTGGTTCGCAGATGATTTTCAAGGTAATTACCAGGATTGGCTGCCAGAGTAGCATCATCAACAGGGGCTCCATCAGAAATGACGATCAGAATCTTACGAGGCTCATTGCGGCGCTGCAGTCGATGGTAGGCCCATAGCAACGCTTCTCCATCGATGTTTTCTTTCAGGAGACCTTCTTTCAGCATGATACCGAATTGGTTACGGCCTTTGCGCCATGAGGTGTCGCTGTCTTTGTAGATAATATTCAGCAAGTCGTTGAGACGCCCAGGGTGGGGTGGTTTTCCAGCTTGGTTCCACAGGTCACGACTTTGACCTCCATTCCAGTGGGTTGTCGTAAAGCCCAGAACTTCTACAGGCACATTACACTTGTTCAAAGTATCTGCCAACAGGTAGGCACTGATGGCTGCCAAGCGAATGGGGCGACCTCGCATAGAACCAGAATTATCGATCAAGAGTGTTACGGTTGTTTCGAGGAAAGGACGATCTTCTATTTGCTTATACACCAAAGGGTTCTTCGAGGTGACCAATCGAGATAATCTGGGATGGTGCAACATGCCATATTCTTGGTCAAATTGCGGCTTGCTGTGGAACTGGGACTGCAGCACCGCTCGAAGGCGAGTCATGAGACGGTTGGTGTGCTGCATATCAGTCTCATCTAAGGCCTGCTGAAAATCTGTCTTAAGACGCTTGCGCTCATCATGTTCTGCGAGAACGTCCGCCCGTACCACTCGATCGAACCGGCGGGTATAGGGCTGGTAGTTCTCATCATAGCCCAAGTCTTCCAGAGTTAGATCTGGTTCCTGCGGAGTTGTTGCTGGGGATGATGGATCTTCTTCTCCCACAATCTTACGTGTGCGAGCACGGATCTTACCTTGGGAAGGTGTGGCCATGGGCGAGGTACGGGAAGACTCAGGCTGCTTGGGTTCTTGAGATTCTGCAGGGGTGTCCTCAAGTTTTTCCTGCGCCACCTCGTGTTCTTCTTCAGGCGCAAGCTCTTGCATCCACTGCTGTAATAGCTTGGCAAAATCCTCTTGGTGGGAACGCTGCTCAACGAGTTGGTCTAAAAATGGGAGAAGGTTATCTGATATGGCGGGAGCTTTGCCTTTTTTATGAGACCATTTATGTCTTAAGTAGGCCACCATACCCTGGACAGTGTCCGGTCGGGATTTAACTCGAGGGAGGTGTTTGAATACACCTGGGAACCGCTGGTACCCCTGACTGAGAAGACGTTCCTCTTCCAGCGCAGTAAACAGTACCTGTTGTGAAGGGTCCTCTGGTTGAAACTGGCCATGAATAAGTGGGTCATGAAAACGATGCTTACACGCGTCTTTGTCCGCTTGAAACCGAGCCCCCTTCCCTACGTAACTTTGATCAGAGGGTTGGAAATTTTTATCCTCAGACATGGCGCGCGCCGTCGCCGCCTGCAAAGCCGTGAGAGTAAGCTCTACGTCTTTATTTTTTGTCATGAAACTCTTTAGCGAAGCACCGCTCATAGTACTCGTAGAGCAATGGTTGTTCATCCGTTTCGCAGCGGTTGGTGAATGTGAAATCCAAGGCCTTCTGCAAATCACCGAAAATACTGATGTTCTCAGCCCAGTTCAGAACTGTTCGGGGTGACATTACGGTCGACAAATCGCCGGCCATAAAGCCTGTACGAGTCAGCTCGGCAAAGGCGACCATGGATTCAGCTTGGCGCTTCTCTTTCACATACTTCGGGTACTTGGCCTGCAAGATGGATAATTCAGGTTCGAAGCCTAAGTAATTCAGTTGGGAAATAATATTCCAGCGATCCAACTGGCCCTGATTCAGGGCATTGGTGCCATGGTACAAACCTGTCGAGTCACCCAAACCAATGGTATTGGCTGTCGCAAATAAGCGGAAGTGAGGGTGAGGCTGAATGACACGGTTTTGCTCAAGCAAAGTCAGGCGACCATCATCCTCAAGAACTCGTTGAATCACGAACATTACATCGGGTCGGCCTGCATCATATTCGTCAAGCACGAGAGCCACGCCGTGCTCCATAGCCCAGGGCAATACACCACTTTGAAACTCACTGACTTGTTGGCCATCTTTGAGGGTGATCACATCTCGGCCCAGTAGATCAAGACGGCTGATGTGTCCATCCAAATTGACGCGTAAGCACGGCCAATTCAACTGTGCAGCCACTTGCTCAATATGAGTGGACTTGCCTGTACCGTGATACCCATGAATCAACACTCGCTTATTAAACATAAAGCCAGCGAGAATCGCTTGGGTCGTGGTTGGGTCAAATTGATAGGCCTTATCCACATCAGGGACATAAGGCGCTGACTCAGGAAAACCCTTTACCGGAAAGGGCGCAGAAAACCCAAAAACATCTTTAGTCTTGAGTGACAGATTGGGCTGATTATTTGTGCTTTTCATCATTCAACAGTAGCCTTTTGCCTCAAAGTGTGCAAGATTATGAATATGATTATAAGAAGAATAATAACAGAATCTCTAAGTTTCACCAAACTTCTGCCAATAATGGGTATCTTAGCCGGATGTACACTCATCCCTGAGCATGATCCTGTTGCCCAATATACACTGAGCCCTCCCAGCAATGTTTCGTCAGAAACTAAGGGTTCATCATCCTCTTTACTCATTGATACTCCTAAAGCAGATGCCTCTTTAAATACGCAACGCATCGCCGTATCGAAGACTGGATATCGCCGCGATTATTTTGCGGAAAGCCAGTGGACTGATAAGCTACCACGCATCGTGCAAGATATTCTTGTACAGACCTTCCAAGATGCTGATAAGTTTAAGGGTGTGGGCCGTACAGATTCTGGGATTCTTTCTGATTATATGCTGCAAAGCGATTTACGTGATTTTGCTGCCCACTATGACGGCACAGGCGATGCTCCAAAGGTACGGATCAATGCCCATGTCAGCATGATGGATATGAAGGACAGACGCATTGAATTCAGCCGTGTTTTTACACTCGAGCGGCAGGCTCCCGAAAATAATCTAGAATCCATTGTGATGACGTTTAATGAACAAGTCCAAGCTCTCGCTCTCGAAATTCTTGAGTGGGCTCTGGAAGAATCTCAATCTAACTCGACGGTTTCAGTCTCACTGGAGGGTGATATGAGCGCAGGTATAAATTTTGGCGCTGACATTATCGTATCGCCCGCTCCTAAGTCGGAAGGTGCGTAACTCTCCGCCGCTGAAAATTGCCCTAAAGCATTAGAGGTGGCTTGGACATATTTATGATACCACTTGCTATACAGCCACTTCTCAAATTCGATAGCATTATTACAGAGCCTCTCCTGATTAGAATCATTTGAGAAATATGGCAGAAGTCCATTAAGATTGTTATACACTCTCAAATGAAGCAAAGCATTTGACCACGCATAGTTTACGGCACTCCGCCAATCAGAACACAGTAGAGCTGATACCCTGTAACGCCCCATGTAAGACACAGCATGATTATGCTGCACAACTGGATCTTTTATCAAGGCAATCCACCCAAAGATTTGTTCCCTCAAAAACATTTTGTTGGCTTTAGCTTCATAGTGCGGAATCACTACTCTTAGTTCATCTGCAATAATATCTAACTCTTCGGATCGCCATAGAATTCCCATAATTTCAGCTGAATTTGAAAGATCGCAGAGCACATTACTATGCTCTGTTAATGAAACGTGCTTGGAATGCATGAACCGAGTAATATGTTCTCTACGAACTTGGGGGGATTCTTTAGAGTGCAATGAAGACGTCAGCAAGTCGTAAATTCGGCCCGCCTGAGCAGTAGTCACATATAAAGATAAAAACAAAATAATTCTTATTACTCGCATAACAGATAAAACTCCTTAAAGTAAAAATATAAATTTAAAGACACGTCGTGTCAACTAACAGATTTTATACTAAAGCGCCTTTGTCTTCATGTTGCTGAGGGCTTAATCGATTTTGTGGAGTCATAAGCGATACTCTTATTAAAATATAAACCAACTTGCGGAAGTTGGATGCAATTTGTTACACTTCCCTCGTGGTTTAAGATTTACATTATAAAAACAAAAACTCTTTCGATGGAGACTCATTATGCGCACCCACCTCTTAACATCTTCGCTCGCCCTTTTTGTGGCTCTTAACTTTTTAAGTCCCGTAACCGCTGGCAAGATTGGAGAAGAAGGAGAGCAGCAAAAAAGCAACGCCAAGTCTCTCACAAAAGCTGCATTCAAAATGCTAAGCACCAGTAAGGATGAAACAAAAGCTTCTTCTTCATCTAGCACCGCCACTGAGAGTGACGATATAGCTCTTGGAGATAAGGACCTAAAGGAGCCACAAAGTCCAAAAAGCGACGAGCTTGATCAAGATGCAGTCCTAGCAGAAGTTTTAGAAAATATTGCCGCAGTTGATAAGACTCTGGATCAGCAACGAAAAATAGACGAATTGCTTGAGACAACCCATGATGAAGATGACAGTTTATTTGACGGATCCCATGAAAGGAAAAAGGCTTTACGAAAAGCAAAACAAGAAAGACAACAAAAACAATCAGAACAGAACAAGGATGTCCTCGATGAACTTCAAAAAACACTCAGTCGTTTGGAGGATCTCGACAAGCCCTTAGATGAAGACCTATTATCAAACCTTCTTTTTGAACCTGAAGTGAAACAGAGTGACGAAGAGCAAGTAGCAAGTAAACCTCAGGTGCATGAAGCCCCGCCTCACCGCAGCCGCTCCCATACAGAAGATGAGTTAGCACTTGATATGTCACTGTTTGTTCAACCTAAGACTTGGTGGGAAACACTCATCAATCTTAGTCCAGAACGTAAAAACGAACTCGAAGCTCTCCAAGAAGAAGAAAAATTGCTCGCCGCACAAATGGCTTTAGAAAAAGGCAAAGTGAAGATTGCCGCCGGCCCTGGCAGCAAGGAAATCCAAGACATTCTTCTAGACGATGCCGTTAAAAAAACCGCAATGGAACAGTTAAAAAAACGTCGCAAGCTTGCCCGTAGAATGGTAGAAGATGCTCAGTTCAGAAAGTTTATATCTGCCAATCAAGCTGAAAAGGCCAAAAGAAGAATTGCTGCCGCTGAAGTAGCTGCCAATCAAAATGTTGAAGCCGCCCCCCAACCCATAGGCTGGTGGTGGCAATTGCTAGGTTATACCGATGAGGCACCCACAAACCAATCCAGTCCTTTAGATGCAGATGACGACAATGATAATCAGCTTGTTCGTTTAAGTGATGACCAGCAGCAACTCACGACTGAGCAATGGCTATTTGACCTGCTGGATGTAGACCAAGCATCAAAGGACCTAACAACTAGCCGGATAGACGTTCTCAAACCAGACCCAACACCTGAAGATTTTGAGTATGAATATTCTGATGCAGAGCATGAAGGTTATACTAAGAATGTAGCTCACTTCTTGGATCAAAAAACCCCGATTCATCAGTGGGATACAGCGACAGGAATTTGGTTTGCCCGTCATGGAGCCACACGAAAGTTTATTCTTCAACCTGTTGAAGATCCACTCTCAAAGGCTTCCACGAACACAGATGATGAACTGCCTCTAAGAAAACGAGAGTCTTCGGCAGTCATATTCATCTCGGCACGAGAGTTTACCCTCCAAGAAGTGAAAGATGTTTTCAGCAAGCAAATTAGGCAGTACCAGCAGGATAACACTTTTATTTTGAACTGGGCCTCACATGTATGGAAGTACCTAGAGTTGCACCATGACGATGGTGAGCTACCCCTTATGGAAAGCCACGGTTACCTTGATCTTGAGAAAGATATGCAAACGGCCCGAAGGGTAGAAGCATTATTGCAAGCTCATGTTCCAGGACATAAGTGGGACCAGAGCACATGGGATTGGTTTGAAACCTACGGCAGCACCCAAACCTATAGAGGCTTCAAAGCATCTGACTATTATCCTTCTTTGAAAACCAATCGAGTGGTTCCTTCCAGTATGGTAAGATACTTACAGGATCAAATCCCCCCTAACCGCTGGGACCAAGGGACATGGAATTGGTTTAAAGAGCATTCATTAAATCGCAATATTGCTGGAATATATATTGATGCAAGTTTACATGCAGCGCTTCAAGAGCAACGCAAGACAGGACAATGCCTCGACCCAAGAAGTGCGGGTAGGCATGCTCAAGAATTGACTAATGCCCTGTGTTTTTCCCGAACTTTTAGTTCGCAAGAAAATCAGGAATACACACATTATGTAGAGGATACTCTTATCTCCGAATTTGGACTAGACATTGAACAATGGTGCCTGGAAGATATTCTCTCGTGGAAATTAAAATTTACGAAATGGTTGATGTATGATCAGGAAGATCGAGTCTTTAATGCACCCGGCCCCGGAGGACGTAAGCCAAGACCGCTTCCCTTCCATAAATTGTTTGAAAGCTTTGCAGCAGGTTATCTTAAAGAAGCCTTAGCTGCTTTCGATCCGCTAGAAACGAATGCCATACAAGTAAGTTGGGCGGAGTGGGATCCTCATACGGCCTATTGGTTTGAACACTTTGCGCGTGGCAAAGAGTTTCAATTAGGGCATACAAAAGTAATGATTACTCCCGAAATTCATCGGGCATTCTTGCGTGAAACCGATTACTTTGAGACAGCCATCAACCTTCTTTCAGGAAATGCCTCCATCGAAGAAGTCCCCTTCGATGCCTGGAAGTGGTTCCAGGAAGCGATGGCCGCTGGGAAAGTATTTTCCAAACGTATGGCTGGAAACGACTTCACTTACAAAACTGATGTTACAACCATCCCCCAACTCTTCGCTAAAGCCATGGGCAGATACTTAGTGGCAGAAACTGCGGGTGATCAATGGCGCGATGATATTTGGCAGTGGCTACAAAAAGAATGGGCTCTAAAAGCTAGTCAAGACGGGGACGATGATGCCAGTGAAAAGTTTCTTATCTATCATGTCGTGGGGCATACCTCATCGCGCAAACTGACTGAGGAACAATACAACAAGCTCGTTGCTGACCGGATGGCAGGTGATGACTAAGAGGTTAACGCTTCTACTCCTGGCAGTTTACAGCCTTCCAGCCATTCCAGGAACGCACCACCAGCGGTGGAGATATAAGTCATATCTGACTCCACCTCGGCATGCTTGAGAGCAGCAACCGTGTCCCCTCCCCCAGCCACCGACACTAAATGACCGGCTTGTGTCAGGCGAGCGATAGTTTTTAGAATAGCTACAGTACCCAGATCAAAGGGAGGTATTTCGAAGACTCCCAGTGGGCCATTGATAACCACGGTCTTTGTTACACCAAGCATTTCTTCAATAGCAGCAACGGTTTCAGGGCCAGCATCCAGGATCATATCTGGTAAGCATACTTCTGAAACAGGCTTGTCTATTGACTTAGCCGTAGCTGATACCTCGTCGGCCACGGTGACGTCAGTGGGAATTAAAATCGTACATGAGGCCTGCTGCAAGATGTTTTGAGCTGTCTCACACAGCTCAGACTCCACCAGAGATGCCCCAACGTCATAGCCTTGAGCGAGCAGAAATGTATTGGCCATAGCTCCTCCAATGACCAGCGTGTCTACCTTTTGGCACAGATTTTCTAATACCTGCAGCTTTGTCGAAACCTTTGCCCCTCCCACAATAGCCATGAGCGGATGTTGTGGTGAGGTGAGCGCTTGTTGCAAGGCCATGAGTTCCTCTTCCATCAAGAGACCAGCATAAGCAGGCAATTGATGAGCGATGGCCTCAACAGACATATGAGCACGGTGGGAAACAGCAAAGGCATCATTGACATAGATGTCGAAAGGCTTGGCCATTGCTTTTGCCAAAACCGGATCATTGGCTTCTTCTCCTGGATAAAATCGTAGGTTTTCTAAAAGCATCACCTGGCCTGGTTTCAACTTGGCAACGGCTGTATCCAGTTCGTCTCCAGCCTGGGCTTGGGAAAGTGCTACACCCAGATAGTCAGCAATGATTTTCAGAGAGAGTTCAGGATCGGCTTTACCCTTAGGACGACCCAAATGGGACACCAGCACAACCTTTGCCCCATGGTTGATGAGATAATCAAGGGTTGGCTGAATACGATCGATACGAGATGTATCGGTAATTCGACCATCTTGTATAGGGACATTCATATCCACCCGCACAAGGACTGCCTTGTCCTTGAGCTGGGGAATGTCAGGAAGAGTTTTGAATTGGGTCATGGGCACAAGATACCCTTTGAAATAACAAAATTCAATGGCCTACAATATATTCCTCAAATAAAAAAGGGAGCTGCAACTAGCCCCCTTATGCATACCTCTATTGAATTCAAGTTCCTATTTATTCAGAACACATAACAGAAGTACCCTGTTGTGTACAGGTCACCCCTGAATCTGTCTGAAAGCCAGGGCTAATGTTCAAAGTTGCATCATTGGCAACCCCATTGAACTTCACTTTGTATGTACAGGTTGGGGAATAGTTTGTCATACTCAAATCGCCATTTGAAATACTTTTAAGAGTAACTGGATCAGTGCCTTCTGGCTTTATACTTCCATCCATCCGGAACTGCCTCCAATCACCCAATTTTGCCACATCGATATGAACGTTCATAACGGCTCCACCCTTATCAACTGTCCAGAAGTTATCCTTATGGGTAGGATCTGTAGCCATATTCCATTGTACTTTTGACACTTTAGACTCTATTTAAATAGTAACCCAAAAATATTTAAATTTTGATTAAAACGCGGCCATAAATTCCATTTCACCACATATAAAACCATGTTAGAGTTCCGCAACTTTATCCAATGGGTAAACCAAACAGATAAAGACAACAAAACTAAAGGAACTAACACGTATGTTAATGAAATCAATAGCTTTTATAGGAGGACTTGCAATGTCATCAGCCATGGCAGCCGGAGAAATCATCGAAACTGATTCTGGCTTAAAATACGAAGTTATCGAAGAAGGTACAGGTGTAACACCTACAACGGGAAATACTGTTGTGGTCCACTATACCGGAACTCTTGAAGATGGAACGAAGTTTGATTCTTCAAAAGATCGCGGTGTACCCTTTGAGTTCATCATCGGTAAAGGCCAAGTGATCAAGGGTTGGGACGAGGGTCTCTCAACTATGAAAGTTGGCGGCAAGCGCAAACTGATTATCCCTGCAAGCTTGGGATATGGATCTCAAGGTGCTGGTGGAGTTATTCCTCCCAACGCGACATTGATGTTTGATGTTGAATTACTGGATGTGAAGTAATCACCAACACCAGTTGTATAACATTTAAAGTGCCCCAACTTTGGGGCGCTTTTTTTTGATGAATGTTGAATGTATTTTTTTATAAGTTCTCTCCATCATAAATAGTTATGACTCCCAGCACTTGATGCGGGGCCCATATTGAACCACTAGAAATATCTCTTTGCTGGTACGTTGGATTCTGCATCAAGTGCGGGAATCGTAACCTATCGCATTAATAGCATACTTTAAGTCTCTCCCCTTTAATCCAAATGAATACGTTTTCTCGAAGCCATATGAGCCTACGAACGCCGTGAGCATTTGGCGAATAGGCTATCCGGGATCCATCTCGAATCTTGACGGATCACGGTTTTGAGGCGCCATGGACCCCGGGCACTAAGGTTCGCATGACTAACTCCGCTCGTGCTCACTTAGGTCCCGCGAAACCTAGTGAGAAAGGTTGATTAAATTTTGGGGGAGTTCCTGAACCAAAACTTCTTGTCCAAACGCTGAAAATAAAGATAAGGTAGGCAGGAAATATAATTTAATGAGTACGAGTCGAAAATGAAGTCATTACAAACACTTTTAATTATCTCCATCCTTTTCAGTTCCGTTGCCAACGCGGAAATTGTAACTGTCCCAGGTGTGAAGGTCTTCATTCAAGACACATCTGCAGCAGCCGCCCGTGAAAAAGCCATCGCGCAAGGACACACCATTGCTTTTCAAAAAGCCCTGCATCAGCTGGGACTTGATTCAGAGTCTGGAGGGAGCATGCCCTCACCTGATGAAATTATGACTATGGCCAAGGGTTTTTCACCTGACATCGAAAAGCAAACATCCACAAGTTACGCAGCTTCTTTTACCTTTCGCTTTGAAGAGCAAGACCTTCGGGAATGGTCGATGGGCAGCCATGGCAATGCTTTTGCATCTCTTCCTGAGTTTCAAATGAATGCAGAGCAGCCCTATCATCCTAGTGGGTTTGGCAACCCTATGGATGTCAATCTTCCAGAGCGGCAGATTCAACTGGAAGCCCCTCTTCAAAGCTTTGGTGATTTAGTTGCGATCGAGAAGCTTTTCAACCAATTTCCTGCGATTCGACAAAGCGACTTAAAAAGCCTAACCTGGGAGAAAGCGATTTTTGAACTTCGCATCTCTGGAGATCCAGAGCAGCTTCGTCACGCCTTGAGTGAGCAAGGTTGGCGCTTAGATGAAGATAATGGCACCTACCAATTAACATCTAACTTCCGGTATCAAGGCTGATGCTCAGGAATCTACCCAACCTGATCAGCATGGGGCGCCTAATTTCTGTCCCTGTATTGGTATGGATGATTCTCACGAAGCAAATGACCCCTGCCTTCGTTTTATTCGCAATTGCAGGAATTTCCGATGCTCTGGATGGCTTTTTAGCTCGCGCGTTCAAAAGCCGCACTCAGCTAGGAGCCTATCTTGACCCCATAGCCGACAAAGCCTTGCTTGTAGGTACATTCCTTGCGCTAGGCGTAAGAGGCCATATCGAACTCTGGGTCGTGATCCTGGTGATTTTCCGTGATATTATGATTGTAGGTGGCATCTTGCTGCTCTTCCTCATGCGCAAGCCCATTGAAATGAATCCCCTTATGGTGAGTAAAATCAATACGGCATCCCAGCTGCTGTTCCTTTTCTATATACTTTGCTTCCTAAGCCTTGGATGGGGTTCTGCACAACTCTCAGCTATATTTGGTTATATTGTTGCAATAACGACCGTGCTTTCCGGCGGAGCTTATGTTAAGCTGTTGTTAGAAAAGATTTAGAGACGCCCATGGAAGAACAAAAAACGCCTATATGGCCCTGGATCATCGGGGCTATTTTATTTATTACCTCTATCTATTTGGTGAAGGGGATCCTTTTCCCTTTTATTGCTGCATTATTGGTCGCTTACGCCATGACTCCGGCCGTTCGTTACATGGAAAAGATAGGTATATCCAGAGGCATCGCTACAGCAATCATGATTGTGGGTTTCTGCATTGCCATTGTAAGCTTGCTATTCGTGGCGGTTCCCTTTATTCAAATTGAATTGACGAGATTAGCCAAGCAAGTTCCCCAATATGGTGAACGTATTTGGAGTGTCATCGGCCCAATAACGGAAGAACTATCCCTTTATGTAGAGCCCAGTGATATGGCACGCTTGCGTGATACAGCGAGTGGCTACCTCGCCGATGTAGTAAGCTGGGGTATTCGGTTGATAGCAGGTATCCTTACAAGTACTTTAGCTATCGCTAATCTCATCTCTCTCATTGTGGTAACGCCTCTTGTAGCGTTTTATCTTCTCCGTGACTGGAATAAAATGATTAAAACTGTTGATGGCTGGCTTCCTCTAAAGCATGCTCCAACCATTCGCAATGTCCTGAAAGACATAAACACCACTATTGGTGGATTTGCTAAGGGACAGGCTACTGTGTCTGTGATCCTAGCTTTTTATTATATGACCATGCTCACTATCGTGGATTTGGACTTTAGCATCACAGTGGGCTTGGTGATCGGCCTTATTTCATTCGTCCCATATGTCGGAGCTTTTGTAGGTTTCCTCCTCAGCACCGGTATTGCTCTCGCTCAATTCTCTGACTGGTGGTCTATTGGATTGGTCGCCGGAGTTTTCTTTATTGGACAAACGATCGAAGGCTATCTGCTTGTTCCCAATCTCGTAGGCGATCGTATTGGCTTGCACCCAGCTTGGGTCATATTTGCTGTTCTGGCTGGAGGTGTTATCTATGGATTTGTTGGTATCTTAATTGCCCTTCCGGTCGCTGCGGCGATAGGGGTACTCTTTCGCTATGGTTTAAGTTATTATAAAAAAAGCCCTTATTATCTGGGTACTATGGATTCAAAGAAGCCACGTAAACCAAAAGCGAAGAAAGCATGAGACGTCAACAAACTTTCGACCTAAGCCTGCCCACCGAGTTTGATCGTGATAATTTTCTGGTGACTGAAAGCAATCTGGAAGCTTATGGCTGGTTAAACCAATGGCCAGAGTGGCCCTCTCGTTTTCTGGCTATCTATGGAGACCCTGGCTGCGGGAAATCTCATATGGGCAAAATCTGGGTGAATGACGTTAAAGGAGTGGCCTTGACAGCTGCTGAGTTTGATACTCGCCTCATCGCCGATGATGCTAAGAATATCCTCATTGATAATGCAGATCAAATTGGTGATGAAGAAAAGCTTTTCCACCTTTATAATCGTATCAATCAAGAAGGTGGAACCGTTCTCCTCCTAAGCCAAGCACCACCAAGCCGTTGGAAAATGCGTTTGGCGGATCTTAAATCCCGTATGAATTCGATTCCTGCAGTGGAGATCCTCCCCCCCGATGACAATTCACTGGAAGGCGTTCTCAAAAAGCTGTTCAATGACCGGCAACTACGAGTTGATAATAATGTGATTCAATTTCTAGTTCGCCACACCGAGCGCTCATTCAAGAGTGCTGTCGAGCTGGTGGACATCCTAGACAAACGTGCCCTTCGGGATAAGCGCAATATTACATTGCCCTTTGTACGGCAGATTGTGGCTGAAATTGAAACGTAAGCATGATAAAGGGTAATGATTTCTATCCTGAACAGTTTAACCTTTACAAATCCATTGCCAGGCTCGCTCTTGCTCTCCTTTGGCAAACGTTTTTATCTTTCCCTTATTCAGAGCCCCAACAATTGAAATAAGCTCATTTAAGGTAGGGCTTGGATTAATAATCGCATAGCGGCCAACATTATCTCGAAACCTATAAGAGAGCTTGATCTCATCAAGCATCGCCGCAGAAGAAATAGACTCTACATTCGTCAGGTCCACAACGCAATTCACCTTATCAAAGGTTTGCACTATGGCTTCAACAGTTGGAAGAAAGTTTGTATAGTCATCGGTATCAATTTTCCCATGTGCTTCGACCATAATGTTGTTTTTATCTTGTTTAAGAATTTTGAACATATGATTTCACTCTATTTTTGGTTAAGACAGAAAGATCATAACAAAGGAATGTTTATTAACAGTTAATGAATTAGCAATCCTACTAATGAATAACTTTAAGCACATTCCATTAATAGAATTGTGTTTAGAAACTGTCGAATGCTCAGAAGATGACCAAACTTCTCTTGCATTACCCCTCCCCATCACCTA
Organism: uncultured Alphaproteobacteria bacterium; assembly: GCA_905479605.1. Taxonomy (GTDB): domain Bacteria; phylum Pseudomonadota; class Alphaproteobacteria; order UBA9655; family UBA9655; genus CAJQNC01. The sequence continues at coordinate 7,393 of CAJQNC010000067.1, read as the reverse complement.
GTATGCGTTCTTACTAAAATCCGAATGACATAGAGTGGCTTCAGTGCACAACATTGAACAAGTTAAAATCCCAAGAAGCATCTGGGCTCTTGGGTTCGTTTCTTTATTTATTAAATCATCAACGGTGGTTTTATTCAGTGTCGTACCACTCTATATCACCAATGTCTTAGGAGTCGGACAAGCGACTTTAGGCTTGCTGGAAGGTCTCGTTGAACTGTTCTCTCTAGCGACTCGTATGCTCTCCGGCATGATCAGTGATTTCATTTCTAAACGTAAAGCCATTATTGTTTTTGGTTATGTGATCGCTCTGATTTCACGTCCTATACTGGCTCTTGCTCCGAATGTTGAAATGGTATTCTTAGGACGTAGCTTGGACCGAATCGGCAATGGTCTCGATGCCACTCCGCGTGATGCCCTCGTCGGAGACTTGGCACCAAAAGAAATAAAGGGTTCCTGCTATGGATTACGTCAATCTCTTGGAACCATTGGTGCTATCCTAGGCTCTGCATTGGCTATCTTCTTGCTGTGGATTACCGGTAATGACTACCCCATAGTCTTCTGGATTGGCATCATTCCTACTGGTATAGCCTTGCTACTTCTCTTAACCATGGTCTCAGATCCTATTAGCAAAAACGCCCCTACCAAGGTGAAGAAAAGAAAAAGTGTTCGCCAATTCTTAGAAGAATTCACCCAGCTCAACCCTTCTTATTGGATGGTTATCTTGATGAGCTTTGTTTTCATGACCTCGAACTACAGCGGAGCATTCTTAACGCTCTCGGCCAGCGCTAAAGACGTACCTATCTACTTAATACCGTTAACTATGGTTATCCAGAATATTGCTACATCGGCCATAGCCTATCCGGTGGGCTATCTTTCCGATAAATTCAACCGTCGCACACTTTTACTTTTAGGCTTCCTCGTTGTTATCTTAGCCAACGCATGCCTCGCTGGAGCCATGATATATAATTCTGGGTTCGAGATCTTGACAATTGGTTTGGGAGTGTTGCTTGTATTCTTAGGCATCTTTCTCTGGGGTGCACAACTTGGTTTCACTCAAAGCCTCTTGGCAGCATGCGTCGCAGATACATGCAATGAAAAACTTAGAGGTACCGGATTTGGCATCTTCCACCTTATGAATGGCTGTGCAGTCCTCATAGGAAACTGCATGGTTGGTTTGCTTTGGGAAACTATTAGCCCTGAAGCAGGATTTAGCTTTAGTGCTATTGCGGCAACAATTGCCTTTATTTTCTTGTTCTTTTTAAAAAAGAGCACGATCTCATCCTTGAGATAACTAGCAAAAAGAGTTAGACTTCAAAAAAAGTCCGGAGGCTTTCTTGATGCGTTTCTCTTATTTTGCTTTACAGGCGTCAACTCTCATTGCAGCGAGTCTTTTAATGGATCATACAGCTATTGCGGATGATTCTAGAACCGACTTAAAAGCTCTTCAACATCAAGAACAACAAATCAATAGCCAACTTCAATATAGTACGAAGCAAGCCTCGGTCATTTCACGCAAACTGGGCTACCTCCTTGAAGACCTCCAAGCTTTTCCTGAAAATAATTCCGAGCTCAGATTAGCCCTCCAACAAGAGCATAGCTCCCTTTCAAAGCTCTCCACGACAATGGATGTTCTTCGGGAGCAGTTAAGTGAAGAGCAAACCGCATTGGATGACCTTGTACAAGCAGATGGTGCTGATGGTCTTGAAGAACTTAATGAACTTAAAGAGAAGGTTGCAAAGGACGTCACTGACCTAGAACGAAGCTATTCGCAATCACAGGGCATCCTTTCCCAAGCAGCTCAGCACCTCCCAGCTAAAACGCTAGAGACATCACAGCCTCACGAAGTGGTTGCCGAAATAACGGCCCCAGATGAGGTCGAAGAAAATGACAATTCCGTTATCACTAATGCAAAGTCAACGATAACAGTAGATGAAGAACCAGCAGCTGCAACGGTCATAGCCGTCCTTCCTCCAGAAGAAGTCGAGACTGAAGGTAGAGAACTAGGGGGCATCCCCCGCGGCCAGATCAATGCATCCATATTAAAGGAAGGCACACTGGAGAAATTAGGCCGTCCAAAGCTTATTGCTGAGCCAGAAAACAATGCGGTGGCTCCTGAAGAGCTTCATGCCAATGAAAGTATAGTCCAAATGGACGAAGAGCGGACTGAGACTGACCTCATTCAAGCTGAGCAGGCAGAGAGAGAGGGGAATGACGTTCTTAGGCCTCTCAATGAAGAGAATGGGGTTGCTAAAGCCGGCGGACCCCTTTCAAAGGAATATTCTCATACTACAACTCCTTCCCCTGTCACAACAGCTGAACAAATTGAAAAGCCTGATTTGCCGAAAAGCACTCACAAGAGACCTGAAGTCATTGCACAAGACGATATAGCCATACCAATACAGAATCAGTCTAAAGCGAATTGGAAACAGCATAGAGCTATCCTCGCTGAGAGGCTGCCCTCAGAAAAACCTACTCCTCTTCAGCCAACACCCATCCTTAAAGAAACTCCAATAGCTACGGCCATAGCGGAACAGATTGAGCCTTCTCTTCCTATGATCACGCCTCCGCCTGCAAAACCTGAAAATCTTCAAGCCCGCAATATTCCTTTGCCTCCTGTGAAGACTGCATCGCTGGCAGTTCTTGCAGAAATGAAACCCAATGATAGTACTACACTCACTGCTGAATTGCCTCCCCTAGAAGGTATAGAAAAAAGCAACACTTTACAAGAAAATGGAACGTCTTTAGCCGAAGAGAAGCCCCCTCAAGAAGAAATTCAACGGACTGATTCGCTGCCAGCAATTGGAACAGCAGAAGAGGATCGCTCTGTCCAAGATCCTCCCTTCTTTCCACCAACCGTGGCAGAGCCTCTACCCATTGCAAACAGCGCGCCTCTTCCTTCAAGCTCAGCGGAGCCCCTCATACAAACTGATGCGGGTGGGTATAAAAGCTCTCCCTTGGCAACAATTGCCATTGAACACGGAGCATCTGCATTCAAATGGTATGTATTTTCGGCAGTCAACCGGGGACTCTATAAAAATCCAAACATGGAGTTTGATATTGTTGAGTTCTCCGAAGATAGTCATGCACAAAACGCGCAAGAAGTGAAACAGATACTTGAGAGCCTGGGTGTAGAACCTACCCGCTTACATGTGAAAAAGGCGAGTGCTGATGATAAAGAACCCCGGGTCAATATTTATCCTATGCAGTAGACCACAATTAATCAGCTAAAATGATTTGCTTTGACTCACATTTACGAGTCTTCTCATCGAATTCATGCCCTTTTGCGCAATACATACATTCCAAAGTCGCAGCATGGAAATGATCACTACCAAAGCATTTCCCTAATGGGGATAGTTAGCCTTCGCACTGACGAGTTTTTGCATTATAGCGTAGATGCTGGGCACAATAGATGCACTCTTTTGAAGTCAGGTCAAAATGATGGTCATGTTCACGGCACATAGACTGATTAATAAGCTCCTCTGGCTCCTCACTATCTCCCATGGCATACAGGTAAGTAGGTAGAAATAAAACTACCAAACTAAGGGTGGCTTTCAAAATTCTCATAGGGTTTTCCCTTCATTATTTTTTCTTGTGGCACTTTCCATCTATGAATAAATACACATATCCTTCTTGGCAGTAAATACAACTTTGGGTTTCAGAATCATAATAATGATCCTGCCCGTGAGCACAACGAATCCCAAGGTATGGTAACCCCAAGCATTCCTTTTCTCTTTGAATGGATCCCCTGGGGCAGTAATAGCAACGATGATGAGCATCATCAAAGTTATCCCCAATATCACAAGGCATTGGTTGAAAACCAAAAAAAGAAGCCCGCACAGCTCCTCCCCCAACCATGAGGAATATAATAAGAGCCGTACAAATGCCCCATGTAGATAGCTTTCTCATAGTACAACCATAAGATGAATTAGTTAAAATTCCGTATCATTATGAAATATATTTACAACTAATTAATTTATTGATGGGAAAATAATAGAACCTATAAATAAAGAGCAATTCTACTATGCGATACTATTTACCCATTTTTGTTGTCCTCTCATTATGCCTCACAGCTCCCCTTAAAGCTGTAGGTGAAGGGACAACTGACTCGCCCCTAAAAGTCGCAGTCATATTAGCAGAACCTTTCGCTGCAAAGAAAAACAACGAATACATAGGGCTTGCAGTGGATATTTGGCGTCAAATTGCTCTCGATAATCGCTGGAAGTATGAATTTATTAGTAAGAAAGAGGATGAATTTGAGCAAACATTAAATGGCTTAGATAAGGGTGAGTATGATGTTCTTATAGGCCCAACGGCTCATACTGCATACCGCGCTCAGCATGTGGATTTTTCTGACGCCTTCTATTTGGATTCGGTTGGAGTCGTTGTAAAAGTCTCATTAGTTCATTCACTTATCCGCATCCTCGAAACATTTTTCTATTCGGTAGGAATTCTTTTGGGCATTCTCATACTCTTTTTTCTGACTCACATTCATTTGATTTGGTTTTATGAACGCAAAAATAGTGACTATATACCTAACTCATATCGCAAGGGTGTGAGCTTTGTTCTTTGGCACCATCTATCAAAAAGAAACTACATCAGTAGTGACAACACTGATATCAACCTTCCCACCAGTACTTCAGTACGTCTTTCTTTAATTGTGTGGATTGTCATAGCCTACGCTATAACGACCCTCATCAGTGGTATTGTGGTATCTTTCATGACAGTCTCTCTATCAAGTGCAGATAGTACAGTACAGACTCTTGACGATCTTCACACTACAGTGGTTGGGTCCATTACAAACACTGACCCCTACATTGTAGGCAAAAACCTAGGATTTAAAATGAAGGGCTACAGTAGCTTCAGTAAAGGTATGCAGAGCCTAGATAACAATGAAATAGGAGCTTTCCTTATGGACACTTCTCTCGCTAATTTTGAGCTACAAAAGATACTCCATAACAGGCTTGTCCTATCACCTCTCGTGATAAAGTATGAACTCTATGCTTTTGGTTTGCCTAAAGGAAGCCCACTTAAAAATAAGATCAACGAATCCATGCAGAAACTTCATATTGAGGGGGGAATCTTAGACTTATGCAAGATGTACCTACCTCAAAATATAAAAAACTGTCGACTCTAACAGCAGACCCAACGGAACAATTATCTTCCCTGAACATGAGCATATGTGATAACGGATAGCTATGGACCATACTGACACATTACACAACACGCCTTGGCTTACCTGCTTAGTTCGAGGATTCTGCAGACGCTGCCCAGGTTGCGGGGTCGGTAAATTATTTAAAAACTTTCTGCAGGTCAAAGCCAGATGCCATAACTGCAGGTTAGAACTGAATAAAACTTACTCGGCAGATGACGGTCCTGCATTTTTCACAATGAGTCTGGTATTGTTTATTTTCGTACCCCTTTTACTGTGGCTAGATATCCGATACAATCTATCGTCTAATATTCTTTTATTTATTATATTACCCGCTACCATTATTATAACTATCATGCTACTCCCTCTTGTTAAGGGGGCCTTTGTGGCGGCCTCGTGGAAAGTACAATCGACTAAGAAAGACATATGATTAAAGACATCTCTGATTATCTTGAGCGCTACGCTGAAATTAATACCCTCACAGGAACTGTTGTTCTTGCCCAAGGGAATGAGGCTCTGTTTAGCAGAGGCTATGGATGTGCTGATCATAATTGCCAATCTCAATGTGCTCCTGAAACTCAGTATCGAATCGCCTCAATTACCAAACAATTTATAGGAGCTGCAGCCATGCGGCTCGTTGAGAAACAACAACTCGATTTACATGCCCCCGTGAAGAGCTATACTGATATGTACCCTCATGCAGCTGCCCACGTCACCATGCATCAACTCCTGTCTCATACATCTGGATTACCTGACTATCACGGCCTTCCAAGTTACTGCCAGTTCAAAGATCGACAATACTCTTCTGAAGAATTTCTCCAACTGTTTCTTCAACTGCCTCTTCTAGCAGAACCAGGCACCCAGTACACCTACTCGGGAGTCGGCTATGCACTGGCAGGCGTCGTTCTGGAAAAAATTAGTCAACAACCGCTTCAGAAATTATTGCAAACGGAATTCTTCGCGCCATTAGATATGGGCGATACAACTTTACCCTATCATGGTCACATTAGTGATCTGCAAATGCACCCTAAAACCCACCGTCTCGCCTGCGGATATAACGCGGAAATTCATGATTTTGACCGCAAGCTGAAAGTCGCCAACAGTCGGGATGTCAGCACCTCCTATGCAGGAGGGGGTATGGTTTCAACAACAGGTGATTTGTTAAAGTGGAATCAAGCCCTTCACAATGGTCAACTATTGCAACCTAGCTCATACTCCCAAATGACAAAACCTATTCTCAATAACTATGCGTACGGTATTGGTCGCACACATTCTCGGATTCTTAATCAAGAAATTCTCTGGCATAGTGGTGGCACCGAGGGCTTCAATACTCAGCTGATGTATATCCCCAAGCATGATATCACTGTCTGTGTCTTATTAAACTTAGAAGAAGAAGGGGGTGCTGTACGGCTTTCCCATCAAATTGCTAAGAAAGCCCTTAATCTGCTGCAATCTTCTCTGCTGAAGGTAAACTAGAAGTCTGCTCCATATCGTCTTCCAAAAAGATACCCCGTTCTCCGTCCCTATTTGAGTAGACAGTACGAGCCTGAGCAACCTTGGTCAAAGATTGGCCCGCTCCTAGTAGGCCATTTCTCTCCATCTCCTCAATGAGGCCCTCATCTTCGAAGCCACAAAAAAAGAGATTCCCCTTTTCAATTTCAGGTGACAAGCCTACCTCCCGATTTTTTTTCTTACCTGAACCTAAAACCAAACATTTCTTAGCAAAGATCAATGAAGGCATCACTTTATATGGAGAGATAGTATCTCCTTGATCTACAACCAGAGTATCAATTACGTCCTGTACAATGGTACTGTAGTTATTAATATCAAGGTTGAATAATTTAGGAAGCATATGAAACGTGGTCAACAAACACGGCGTTAACATCGCCCTCATTTGCCAATCAACTCTGATCTTTTTACCTCCCAGCAGTTTACCTTCTTGCAAGTCTTTAAGTTTCTGAGGTAGGGAGTGCAGGTATTCACCCTCCCAATAATGGCTCGCCAGCAAAAAAATCTTTAAACGAAACCTGTGATTTAGAGAGGATTCAATATCCTCCATTTCTGTGTCAATGCCATGCTCTTCTGCTAGCTCAAACCATTCTTTTTGAAGTGCCATGTTTTGCTCAAGCACATCAAATTGCGGCTGGGCCTTTTTAAGAGACCCTTCCACTTTTTCAACCATATCAGCTAGGTAACTGCGTATAGCCTTCACATCCATGATATCTATCTCTTTGGGAAGTGATA
>CAJQNC010000066.1 GCA_905479605.1 uncultured Alphaproteobacteria bacterium | reverse complement strand
TGACCTGAACAAAATTGAACCCATGTGGGCCAATATTAAACAAAGACTGAAATCTTACTCTGATAATGCAAAGTCATTCATTGATAACCTGGAATACCATTTTACGGATATGTGTAAATGTTAAGATAATCTGCTATAATTCAAGATTTGCTAAGAAACCGTTAAGCTAATAAATACAAAGGCAGCACCTGAGAATATCCCAGGAGCTGCTTTGCTTGTTCTAAATCAACAGATTAATGTTTATCCGTGATGATGATGGTGGTGGGAAGGTACACACTCAGCACTACAAGATGTGAAGAGCTCTCTCCAATCCTTACCAAACTTAGCTTTACGGATAGCAACACTGTGAGTCATATCCACACGCTCGAAACCACGAGGGCAATACAGTGATTTATAGCAGCGTTGTACATCGGTATTGATACCTTCAGCACACATGTCCTTACGCCATGGATTCCAGACTTCGTGTGATACCGTTGCTTCCGCGTGGGAAGCCATCCCTACGAAACCAGCAAATGCTATTGCGAGAACTTTATTCATGTTTTTTTCTCCATGCTTTATTGTTACATTGTTATGATAAGTAAAGTAAGTTAAAAAAGTAATAATATTTTAAAATTATATTTACTTAATGCAGCGCGGCCTGTTTTTCTCATTCCCTCAATAGAGTGGGTCTTGGGAGTATGTGCTTAGGATAGTAAAGCCCACCATTTACCCGGTACAAATTAATTCAAATTTTATTAAAATAATTAATTTTGATATTACTTAATCTAATCACTATATATCAGATAGTTGTAATGTTTTTTGGTTAGATATTGATGATGCGCGTATTTTTTTCCTTTTTGTTGTTGGGCTTCATAAGCTTTGACGCTTGGTCTTCACCATACCCACTTATCTCAACGGCTGATGACCTCAAGGATGTTTGCCAAGTTATGAAACAATCCAAGCACATTGCTGTAGATTTAGAGTTTAAGAAAAATACCCTATGCTTGATTCAGATTGCTTGGGGGCAGGACAAAGAAGATGGAATTCTCATTGACTACCTTACACTTCACAATAACAAAGACCGTCGACAACGTCATGCTCTAGGGCCTTTAGTACCTATCTTCCAAAGCAATGCCATAACCAAAGTTTTTCACGCGCCATCTCAAGACTTGAGAATTCTATATGGATTAACAGGTCAATTCCCCAAGAATTTAGCAGACACCCAAATCATGTATGCAACTATCACCCCCGACCTGAATGGCATGCCCGGTTACGCACATATGGTTGGTGATTTGCTGGGAATTTCTCTTGATAAGGCAGAGCAGCAGAGTGACTGGACACAGCGCCCTCTCACACAGCAGCAACTTATTTATGCCTCGGCCGATGTAAGTCACTTGTACGTCCTTTACCCTCTCTTGCAGGAACGTCTGCAGGAAGTGGATCGCAGTAAGCTCATCGAAGAAGTTTTCAATAACCGATTCCAAGTCGGCAACTTTATACAAGAAAGCAACACAGGTGTTCGCAGGCTCCTTAATCAAGTCAACCTACATGATCATAATCAAACTGAAAGAGTTACCTCATTAGCTCACTGGCGACGACAACAAGCTCCCAGAAGGGGAGGACGGGTACTATGCCAATTACTTTCTGATCAAAATCTTGTCGCGATTGCGTAGGATCCAAGACTTCTGAATCAAAAACAATTTAAATCTATTAGAGAACCTCTTATGGATATTATGGCCCATGACACTGATTTAAAAGTTTCAAGAACCCTGTGTATTTCGAATGAATTAGTTCCTGCCAACAACTTATTTGAAGCCCGATTGATGGAGCTTTTAAGAGAAAGAGCACATGAAAAGACAATAGCTCCCTTTGTTGTTGGAACACGTAAAGAGATTGTTGAGGCCCTGCTTGGAAAAGATCCATCAATTTTAAGAGGAGAAAGAGGAAAACTTCTTGGTTATAAAATTCATTTTCTTATTCAACAGCATCAAAAAAATCCTGAGGGCAGCTTGATTCTAAACCAGATTCACGTATTATTGCTGGAGGCTACAAACAAGCCGGAGCCGATTGCTAAACAACAGCCTCAAGCAAACAATGAGAACTTGGACCCTCAAAGAGGAAAAAGGTAAATTTTCTCCCTTATTCAGCCTTATGGTTATAACTTTAATGCTTTATCAATTTATTGTTTAAGAACTGGGTGTGCATAGATTTTAATTTACGCCAAACGCTTCTGAATTCACGGTTTGATAACGTAATGAGCCTTTTGCATAACAAGAACAGCCACTATCATACGCCCTTACTGGTCATCATACTTCAACTTGTTAGTGTTAGAACAAGCAATCATTCCTTTGCGCAGAGGCTTCCCTTCTTTGATCAGCAATCCTGATGTGGTAAAGCTCATGAGCTGGCAAGCCGTGCAAAAAGAAGACAAACCAAGAGGCCATCCCCATTATACTAGATATATTTCTGATCCCCGGCCGTATCTAAAAGAGCTGATTGATATTATAGAGACCAGGTTGAAAGCCCAGGCGTATTCTCTTATTGTAACAAAGTTATTAGAGTTGATATATCCATAGGAGAAGCCCATGTTTAGCCGCCAATTGATATTTATTTTTTCACGCAGAGAGCAGCGGTAGTCACAAACCCATCACAAAAGTGTTGGTAGAAAAAGCTGAATGGAAAGTGCACCTTCTCCATAAGGGCCAAGTAATCCATACCTATAAAATAGCTTTAGGTGGCAATCCTATAGGGCACAAAACCCAAGAGGGTGACAATAGGACTCCTGAGGGAAACTACGTTATTGATTGGCGCAATCCACGTAGCCAATTTTACAAATCCTTACATATCTCATACCCCAACACGGCAGATAAGAAGCAAGCGGCCAAAAGAAAAGCCTCTCCTGGGGGGCTATTTTTATATATGAGCTAGGAAGTGAGTTTAGATTCATAGGAAAAGCTCATAGCCTGCAGGACTGGACACTTGGTTGCATTGCTGTATCCAGTGAAGAAATTGATGAGACTTGGGAGCAAGTAGAAAATGGAGCTCCAATTGAAATAAAATCTTAGGCTTATACCTCGAACGAAACCCCTTCAAACCATAATATAATTGATGTACAATGACAAAAATTAATAATTTAGAAAGAGTGCATGCAGAAAGATTTTTTCAAAAATTCCGAAACTCTTAGTGGCCACGGTGGTGCTCGAGATCTTCAGGAGTTCACCGATGCCGACGCCGCCATTGATCGAATTACCGAGATCTACGAGAAGAACACATCGACGATCCGTGAAACCTACCGCAAGATGTCTGCAGATAAGGATTCCTCTGCAAAAGCTGACTTGCTCGAAGGGGCTACTTATCCTTATCTAGGAATATCAGTCAAACCCGGCGACTTGAATGTAGATGCTCGTGTATCCTTTGGAGCCATCCTCGAAGCGGGTGTATATGGAAGCACACTCACGCGTCCGGATATTTTTCAAAAATACTATCGTAATCAGATTGATTTGCTCTTAAATCACCACAATGTCCCCGTAGTGGTTGGTGAGAGCAATTGGCCAATCCCTCTGCCATTTGTTGATTTGAGTGATGTAGCGACTCCAAACTCCAAAGAGCTTTTCTTGTTTGATGGTGCTTTTGCTCTCCCAAACCTCAGTTTGGTGAATGACGATGTTGTTAATGGCACATATCGTCCCCGAAAGAATGATCCTCTACCCTTAACTCTCTTCGAGGCTGAGCGTGTGGACTTGTCTTTAGGACGCTTGCATCACTATTGTGGAACGAGTGCAGAGCACTTCCAAAAATTTATTCTCCTCACCAACTACCAACGCTACATACACGAATTCATTGACTATTCCATGAAGGAAATCAGTGAAGGCGATGAATATTCAGCATTCGTAGGCCCAGGGGATGAGATGACTCACAACCCTAAGTTCAGTAATGAAAGCCCATCTGGTGAGCGCCCTCCCCACTTACCCCAAATGCCGGCCTATCATTTAAAACGGCCAGACGGTCGTGGCATTACGTTTATTAACATTGGAGTGGGTCCAAGCAATGCGAAGACCATTACTGACCACTTAGGTGTATTGCGTCCCCATTGTTGGATCATGCTGGGCCATTGTGCAGGTTTGCGCCGTAGTCAACATTTGGGTGATTACGTGCTAGCTCATGCCTATGTGCGCGAGGACCATGTTCTTGATCAGGATCTTCCAGCATGGATTCCCATTCCTGCGTTGGCGGAAGTCCAGGTGGCCCTGCAACAAGCGGTGGCCAATGTAACGGGTGCCAGTGGTTATGACCTCAAGAACCGTATGCGAACAGGTACAGTTGTTACAACTGACAATCGCAATTGGGAACTTCGTTCCCGAGAACTCATGGAACGCTTCCGTCAAAGTCGCGCCATTGCCTTGGATATGGAATCAGGCACAGTCGCCGCCAATGGTTTTCGCATGCGTGTTCCCTATGGAACACTTTTATGTGTTTCAGACAAGCCTATCCACGGCGAGTTAAAGCTACGTGGAATGGCTCATGATTTTTATAAAAAGAGTGTGTCACAGCACCTGCAAATTGGTATTGAATCGCTCCGCATTCTCAGGGAGGAGCAAGGAAAAGGCGACGTGGTCTTGCATTCCCGCAAGCTACGTTCATTCGACGAACCTCCCATGCGCTAGCATTATACATTGATATAAAGGATATAAGTATGATTATAGGTGTTCCTAAAGAAGTTAAAAACCATGAGTATCGTGTTGGTCTTACGCCACCCTCTGTACGTGAAATCGTGCACAACGGCCATGAAGTTGTGGTTCAAACAACAGCAGGCGATGGTATAGGTTGCGCTGATAGAGACTACGAATATCATGGCGCCAAAATTGTATCCTCTGCTGAACAGCTTTTTGACACTGCCGACATGATCGTCAAAGTCAAGGAACCCCAACCCCAAGAGTGTAAGATGCTACGTCCTGGTCAAATTTTATTTACCTATTTGCATCTGGCTGCTGACAAAGAGCAGACACAAGGACTTTTGGACTCGGGCTGTATTGCTATTGCCTATGAAACAGTCACATCTCCTACAGGTGCCTTGCCCCTACTCACTCCTATGAGTGAAGTGGCTGGTCGTATGTCCATACAAGCGGGCGCTCACTGCCTGCAAAAGGGTGAAGGTGGAAAAGGAGTGTTGCTAGGTGGGGTCCCAGGAGTCCCTCCTGGAAAAGTCGTCATTATTGGTGGGGGTGTGGTCGGCATGAATGCGGCCCGCATGGCAGTTGGTTTGGGTGCAGAGGTAACCCTCCTGGATAAATCACTTCCTCGTCTCGCAGTTCTGGACAACTTGTTTGATGGACGTTTAAAGACTCTTTACGCCAATTTGGAAAACATTGAAGACAGCGTCATTTATGCCGACTTAGTTATTGGAGCAGTACTGGTACCAGGTGCTGCAGCTCCTAAGCTCGTCACCGAAGCTCAAGTCAAAGCCATGCACGATGGTGCTGTTCTTGTGGATGTAGCTATTGATCAGGGTGGTTGCTTTGAAACAAGCCGACCCACGACACACGATCATCCTAGTTATATTGAGCATGGTGTCGTCCACTACTGTGTAACCAATATGCCTGGTGCTGCAGCTCGCACCTCCACTTATGCTCTCAACAATGCCACACTGCCCTATGCTATAGCTCTAGCCAATAAGGGATACAAGCAAGCATTGTTAGATGATCCGTATCTATTGGAAGGGCTCAATATATGTAAAGGCCATATAACTTATGAGGCTGTCGCTCGCGATTTAGATTGTGAATATATGCCAGCAAAGAAAGCCTTAGAAACAAAATCTGCAGCTTAAGCTGCAAACAAGCCGAAGGAGGCCTCATGAAAACTTTATATACACTCGCAATTGCAATGACTGTCTCATCACATGCTTGGGCTGATTGCCCACCCCTAGCTGACGTGGTGCCTCAATTGGATGCAATTCGTGACAGCCTCAGTACCGGGTCCCAGGACCCTATTCTAATCGGTGAAGAAAGCTATGTCGTTTATTATGGTGAAACCGGTAAAGCTGTGGATTCTATTCTAGCGGGCCTATTTAAAGGACATAGCATTCATCGCCTAGAAGAAACAGAGCCCGGAGCATGCGAATACCTCCTTACAGATGATAATACGCCAGCTCGGGGGTCATTTTATTTGAAGTATAACTGACGATTTTCTGAATGAATCTTAAAGCAATCTTTTTATTGGGTGTAGCTATATTTACCGTGCCTACTGGCGCCAGCACAGTAGACGAAACTCTGCATGAAATATTCCCAGATCAGAAGATTACGGAAATCCAAGAACTTACTTCTGGTCTATCAGGTGTCGAAGTTTACGCATTTGATTTGGACTTAGAACCTTTTATATTAAGAAACCTCTGCAAAAGTCCCCCATCCGGTCTAATTAGTGTGTAACTTTCTCTGTCATCAGGTTATAATTTTTTCAATGATAGACTTACATTGGAGGAACAATGAGCAGCTTTGCAGATATACTGGTGACTCAATCGA
>CAJQNC010000065.1 GCA_905479605.1 uncultured Alphaproteobacteria bacterium | reverse complement strand
TGCAAAGCTGCTCATTGTTCCTCCAATGTAAGTCTATCATTGAAAAAATTATAACCTGATGACAGAGAAAGTTACACACTAATTAGACCGGATGGGGGACTTTTGCAGAGGTTTCTATAATAATATTATATGATGAGGTGTTTTATGTATTTGTTTTTTAGAGTATTACTCCTATGTGGAATTGTTTTGAATGTAGATACGGCTCTTTCTAAGGAATTGCCCGTAGGAGTTTCAAAGTGGCATGTGTACGGATGCGTTCCCTATATTGAACATCCACTAGCTAAGGGTTATGCTGCTTATCATAGTAAGAGTACGTGGAGCAAAGCTACGGGGACGTTTCAATGCTATTATCATATGGGGAAAGGCAAAATGTATAAAGCTCCCGAGGGAAGGCTCATCATTACTGACCCCATCAAAAAGGAAAATTGTCGCGATCAAGAAGAAGAATCACAATTAATTTGTGAAGGTAAAACTGATTAAATTGAAAGGATAATAGGATGGACTTTATTCGAACATTGCTAGCAGCACATATTTCTCTGTTTTTGTTAATAGCTCCAGCGATGGCTGAGGATGATTCTGAGGAAAAATCTCCCAGTGAGCACTGTGGTAAGGCAAACGGTGGAGATTTCTGTATTAAGTTTGAGTAGGTAAGAGGCTTACCATTGACAATTCACTCGTCCTCCTTAGAATCTTAATTCAATAAGGAGAAAGCCGTGAAGTTTGTTGATAGCCACTGTCACCTCGATTACCCTGAATTGTCCGATGATTTAGAGGCAACGTTGGCTCATGGTAAAAATGCAGGCGTGGGCCATATGCTTACGATCTCAGTGGATATGGATAAAACCCAGCGTATTCAGGCTATAGCCGACTCACACCCACATATTCATGCGACGTTTGGTATTCATCCTCACGAAGCTGAGAGAACTCTCAAAGAGTACTCTCTTGATGATTTGAAGAAAGCCCTGAGAGTGGAAGCTGCCAAACCAAAGGTTGTAGGTTTTGGTGAGACTGGACTTGATTACTACTATATGCACAGCCCTAAGGAGCCGCAGCAAGAAAGCTTTCAGGCTCATATAGAGGCGGCGCTAGAGCTGGATCTTCCATTGGTCGTTCATACCCGTGATGCTGAAGAGGATACGATTCAGTTTCTCAAGGAGTTTGGCCAAGGTAAGGTGAGGGGGCTTATACACTGCTTTAGCGGCACGGATTATCTTGCGAGAGAAGCTTTGGATCTAGGGTTCTACATTTCTGTTTCAGGTATTATTACCTTTAATAAGGCAGAAGAAATCCGAAAGGTGATCGCCGATGTACCAATGGAGCGATTGCTTATTGAAACAGATGCTCCTTATCTGGCACCCGTTCCATACCGCGGTAAGCCCAATCAGCCGGCTTATGTTGTGCATACGGCACAGAAGTTAGCTGAGGTCAAAGGAGTATCTCTGGAAGAAGTAGCGGATTCGACAACACGCAATTTTTATCAACTCTTTTCAAAGATTAAATAATATGAAGGTACGAATTTTAGGATGTGGTTCTTCTGGGGGTGTTCCTCTCGTGACTGGGGAATGGGGGCATTGCGACCCCAATGAGCCTCGGAATCGACGGACACGAGTTTCTGTGGCTGTACAGGAGGGGAATACAACGCTGGTGATTGATACTTCACCAGATTTTCGCGAGCAGCTACTAAGGGCTAATATTTCTCATATTGATGCCGTGCTTTATACCCATGACCATGCAGATCACACTCATGGAATTGATGATTTACGTCCCATGCATTATGCAAGGGGGCAACAGATTCCTATCTATGCAGATGAAAAAACACTTCAGGATCTTCAGAAACGGTTCCCTTATATCTTCCGGCACCCCACTGAAGTCCCAGAACTTTATCGAGGGTTCGCTGAGCCTCACATTATTACTGGCCCATTTCAGGTGGGTGATCTGGAAGTGATTCCGTTTGAGCAAGATCATGGGTATCAAACTACACTGGGCTACCGTATCGGAGACTTCGCCTATTCAACTGATGTGGTGCGGTTAAGTGAAGAGGCTTTCGAGGTTCTGGAAGGTATTAAGGTTTGGGTTGTGGATTGTGTATCACGAGAGCCAAAGACTACCCATTCACATCTTGCGCAAACCCTTGAATGGATTGAGCGTGTTAAGCCGGACGTTGCATATTTAACACATATGTCAGCATTGTTGGATTATCAAACACTTAGATCTGAGCTGCCGGATGGGGTATATCCAGCATACGATAACTGTCTCATAGAGTTATAATCTGATATTTATTAATCATTTGAAAAAAAGACATCGACATTATGTAGGTAATTATTACAATTTGACCAAGGTTGTTTTTATATCTATGTTCAGCATCAATGGATGCCGATATGACAAAATAAAAGGTTTTGGAGAGTGAGTTTTAAAACTGCCAAACAACATAACCTGGCTTTGATATTAAGTACTGGTTTTGCGATGTTTTCTATGTTTTTTGGTGCCGGAAACCTTGTGTATCCGCTCACCATTGGCGCAGATGTAGGCAACCATTATCCTGTCGCCATTATTGGCTTTACTATTGCAGGTGTTTTGGTTCCCTTCTTAGGGCTCCTCGCCATTGTAAATTCTGAACGTAGTTACGAAGTTTTTTTCTCTATCTTGGGTAAGTATGGGGGATTCCTTATCCCTCTTGTCTTGATGCTTCTGATTGGACCATTTGGGGGAACTCCTCGAGTTATAACAGTGGCTTATGGTAGCTTCTTAACTCTATTTCCCGATATGAATGTCTATGCTTATGCATCTGTGGCTGGGCTTATCATTTACTTTTTGGTATTTGATCGGACCCAATTGGTGAGTAATATTGGAAACTTTCTGACTCCCTTTTTATTGGCGTCCCTTATCTGCATTATTGCATTAGGAATCTATCATGGAGATAATAATCAATATGTTCCTGATACCAACTTAGGTGGAAGTTTTATACACTCATTGCAAGAGGGGTATCAAACGATGGACCTCCTTGCGACATATTTCTTTGCTATTATTCTTATCGGCTATATTCAAAATAAAGCCGGCCCTGAAAATTCTGAGTATTCTATCAATCGCTTAATTATCAAAGCGCTGCTATTGGGAACTTTCCTCTTAAGCCTCGTTTATGTAGCGTTTATCTATCTAGGTTCTCACTATAGTGAAATTGTGTTGCAATCGTCTCCTGATCAAGCTCTATCCATATTAGCTCACCATCTGATGGGGCCTTATGCGGCTCCCGTGGTATGTGTGGCTTATATACTCGCCTGTCTAACGACAGCAGTGGCTTTGGTTAGTGCTTTTTCTGAGTTCATCTACGAGAATATATTTATGGAACGGATTCCCATGAATGTCTGTATCATTGCAACGATTGTAATCTCCTGCCTGATCTCCACACTCCGTTTTCAAGGTGTAGTGGCTTATTTAGGGCCAGTAGTGCAAGCTATGTATCCCGGACTTATTGTCATTACGATACTCTCGCTGTTGAGTAGATACTTTGTATTTCCATACACCAAGCAGTTGTTTTATATAATCTTTGTAGCAAATATTTTCTATGTCTATTTGGCTTAGCCTTCCTTGGTTTTTTAACGAATCATTAATAATTCCTTGTTACTTTCAAAAAAAAGAATCACAGGAGGTGACATGTCTTATTTAACTGATTCTGCTGCCCGGCAGCAAATTTCTGAAGTATTGAAGAGTTTTCTAGCTGACACAGCTGTGCTGTATATGAAAACCCACGGTTTTCACTGGAATGTAGAGGGAGTGCACTTCCATACCCTGCACTTGCTCTTTGAAGATCAGTATACAGATTTATGGAAGTCTCTCGATACGATTGCAGAACGAATTAGGGCCCTGGGTTTTAAGGCTCCTTACTCCCTAAAGGAACTGCAGGATTTGAGTGAAATGAAAGAAGCTTCAGAAATACCAGGTGAACGCGGCATGCTTGAAGAATTAAGAGATTGTAACATGTTGCTTTCCCATAAAGCTTCTGAGTGTGCTGGTTTGGCAGAGAAGTTTGAAGATAGGGTTACGGCAGATATGATGATACAGCGAGCAGAGAAGCTTGAGATGAACGCTTGGATGCTCAATAGTTCAATTGGAGAGTCTTAAGCTAGGGAGTATTTGGGGTCTGCCACTTCAGGGATCCACTTCACTAAGATGCAAGCGGCTGCAAGCCCTAGAGGGACTATCAACATAGACAGTTGATAACCATAGGGGGTGAATTGGTGTACACCATTAATAATATCTCCAGCCCAAGTGACATCTAAAATCCAGCCCATAAGAGGTTGGGCAATGACCCCGCTCATCATCGTTAACATGTTATGGAATCCACAGGCAGATCCACTTGCTTCGATAGGGTTAATTCGCGTGGCCACCGTATAGCCGAGGAATTGACCTCCTAAGCTGATGCCCGTAGCCAATAAGAACACACACAGAACGCTAAAAGGTAAGTATGGCATGCAGAGAGCTACGGATACAAATCCTAGGCTTAATAGAGAGGATAGAAGCATTGTAGGGCGAAAAGCTCCTATTCGATCATTGATCCATGAAAAAATAGGGGCTCCAATTCCAATTCCTAAGTAGAATGAGCCAATCGCAATCCCTGCTGATGAGTTGTCTACACCATAGGCAGATTTGATATACGGCGCTCCCCACATGTCAGCAAATCCAGATAGGGGAAGGTACATAAGCCCACTGTAGATACCCGTAATCCATCCTGCTTTATTTTGTAGGACAGATGTGAATGTTTTCCAAGAAGGGGGCTTTTCAGGC
Source organism: uncultured Alphaproteobacteria bacterium (assembly GCA_905479605.1). Taxonomy (GTDB): domain Bacteria; phylum Pseudomonadota; class Alphaproteobacteria; order UBA9655; family UBA9655; genus CAJQNC01. The sequence goes on along the minus strand of CAJQNC010000065.1, from coordinate 35,590 downwards.
TCAGCGTTATATGAATAGGGTGAGTTATCTTTCACGATAAACCAGATGGCTAGAAAGACAGCAACACCAATAAACCCAATCACTATAAGAGCACTGCGCCAGTCAAGTAAGTCCATAAGCCAGGCAAGGGGTGGTCCTGCCATAAGGGCTCCCGAGGAACCTATAAGGAATGTAAGTCCTACGACTCGGGGAAGTAGGCGGGGAGGGAACCAGATAGTTCCAACCTTCAAACAACCGAGAAGCGCTGCTGCGGATCCTGCACCTATCAATGCCCGTCCAATTGCTGCTACAGTAAGGCAGGGTGACATGGCAAACATAAAAGTCCCTATGAGGCATAAAACGACAGCTAAACTAATGGTTCGCCGAGGTTTTAATTTATCCAAGAGCACGCCGATGGGAATCTGAACTATGCAATAGGCAATATAATAGCAAGAGATCAAAGCTCCTAAGGCACAGGCTTCGACTTTAAAGGCTGACATAAGTTCATCAGCCATAAAGGAAGGAGAGACTCGAAGTACGAATTGGAAAGCATAAAACAGTGCGGCGACACCCCACACGATCCATGGCATCAGATTAGTTTGGCTTTGATTTGCAGTGGTAACTCTATTCATCAGCTTGCCCGGTCTGGCGTTAAATTATGAGATCAAACAGTAGATTTCTGCTTTTGATCCACAGGGTGTACCTCGTCTGAGGATGTAACATATACCTCACGGATTAACCAGGGTATAATTGTTGCCAACATTAAGGCTCCTGGTACGATGCAAAGTGCGACTTGATAGTTCCCTAGGGTATAGTTGGGAATGCCTTCGACATATTCGCCTGTCCATACGGATTTCAAAATCCAACCAATAAGTGGCTGAGTAATTACCCCACTCATCATGCAGATCATATTGTGAAATCCACCGGCAGTACCACTGGCATAGCTGGGGTTAATCTCTACCGTAATTGAAAAAGCTAGGAATTGCCCGCCGAGGGCAAGGCCTGCCATAAGAAGGCATAAAGCTGTCACGGTAAATGAGAGGCCAGGCATATAGATGGCAATAAGAAAGAATATTGCGCCTACAAGTGCAGAAAGTTGGATGGCAGGTCGGAAGGCTTTGAAATAGTTGGTGACATATGAAAATAAGGGAGCTCCAATTCCAATGCCAACATAAAACATGGCTGAAGCAAACCCTGCAGAGGCGTTGGAAATGTTGTATTTCGCCATGAGAAAAGGAACTCCCCACAAGTCTGCAAAAGCGGAGAGGGGGACGTACATTAATCCGCCAAAAATACCGATAAGCCAGCACTGAGGGTTTGTTGCCACTGTAGATACTGATTTGTACCATGGCATATTTTCCTGTTGTTCCGTATGGTCAGCCTTCATGACCTCACATGGATAGTCACGAATAAATATCCACCCACAGGTGGCAATGGTGAAACCTAAAAATGAAATGGCCCATAACGCAGAACGCCACCCCACCATTTCCGATAACCAAGCTAAAGGTGAACTTGCAAAAATGGCTCCCATCGTACCCAAACATAAGGTAAGGCCGACGACCAAAGGAAGCTTTCGAGAAGGGAACCAAAGAGTTGCTAGCTTTAAGCAGCTGAGGAAAGCAAAAGCAGAGCCCGCTCCGATCATGGTTCGGCCGATGCTAGCCATGAAGAGGTCACTGGATGATGCAAAGATTAAGCATCCTGATGAGCAAAGTATCGCAGCAAAAGTCATCATCTTTCGCGGCTTAAGCCTATCCATCAGCGCCCCTGCAGGAATTTGCAAGGAGGAGTAAGCATAATAGTAACAAGCTGTCAAAAGGCCTAAAGAACAGGCATCAATCTGAAAGTCACGCATCAAATCGTTAGCCAGGACACCAGGTGACACCCGCAACATAAACTGGAATGCATAGAAAACGGCAGCGATGCCCCAGACTACCCATGCTCTGTTGTTAAAAATATGGGGGTGTTCAGCTTTGAGAGTGGATATATTAGGCATAAATATATTAAATTCTTGAATTTGTTCTAAATCATTCGATGACCAATCTCTAGGAAATGAGCCGATTTGTCAAGGTTTATGGCTGTTTTTCAAACTTGATCAAGGGTACGTCCGTGTGTGGGTGATAAGAAAAATCCCTGGAGCTATCAACGAATTTGCGGCTTTTTTGGTTTTTTCTTCATTGATTTAGTTTTTGGCCCTTCTGACACTTCAAGTGTGACAGAATTTGCGAGGGGATTCACATCTACCAGGCGAACGGTAATAGGATCTCCCAGGGTATAGGTATGACGAGTGCGTCTTCCAATCAACTGATGCTTGCTTTCTTCAAAGACCCAATAGTCATTAGGCAGGAGAGACATGGGTACCAGGCCATCCATGCCCAAGCCATTGAGTTCCACAAATAAGCCAAAGTTAACGACACCGCGGATTCTACCTAAGAACTCTTTACCGATATGGGTCTGCAGATAAGCGGATATGAAGCGTGCTTTTACGTCGCGTTCGGCTTGTTCTGCACGGCGGTCCGTGGTGGAGATATGCTTGGCCATTTCTTCAAAGATTTCATGGCCACTGAGTCCATCTTTGCCTAGATCTAGAGAACTGATAAGGCTACGATGCACCACCAAGTCTGCATAGCGGCGAATTGGTGACGTAAAGTGGGCATAGCGAGTCAGGTTAAGGCCGAAATGACCTGCATTGCTGGGATCATAGCGAGCCTGCATTTGGCTACGAAGTGCCAATTCACTGACAAGAGAATGGTGAGGAGTTTCTTTAGAAGCCTCAATGAGTTGAGAGAAGGTCTTTGGCAAAACGACCTGACCCTTTGGCAATTTAAGTCCCAACCCTTTGAGAGTCTCACGTAAAGCTGCAATTTTTTCTTCAGAGGGAGGCTCATGAATACGGTACATGCAGGGTGCATTACGTTGCTCCAACTGCTGTGCTGCTGCCACATTGGCAAGAATCATGAATTCTTCGATCAGCATATGCGCTTCGTTGCGTATCAAAGGAACCACCTCAGCCACGTTGCCATCATCAGCAAAGACAATACGTTGTTCGGGGATATCGAAATCTAGAGTTCCGCGGGATTGTCGGGCTTTCTTTAATTCCTCAAAGGCTCCAAATAGTGGATGAATAATCTCATCCATAAGAGGTGCTGTAATTTTATCAGGGTTGCCATCAAGAGCTTCTTTGACTTGGTTGTAAGTCAGGCGGGCATGAGACTTGATCAAGGCTCGGACAAATTTATGTTTTTTGAGTCGACCTTGCTGATCCAGCCACAAGTGTACAGCAAAGGAAGCTCGATCTTTATTTGGCCGTAAGGAGCACAGGTCATTGGAAAGCTCTTCAGGTAGCATTGGAATAACTTGATCGGGCAGGTACACAGAGTTGCCACGCAGATAGGCTTCTTTGTCCAGTGGCGTATTAGGATGAACATAATGAGCCACATCGGCAATGGCAACGATTAAGTGCCACCCCTCATCCTCAGTGTGTTCTGCCCATACAGCATCGTCGAAGTCCTTGGCGTCCTCACCATCGATTGTGACTAACGGCAGGTGGCGTAGATCTTCACGTTGCCCGAGGGGAGGAACGGTTAGTTCTTTTCTTGCTTGCTGTAGAGCTTCGGTAGGAAAAATATGAGGAATCTGTAATGAGTGTATTGAGAGTGTACTCAAGGTATCAGGAGCACCTTGCTCTCCAAGCCGTTGTTTGATCTTAGCGATACGTTTTCCATGATGTGATGACGATGAAATGGAGGCGAGGACCAGATCTCCGGCTTCGATATCAGGAGGAAGATTTTTGATGGGGTATTTACGTCCTTCTTGCCTTGTACATGGAGCCAAATGTGGTGCGCCTTTGGTTATATGCACGACACCTACCATCTCCTGAGCTTTGCCATCTAAGCGTTTCATCATTTTAGCAATATAAAAATCGTCTTCTTTACGTAGCCTAACCAGGAGTTGCTCTCCTGGGGCCAGTTTAGCAGCCCGTGAATCATCGAGGATAATCTTAGGTGCTGGTGAGAATTCATCATTGGTTGGTTCAAGTAGAGGTTCACCATCAGGCGAAAACTCGCTCGTCAGAGTGCAGACCATAACAGGTGGGAGTTTATCTTTAATAAGGACCTGGCGACGGCCTTTTTGCGCCAAAAGGCCCTCTTCAGCCATTTCTTTTAAAATTCCCTTCAGCCAAATCCGCTCTTCACCCTTGATATGAAATGCACGAGCAATTTCCCGTTTGCTCACGTTTATAGAGCTTTCATTGATGAAGGCTAAGATATCATCCTTAGAAGGGAGAGGTTTTTTCTTGGATTTTCGAGCCACTTACGCTTTTTTCTTCTGCTTAGGTTTTTTGGCGTTCTCAGCTATGAGCACCACAGCTCGGTTCAGCCCGATAGTTAAGACATTATCATCACCTTTAAGAGAGACGTAGGTCTTGCCATGCTTGATATAGGGTCCGAAACGACCAATACCTGCCGTGATCATTTCGCTAGATTCAGGGTGGATACCTACGTCCCTAGGCAGTGCACCTAAAGAAATGGCTTGTTCGAGAGTAAACGTATTGGGGTCTTGACCTTTGGGAAGACCTGCACGCTTCGGTTTTTTTCCTTTAGCGGCATCGCCCCATTGTACATAAAAGCCATAGGGGCCCTTCTTAACGCGCACAGGTAGCTCAGATTCAGGATCAACGCCTAGTTCGCGTTTCTCAAATCTTTCTTCAGTAGATTCTTCCTCTGAATCGCCTTCTGTAAGCTTACGAGTATATTTACATTCAGGATAGCTGGAGCAAGCAATAAAGGGTCCAAAACGTCCTAAACGCAGATTTAAAAGACCGTCCTTACAATCGGGGCATTGGTGAGAGTTAGAGCCATCAGCTTTAGGGGGAAAGAGATGGTCTTCAAGGTCTTTCTGAAGATGTTCGAGAACCTCTTGAATAGATAGATCTTTGGCTCCATCAATAGCTGCAATAAAATCTTTCCAGAACTGATTAAGAACTGCTTTCCACTCTAGGCTTCCGTTGGAAATATTGTCTAGTTCTTCTTCCAACTCAGCAGTAAAGTTATATTGTACATAGCGTTCAAAATAGTTCAGAAGGAATGCCGTGAGAATCCGGCCTCGATCCTCAGCATAAAGCTGGCGCTTCTCTGCACGCACATATCCCCGGTCATAGAGAACTTGGATGGTTCGAGTATAAGTGGAAGGGCGGCCTATGCTTAATTCTTCCATTTTCTTGATGAGGCTCGCCTCGGTATAGCGAGGAGGAGGAAGGGTGAATTTCTGCAGAGGTGTTGTTTCTTTGCGATCCGCAGGGTCATTTTCAGATAAAGCTGGAAGAAGATTTGTTTCGTCTTCGTCCTTTTGCCCTTCATCCAATCCTTCACGATAAAGCTTAAGGAAGCCATCAAAGGCAATAATAGAGCCATTGGCACGGAAAGTGATTTTTCCATCATCTGATAGTATGTCCACACTGGTCTGGTCAACTTCAGCGCTGGCCATTTGTGAAGCCATCATCCGTTTCCAAATCAATTCGTAGAGACGCATTTGATCATTGTCTAAGCGATCCCTGAGGCTATCCGGATCACGAGAGAGAACAGTGGGGCGGATAGCTTCGTGAGCTTCCTGTGCGTTCTTTAGTTTACTTTTGTACATGCGAGGAGAGGAGGGTACATACTCCTTGCCAAATTTTTGCTCTATAACGTCACGGCTAGACATCACTGCTGCTGGTTCGACCTGGATAGAGTCGGTACGCATGTAGGTAATAAGGCCGGTAACTTCCCCACCGATATCAATGCCCTCATAAAGCTTTTGGGCGATCTGCATGGTTTTCTTGGCACCAAAACCAAGTTTACGGCTGGCCTCTTGTTGTAGAGTGGAGGTGATGAAAGGCGGGCGTGGGTTGCGTTTGACTCGCTTCTTTTCAACAGAGGAAACTTTGTAGCTTTGGGCTTCGATCAATTTCAGAGCCGACATAGCTTTGTCTTCAGAATTTATGTCGAAGCGGTCAAGTTTCTTGCCACCCAAATGGGTTAGGCGGGCCTTGAAATTCTCATCATTCTGGGTGGTGAATGTTGAATCAAGTGTCCAATATTCTTGTGGTTTGAATTGGTCTATCTCAATTTCTCGATCTACGACGAGACGGAGAGTTACTGATTGCACTCGGCCAGCAGACTTGGTGCCAGGCAACTTTCGCCAAAGCACTGGGGAAAGGGTGAATCCGACGAGATAGTCCAAGCTCAGGCGAGCCAAGTAGGCTTCAACTAGGTCTTGGTCAACATCCCGAGGAGCTTTGAGCGCATCCAGAACGGTTGATTTCGTGATTGCGTTAAAGGAAATGCGTTCTGGTTTTATCTTTTTGAGCAAACCTTTTTCCTGGAGCATTTCAGTTATATGCCACGAGATAGCCTCTCCCTCGCGGTCAGGGTCAGTGGCAAGATATACATGATCAGCAGTCTTTACGGCCTTACAAATTTCAGCAACATGCTTCTTTGAGTCAGGGCTGACCTGCCAAATCATGGAGAAATCCTTATCTGGATCGACAGAGCCTGACTTGGAAGGTAAATCTCGCACATGGCCAAAACTGGCAAGTACCGTATAGTCTTTGCCTAGATATTTTCCGATAGTTTTTGCCTTAGCAGGCGACTCAACAATGACGACGTTCATCATTCTCTCTGTTTAGGTTTAAGGGAAATATACCCGCCAGGCTGACGATTCAGCCGGCCAGCAATCTCCAATTCAAGCAAAATCGACCATAAGGCCGCAGGGGGAATGTGATACTCCTCAAGCAAATTGTCAACTCTTATGGGAGTATAACTCAGATTTTCCATAAGAAGCTTACGAAGAGGGCTCAATTCTTGGGAAGAAAGATCGTGTTGTAATTCATTGGAATCTTTTGAAATTTTCGAAGTGGGTAGGTCATTTAGTAACTCTCTGGCAATGTCTTCATAAGATTCAGTGAGGATAGCCCCTTGACGGATGAGATGGTTAGTTCCACGAGCTCGAGGGTCCAAGGGGCTTCCAGGAACAGCGAATACATCCCGGCCTTGTTCTAAGGCATAACGGGCTGTGACTAAAGATCCTGACTTTAGGGCCGCTTCGACAACCAAGGTTGCCTGAGAAAGGCCAGAAATGATGCGGTTGCGGCGTGGGAATAGCTTCGCTTTGGGTTGTGTGCCATAGGGAGACTCAGCTATCAGTAACCCTTTTTCAGAAATTTCTTCATATAGTTTTCTATTATGAGATGGGTATATATTATCTATACCTCCTGCGAGTACAGCTATAGTTCCTGTCGCAAGGGATGCTTCATGGGCGCAGGTATCAATTCCTCGGGCTAGGCCTGATATGACGACCCAACTTTGTTGGCCCAACTCGAGACTCAAGTCTGTGGCTAACTTCTTCCCCACCATGGAAGCATTGCGAGCTCCGACAATGGCAAAGCTTTTTTGAGAAGCAAGCCCTATTTGGCCTTTGTATGTAATAAGAGGGGGTGCAGCTGGAATCTCACGAAGCAGGGGAGGGTAGAGAGGGTCACACAAAGCGATTAATTCTGCCTCATATTTTTTTAAAGCGTCTATTTCTGTGAGCGCCTCTTGCTCAGAACATATTTTGAGAGTTGAAGGTTTGCCCCCTAGTTTAGCGAGTTCAGGCAAGGCTTGAAGTGCGGAACTTGCTTTTTGGAATTGGCGTAACAGACGCTCGAAAGTCTGACCGGCTCAACCGAAGCCAGCAGACTAACTCATCTTCACTAAGCCTACTTTGACTTTTTGTCTGATTTTTCTCCAACTTTGTATTCCTTACCTTTGATGAGGCGGGTAATATTTTCTCTGTGAGATATAAGTATGAGAGCGACTAATACCAATGTGGCTTCAAGGAATACGGTTTTATCCAGGGCTATTGTTGCTATGGGTGCTATAATCACAGCGCCGATAGACCCAACAGATACATAGCGAGTCGTTCCCACGAGAGCAATCCATGTGATGACGCAGGCAATGGCTATTTGATAATCCCAGGCAATGATGACACCTAGAGCTGTCGCAATGCCTTTACCACCTTTGAAAACAAGCCATACGGGAAAGATGTGCCCGATAACAGATATCATGCCTGCGAGTTGGTAGAGGTCGGGGGTGAAGCTATAAGATATGGCTACTGCCAATACACCTTTTAGCATATCGATAACAAAAGTGATCGCGGCGGCTTTTTTCCCACCTGTGCGCAACATATTGGTCGTTCCGATATTGCCAGAGCCGCTAGCACGGGGGTTCGGTGTTTTTAAAAACTTAGAGACAATGATTCCCGTGGGTATGGAACCTAGGGTGTAAGCTATTGCAAGGATTATAATTTCTAACCAAAAATAAGACATGGACTCTTTTCGTCGTTCATTCTTTGCAAAGATTGTTACATGGATTGTTTCCACTTGGGAAGGGGGAAGATGGGACTGGGGTTGATTATATTAGGTAACTTCAATTTAAAGCTTCACATATTTTTTCAAACACGTTTTAATGCGGTGAAATAAACAAGGATTTCTCTGGCGTGTCATTATCTTATTCCAAAAAATTATGGGTTTCTCGAGCGGTTGAATCTCGACTCGTAGAGGCATTTTGCCAGCGCTTTAATCTCTCGGCCATATCAGCTCGTGTTTTGGCAGGCAGGGGCGCTGATCTAGAGACAGCTCATAATATTTTATCACCAACCATCCGAGGGCTTTTGCCAAACCCATCTGACCTAAAAGACATGGAAAAAGCTGTGGAGAGATTGGTTACGGCTCACCAAAAGGGAGAGACGGTTGGTCTGCTTGGCGACTACGATGTTGATGGAGCTACATCTACAGCTCTCCTTTACAATTTCCTGACAGAAGTAGGTTATAAGGTCGAGTTTTATATACCTGATCGAGTTAAAGAAGGATATGGCCCTAACGTCGGTGCAATGCAGGATTTGCAGCGGCGAGGATGTAGAGTGGTTCTTACATTGGACTGTGGCACAACTTCATTTGAGCCACTGGCTGCCGCAAAAGATATGGGTTTGGATGTTATCGTTATTGATCACCATGTTGCTGAGGCTAAGTTACCTGATGCTATCGCTGTAGTGAATCCTAACCGTTTAGATGAAAACAGTGAAACATCTCAAAAGGTAAAAACATGTGCCGCTGTGGGAATCAGCTTCTTACTTATGGTTGCTCTTAATCGTGCACTGAGGGATGTTGGTTTTTATCTAAATCGGGAAGAGCCGGATCTGCTTAAGTTTCTTGATTTGGTCGCTTTGGGGACAGTATGTGATGTAATGCCACTCATGGGATTGAATCGGGCATTTGTTGTCCAGGGGTTGCGTGTGCTAGCAAAGAGGCAGAATGTCGGTCTCACAGCTCTTTCCGATATAGCAGGAATTGATGTGCTACCAGCTGCTTATCACCTGGGTTTTATATTAGGGCCTCGGATAAATGCTGGAGGACGTGTGGGCGACGCTTCTTTAGGGACACGATTACTGACGTGCACAAGCAGTACCAAGGCGCAGGAAATTGCTGAGGAGTTAGAGTCCTATAATGCTCAGCGAAAAGATATCGAGAAGTCTGTTCTAGAAGATGCAGCAAAACAAGCTGAACAGCAAATTGACTCCCCAGCATTGGTTCTCTCCAGTGAGGGGTGGCACGAAGGGGTTATTGGTATTGCTGCTGGCCGTATGAAGGACCAGTGGAATAAACCAACTTGTGTCATTAGTATTGAAGGAGATATGGCCAAAGGGTCAGCTCGGTCAATTTCTGGGTTTGATATGGGAACTTTCGTGCATCGCATGTGTCACAAGGGCCTGCTTGTTAAAGGCGGTGGTCATGCTATGGCGGCAGGGTTTTCTTTAACCAGTCATTCAATTTCTTCATTCCAGAAAGAATTGAATCAAGCTGTGTCGGAGGCTTCTGCCTCTAGTGATCTAACGCCTCAGATTCGTCTAGATGGGAGCCTCAGTCTCGGTGCAGTCACTGCCACAGTGGCTTATGAGTTAGAAAAGCTTGCTCCTTATGGCGTCGGATATCCATCTCCTAAATTCATTTTTGAGGAAGTGGTGATTACCTATGCACAGATAGTTGGACAACAACATATTCGCCTCAGTCTGAAGCAGATGGGATCTGGGGTCATAAAAGGGGTAGCTTTTCGTGCTGTTGGAACGCCTTTTGGTGATGCTCTCTTGCAACCCGATCAAAAGCCACTCGATCTAGTTGGCTCACTTAAACTGGATCAATGGGGTGGAAGCACTAAGGTTCAGTTGGTTGTCGAAGATGTTAGAGAAGGGCTTATTGAAGAAGTTCGTAAAGAAGCCAGTTAGCGCATGTAATTTATTAATACATAAGCTGTAACCAATTGAAATATAAGCAGAATCAACATTTTTTGAAATTCTTTGCTAGTCAGAGGAAAAAAAGTATGTTACCAACCCTATGAAAAGCAGATAGTGAGTCTATCTGCTACCATATTTAGACTAAAATTGACTAAGGAAACAAATTATGAGTGATGTGGCTTCTCGAGTGAAGAAAATCGTAATTGACCATCTTGGTGTGGAAGAGGATAAAGTAACCGATGACGCAAGCTTTGTTGACGATCTAGGCGCGGATAGCCTAGATACTGTTGAGCTTGTAATGGCATTCGAAGAGGAGTTTGGTTGTGAAATTCCTGATGATGCCGCAGAAAAGATTGTAACTGTAAAGAATGCAATCGACTATGTGCAAGCGAACGCTGCGTAAAATGTCTGCTGCGTTATTATAGAAAGTGAATCCTATGCGTCGAGTTGTTGTTACCGGTCTGGGTGTGGTGTCCCCTCTGGGAGGAAACGTGGAAACGTCCTGGAAGCGCCTCATTAATTCTGAGTCAGGGGTTCGGAGCATAGACACTTTTGAAACTGGGGACTTGCCTTCTAAGATAGCGGGTCTTGTTCCTAAAGGCACCGGTGAGGGAGAGTTTAATCCCGACGATTATATGGAGCCTAAAGAGCAGAGAAAAGTTGACGAGTTTATCGTATATGGTCTCGCTGCAGCCACTCAAGCTTTAGCTGACTCTGGTTGGAAGCCTGAAACTCAGGAAGAACGTGAACGTACTGGTGTAACCATTGGTTCGGGAATTGGTGGTCTTTCTAGGATTTATGATTGCTCAGTTAACTTACATGAGAATGGACCTCGAAAGTTGACTCCATTCTTTATTCCCTCTGCTTTAATAAACTTAATTTCTGGTCATGTGTCTATTAAGCATGGCCTGAAAGGCCCCAATCACTCAGTGGTTACAGCTTGTTCCACAGGTGCTCATGCAATTGGTGACGCCGCTCGTATGATTAAGTACGGAGATGCTGATGTCATGGTTGCCGGTGGCGCTGAAGCGTCCGTTTGCCGAATTGGCATCGCAGGATTTTGTGCCTTAAGAGCCTTATCCACTTCCTATAATGATACCCCTGAAAAGGCTTCTCGTCCCTGGGATGAAGGTCGTGATGGCTTTGTAATGGGTGAGGGGGCTGGTGTGGTTATTCTTGAAGAATACGAGCATGCGAAGAAGCGTGGGGCAAAAATTTATGCCGAAGTTCTTGGTTATGGTATGTCTGGTGACGCCCACCATGTGACAGCACCTGCAGCTGATGGAGATGGAGCATTTCGTGCAATGCGTTCAGCTCTGAAGGACGCTGGCATCTCACCAGGGCAAATTGATTATATCAATGCTCACGGTACATCTACGCCTCTTGGGGATAATATTGAGCTCACAGCAGCAAAAAGGCTTCTGGGGAATTCTATTTCAACAGTTAGCATGTCTTCTACCAAGTCCGCCATTGGTCACTTATTGGGGGCTGCCGGCGGTGTAGAAGCGATTTTTACTATTTTGGCAATCAAGCACGGTATAATCCCACCAACCCTCAATTTGGATAACCCATCGGAAGGCGCTGAGGATATTGACCTTGTGCCGCATAAGGCGAGGAAAAAGAATGTAAGGTATGCTCTGTCGAACTCTTTCGGGTTTGGTGGTACCAATGCTTCGTTAGCTTTGGGGGCGGTTGAGTAACCGTGTGGCTCCGTTTGACCCTACCGAAAGGCCTCTTTATAGCGGCCTTTTTTTGTGCCCTGTTACTAGGAGCATCTGCTGCCTACCTGGGTTATTGGTTTTCATCAAGCCACAGAGTTGATGCCCCAGGTGAAACATTTGTTGTTCATCAGGGATGGCCCCTTCAAACTATTGCAAATGAACTTGAGGCTAAGAGTATCATTTTTCATCCCCGATTTTTTTCACTTATGGCCCGTCTGTTCGGTGATGCAACCCGCATTCATGCCGGAGAATATGTTCTCTCAGCTGATATGAGTCCTGCCGCTATTTTAAAAAAATTTACAGATGGTGATGTCATTTTGTATCGGGTGACTCTTCCAGAAGGAATGACATCAGCTCAGTTTGTAGATGTTCTCAATGGTATCCCAGAGTTAGAGGGTAAAATTACAGACGTTCCTGCCGAAGGAACATTAATGCCCGAGACATATACATTTCAACGAGGAATGCTCCGATCAACGATCCTAGAGGAAGTTCAAGGGAAGATGTCATTACTCGTTGATAAGTTGTGGGAGAGCCGGCCTGCAGACACGATACTGAAATCTAAAATGGATTTTATTACCCTTGCATCAATTGTTGAAAAGGAAACAGCGGCGGCAGCCGAGAGGCCCCTTATTGCTGCGGTATTTCTTAATCGACTAAAGTTGGGTATGCCTCTGCAAGCCGACCCAACAGTTGTATATGGTTTAACGAAGGGAAAGTGTAGTTTGGGAAAGCGGTTGCTAAAGTCAGATCTGCAGACTCCTAGCCCATATAATACCTATTTAAATCCTGGCCTACCGCCTAGACCTATTGCTAATCCAGGTAAAGAAGCGTTGCAAGCAGTCATGAATCCTGCGCCTGTAAACTATCTTTATTTTGTAGCCAATGGACCACATAGTCATGTATTTGCTTCAAATCTTGCTGAGCACAACAAAAATCATTCAAATTGGCGACGAATCCGCAGTAAGCAAGACGCTACTAGTGATAAGTAAAAAAGGGATACTGTGTTCCTTTGAGCAAATCTCGGGAAACTGACCCTGAGAATAGGTATTGGATACCCTTATTTCCACATGCTCCCATTACAATCATTGCTGTATCAAGCTTGTCAGCCAGGTTGATAATCTCGCTTGAGGGCCGGTTCGAACTCTCAATGGGATGAAGGACGGGCTCAATGCCATGATTATTAAAGAGTTGAATAGCTAACTTCATGGTGTCTTTGGCCTTCTTTTTAGAAGAGGCTACAGTCACCAAATGAGGTGTTGTAAATTTAAAGAGATCCAAAAGTATAGCAAGGTGAATGGCTCTTGATGAGGATTGAGAGCCATCATAGGTAACAATTATATCTTTACCTGTATCCTCAGATGTGCCAGTCAATATGAGCGGGCGAGGGTTACTATTTAAAAGCGCTTTCACTACGCTCGATGTATCGGATGTACCTGCAAAGTGAAAGTCCGCATCCTTGCCAACGACTAAAATATCATGATCAACGAGGTGCTTGGAAATTTCATGGGTTGGTTCCCCCGTCGTATCTATTATTGAACAAGAGACATCATTTTCTACACATTCTTTTTTGAATGTGCGTTCGACTTTGTGAATGTACTTTTTGGCATCTTCAACAAGCTGCTGATCGAGGTCTGCTTTAAATGCAGCTCCCCCAATAGGAACAGCCTCAGGTGCTGTAAGTCATGGTTTGTCGACAACGCCCAAGCCAGATAACTTTGCCTTTCGGCGTTTAGCCATTGCAATAGCAAAACGACGTGCGGTTTGACTTGAATCAGTGTCATCTAGTGCGACAAGAATGCTGCGGATCATAGCGTGCCCCTCTTATTATTGTTTTAATATTGTAGCACAAATATGGTTTCTTAAAAATTAAGAATGGAAAATATCCTAGTGGCTCAATTATGGAAGGTCTGTATATATTAATTCAGTGCGTCAGTATGCTGCTGTTAAAGATTACTGTATGCTATCCGGTGGTACTGTTAGTGGAAATACAGCTGATGATGAAAAATGTAATGATTATTTGAACAACAGAAGCCAAAGGCAAGCCTGTAATTTAAATGATGTTTGGAACGGTAAATGTGGTAGGTGGAACGAGTCAGGCAAGTAAAGTTATATTTTCTGCGAATTACCAGCCCCTCGAAAGAGAGGCTGGTGAGAGGTTAACGGTTAGCGACTTAAATAATTTGCGACGCTCTCAGAAGTTGCTTCAATGGCTGTATCACCTTTGCTCCAGTTAGCTGGGCAAACTTCGCCATGTTGTTCAACGTGCTGTAAAGCTTGGAGTGTCCTCAGAGCTTCGGAAACGCTTCGGCCTAGGGGAAGGTCATTGACAACCTGGTGGCGAACGGTCCCTTCTTTATCAATGAGAAAGAGGCCACGGTAGGCCACTTGATCATCGCTAAATACGTCATAGTCTTTGGCAATATGTCCACCAAGGTCAGAAAGAAGTGGGTATTCAATGCCTTGGATTCCACCCTGATTCTTTGGTGTGTTTAACCATGCTAAGTGTGAAAAGTGACTGTCAACACTGCAACCTAGTACGACACAGTCGTTGCTTTCAAACTCATTTAAGCTTTCCTGGAAAGCATGAAGTTCGGTGGGGCAAACGAAGGTAAAATCTAGGGGATAAAAGAACAGGAGAACATATTTCCCACGATACTGTTCCAATTCAATATCCTGAATCTGGTTCTTCGTTACGGACTTTACTTTAAAATTAGGTGCTTTATTTCCTACGAGTACTGACATGTTTTGATTCCTTTCGTTAATACGTTGCGCATTATAATCAAAATATGCTGGAAATAGCTATGTATTTTTCATACTCTACTGCCCGGGTAACACACGCTAACTCTGAGATTTTGTGTCGAAGAGGTAACTTTTTAGAGGGTTCAATATGATTCTATTGCAATTGATACCTCAAAGTGAGTAAATTCCATGAGCTAATGAGAGCAATATTTATAACTGGAAAGAAGCCATAAAACGTTATGATTGTCCCTACTAGAGATAGCCAAGGAATTGTATTGTACGACTTTTTCCGTGTCTTGGGTGGTGCGGAGCGAGTCGCAGCTGACCTTGTTCGCCACTACCAGGCAGATTTGGCGCTAGGATTTGACGCTCTAGAGGAACAATCACTCTCCTTTGATGATGAGGTCCCTACCCATAAGTTTGATTTCAAGGCTAGTTCTAACTTTCTTCCTGTTCAGGTTATGCGATTGGTGTACAGTTTTTATTATAAAGTTCAATTCCTAAATAAGTATGATTGGGCTGTTTACTCGGGAGTTTACGCTCCATTAGCTGTGCGTCATCAGAGTCGTGGGAAGCGGATACTTTACTGCCACACACCGCCGCGTTTTTTATATGATCTAAAGGATTATTATAAAAAGCAAAATATAAGCTGGAGGAAACCCCTATTTCATTGTTTTTCTAGTGTTTTCAAGCCCCTCTATGAGAACGCATTCCATTCTATGGATGTTGTGATTGCAAATTCTGAAAACGTCAAAAAACGCATCAAGCATTATTTGGGGGCTGAGTCAGTCGTTATTCATCCTCCTTGCAGTGTGGAAGGGAAAGAATGGGGTGAGCCTCAAGGTTATTATTTGTCTTTAGCCAGGTTAGAGCCTTATAAGCGCGTTGACCGTTTAATTGAAGCCTTTTTGAGAATGCCCAACAAGCGTCTGGTAATTGCGTCAGGGGGAAGTGATTTGGGAAGATTGAAAGAGCTAGCTCAGGGTGCTGAAAATATTCATTTTACCGGTTGGACGAGTCAAGCTAAGCTTGATCAGCTTATAAGTAATTGTATTGCAAGTCTATATATTCCCATTGATGAAGACTTTGGTATGTCTCCTGTAGAATCAATGGCGGCAGGTAAGCCAGTTATTGGTGTCAATGAAGGAGGGTTAGGCGAGACAGTACTCCCTGATGAAACAGGAATTTTGCTTAATTCAGAGCTTAGAAAAGAGGATATTGTTGAGGCCGTTAATAGAATGTCTCCTCAAGTGGCTGTACTGATGAAGACAGCATGTGAGGAAAGAGCCAAGTTGTTCAGCGAGCAAGAGTTTTTTCGTAAAATGGACAGGTATTTAAGCTAATGAATAAAAGATATTGCCAATTGAATATACATTGAATATAAAAAGATAAGTTTTTAAATGGACTTGCTTATTGAAAATCAACAACTTCATAAGTGTGCCCAACGGTTTATTTAGTTTAGGAGTCGCCCTTGCCTTATTCTAGGAGTGAAGAGATAATCATACCCACAATATTGTGTGGGGGCGAGGGGTCGCGCTTATGGCCTTTGTCAAGAGGGGAACACCCAAAGCAATTTCTTCGAGTTGATGGATCGACTAGCTTTTTGCAAAGCGCTTTTCTCCGAGGAGCTGGGTTACAAAATATTTCAGAAATTCTAACCGTCACATCTAAAAACCTTTTTCATAAAGTTCAGCTCGAGCTTGACAAAATTAATACAGAAAATATCAAGACATCATATTTGTTAGAGCCTTGTGCTAGGAATACTGCTGCTGCTATAGCTGCAGCGTCTTACTTAGTGCAAAATTGTTACTCTGTGGATGCAATCTTATTGGTATTGCCATCAGATCAATTGGTTCAAGATCTAAAAGCCTTTGAGAGTGCTGTTCAAACTGCAGTTAATTTAGCATCTTCTGGGCGGATAGTAACTTTCGGCATTCAGCCCAGTTTCCCGGCTACTGGTTATGGGTACATTGAGGCTAAGGGGCACGAAGTGGTTCGATTTATTGAGAAACCACCTTTGGAGAATGCAATAGATTACTTGGACTCAGGAAATTTTCTGTGGAATTCAGGAATGTTTTGTTTTCGAGCAGGCACGATGTTGGATCAGATGAAGCAACTGTGTCCTGAGATACTTGAAGGTACAATTCAAAGCCTTAGCATTAATCCTCGCTCAGAAGCCGGTGAGGAATTTGTATGGGACCTGGATTCGTCCAAATATAGCAAAGTTGAATCCGAGTCTATTGATTATGCTGTTATGGAAAAAACTGAAGTTGCCTCTGTGGTTCCCTGCGATATTGGTTGGAGTGACATAGGCTGTTGGAAGTCTTATGGAGAATTATCACCAAAAGATAACGAGGGAAATAATATTTCAGGAAATGTTGTTATCCAGGACTCTAAAAACTGTATTGTCAATGCTGGAGACCGCCTTGTAGGTGTCGTTGGCCTTGATGGAGTCATTATTGCAGACACTCCAGACGCGTTGCTGGTTGCTTCTAAAGAGTCGGCTCAAGATGTGAAAAGTCTATATAAGCAACTAAAAGACTCGGAACGTAAGGAATCTAAAGAACGCTCAACAGTTACTCGTCCCTGGGGTACCTATACAGTGCTTGAGGAAAATGCCTTTCATAAGGTAAAAAGGATTGAGGTTGTACCGGGAGCTAAGTTGAGCCTTCAATTACATGAGTATCGTAGTGAGCACTGGGTAGTTGTTCAGGGCAAAGCAAAGGTAGTTAATGGTACTCAAGAGTTTATATTATCTCCTCAAGAGCATACCTTTATACCTGCAAAATGTAAGCATAGGCTGGAAAATATAGGCGATGAACTATTAGTAGTATTAGAAGTGCAAACTGGAAACTATCTAGGAGAAGATGACATTGTTCGTTTTGAGGATCAATATGGCCGTGCTGCATAGAAAGGATTAGGTATGAATATCCTACTGACTGGAGGATTGGGGTACATTGGCAGCCATACAGCCGTGACGCTTACTGAAGCTGGCCATAAAGTTATATTACTTGATAACCTATCAAACTCATCCCTGGATGTCTTAGAGCGTTTGCAGGCGCTTACTGGTAAGCCTTTTGCCTTTATTGAAGGCGATGTGCGGGATACACCACTATTGAGTAAAATGCTTGCAGATTATCGTATTGATAGTGTTGTACACTTTGCAGGTTTAAAAGCTGTTGGGGAATCGCTTGAAAAGCCAGTTGAATACTTTTCTAATAATGTTCAAGGAGCCATTAGCTTACTACAAGCTATGAACGATAGTGGTGTATATAAGTTAGTTTTTAGCTCAAGTGCAACTGTCTATGGTGAGCCTGAGTACCTGCCTCTTGATGAAGTACATCCTACTTCTGCTACGAACCCCTATGGTCGAACAAAGTTACATATTGAAGAAATGTTAGAGGACGTCTCTAGTTCCAACTCTGAATGGAGAATAGTATGTCTTCGTTATTTTAATCCAGTTGGAGCACACCCTTCTGGTTTGATCGGAGAGGATCCAAGTGGTATCCCCAATAATCTCATGCCTTATATAGCTCGTGTGGCTTCGGGGGCTCTCCCTGAACTTAATATATTTGGTGATGATTATCCAACTGAAGATGGTACGGCTATTAGAGACTATATCCATGTCTGTGATTTAGCTGAAGGGCATGGAGCTGCTATTAATTACCTGGATAATCAGAAGGGGTGGCATGCTATTAACTTAGGTACTGGGCAGGGACATAGCGTTTTTGAGATGGTTCGAACTTTCGAAAAAGCAATTGGCCAAAGTTTACCACATAGAGTAACAGCTAGGCGTGCCGGAGACGTTGCTGTTTGTTACGCAAAAACAGATAAAGCCTACACAGAGCTGGGTTGGAAGGCACAACGTGACCTAGATGAAATGTGTTCTAGTGTTTGGTATTTTCAAAACTTTCAAATTAGTAAGGATAAAGTCGCATGAAGAAAGCATTAATTACAGGTATTACAGGTCAAGATGGAGCTTATCTAGCTGAGTTTTTATTAAATAAAGGCTACGAAGTGCATGGCGTTAAGCGTAGGTCGTCATTGATTAATACTGATCGAATAGACCATCTTTATCAGGATCCTCACGAGGATAATGTAAAGCTGACATTACATCATGGGGATATGACAGATAGCTGTAGCTTAATAAGAATTATTCAGCAGTGTCAACCAGATGAAATTTATAATCTAGCTGCTCAGTCTCATGTTGCTGTAAGTTTTGAAGAGCCTGAATATACTGCTAATTCTGATGCTTTAGGAACGCTGAGGATCCTTGAAGCTATACGTATTCTTAGTTTAGAGAAGAAAACACGTTTTTATCAGGCTTCAACTTCTGAACTTTATGGTGAAGTTCAAGAAATTCCTCAAACTGAGAAGACGCCTTTTTACCCAAGAAGTCCTTATGCAGTTGCTAAGCTCTATGCTTACTGGATTACAGTAAATTACCGTGAAGCTTATGGAATATATGGTTGTAATGGGATTTTGTTTAATCATGAATCTCCTACTCGGGGTGAAACTTTTGTAACTCGTAAAATTACTCGAGCCCTCGCTAAAATTAGCCTAGGTTTGCAAGACTGCTTATATCTTGGGAATATGGATGCAAAACGTGATTGGGGCCATGCTCGGGATTATGTGGAAATGCAATGGCTTATGCTGCAACAGGACCAACCTCAAGATTTCGTAATTGCTACTGGCATGCAGTACAGTGTTCGTGATTTTGTTAATGCTGCTGCTAAAGAATTAGGGATGACCATTGAGTGGCAAGGGCAAGGTATTGATGAGGTGGGTATTTGGAATGGGAAGAAAATTGTACAAGTAGATCCGCGCTACTTCCGTCCTACAGAGGTTGAAACCTTATTGGGGGATGCATCTCTTGCAAAAGAAAAGCTAGGGTGGGAACCTAAAATTTCTTTCCAAGATCTTGTATCTGAAATGGTAAGGACCGATCTTCAACTGGCGCAAAGTGATGCGCTTCTCTCTGAGAGTGGATTTAAGACAGCCAGGGGTTAACAATGTACAGTTCTTCTAAAATTTTTGTAGCTGGCCATCGCGGCATGGTTGGGTCCTCTATTGTTCGGCAGCTCCAACAAAACAAATTTTCCAATATTATTACTCGCTCTCGCAACGAGCTTGACTTATTGAGTCAACAGGAAGTGCATGAATTTTTCCAGCATGAGAGACCTCATCAGGTTTATCTTGCCGCTGCTAAAGTGGGTGGTATCCATGCAAATGATACTTATCCAGCTGAATTTATATACCAAAACCTGATGATCCAATCTAATATTATTAACTCTGCTCTGGAAGCTGGCGTTAAAAAACTGTTGTTTCTGGGGTCTAGTTGTATCTACCCCAAGCAAGCACCTCAGCCAATGAAAGAGAGTACATTGCTGTCTGGCTATCTTGAATCCACTAATGAGCCATATGCTATTGCTAAGATTGCTGGTATTAAAATGTGTGAGAGTTATAACCGCCAGTATGGCGTGGACTATAGATCAGTAATGCCTACTAATTTGTATGGTCCCGGAGATAACTATCACCCTGAGAATAGCCACGTTATTCCGGCGCTTATTCGCCGTTTTCATGAGGCTCATATCAGTGGTTTGCCTGAAGTCAAAGTTTGGGGGACGGGTAAGGTCAAGCGAGAATTCCTACATGTAGATGATCTGGCTTCAGCATGCTTACATGTTATGAATTTAGATAAAGAGATTTATACTGATCATACCCAGCCAATGTGTTCACACATTAATGTTGGGTATGGGGAAGACGTTACCATTGCTGATCTTGCTAAGACGGTGGCAAAGACTATCGGTTATGAAGGTGCTATTGCATTTGATGCCTCCAAGCCTGATGGAACCCCTCGTAAGCTTATGGATAGCTCTCTTCTGTTGAGCCTCGGCTGGAGTCCTTGTATTTCTCTTGAAGATGGTTTAAAACGCGTTTACGACGAATACAAAGGACTGGTTCAACAAAAACTGAGGGCGTAGTGGATTATTCTATTGAATTACTTGGGCAGTCTGGGTGTTTTATTAAGGGGCCCAATATTTCAATTTGTATTGATCCTTACCTTTCTCATTCAGTTCAGGAACTCGACTCTTCTGACTTGAAGCGATTAACTCCTATACCCTATAAACCAGAAGATATATCGGATCTAGATTGGATACTTATTACTCACGAGCATATTGATCACTGTGATCCCCATACATTGCCAGCCCTTTCTAAAGCTTCTCCTAATTGCCAATTTATCGGCCCTGTTCCAGTTTGTGAGATACTTAAGGGGTGGGAAATTGAAGAGTCAAGAATTCATCCTTGTAAGGAAGATTGGGTAGTCTTAAGGGATAATGTTAGAGTATGCACTGTTCCGGCTGCTCATCCTAAGATACAAAGAGATCCTGAGGGAAACTTAAGTGCTGTTGGATACATTCTGCAGTTTAGCAATTATACAATTTATATTGCGGGAGATACGGGGCTTACTGATGAAGTGCTGGAAGCTTTAAAGGGCTTTGAGAATATAGATATAGCACTCTTGCCAGTGAATGAACAAAATTTCTATCGTGATCGCCAGAATATCATAGGAAATATGTCTATTCGAGATGCATTTAGCCTGGCAGAGGATATAGGAATAGGTACAGTAATTCCTGTACATTGGGATATGTTTGAGGTAAATAGTGTTACCCCAGAAGAGATCAGAGCAGTATATAAAAGTATGAATCCCGACTTTGAACTGCGTCTGGATTCTAATTTGGTATATGAATTCAGTACAAAAGCGCACGGAAAGGCTGTATGAAGGTAAGTATAGTTATTAGAACCCTAAATGAAGGTAAGTACCTTGATGAGCTTCTAGATTCTGTTGAATCTCAGGAGATTGAGTCTTGGGGGTGTGAGGTTGTTGTTGTTGATTCAGGTTCAACCGATGATACTCTTTCGATCGCAAAGAAGCACGCTTGTAAGGTCGTGCATATCACTAAAGAAGAATTTTCTTTTGGCCGTTCTTTAAATATAGGTTGTGAGGCTGCAACGGGTGATGCACTTATTATCATTAGTGGTCATTGCGTTCCAACAGATAAAAGGTGGATTTACAATTTATGTAAGCCATTAGAAGATGGTCATGCTGAATATAGCTATGGTCGTCAAATTGGTGGTCCTGAAAGTTACTACAGTGAGTGTAGAATTTTTGAAAAATATTACCCTCAGAAAAGCCAGATTCCACAGGTAGGCTTTTATTGCAATAATGCTAACTCTGCTATTTTAAAGAGCACTTGGAAAAAATACCTTTTTGACGAGGAACTTACTGGTCTTGAGGATATGGAGCTTTCCCAGCGTTTAGTGGAAGATGGTGGTAAGATTGCGTATATAGCAGAGGCCTGTGTGTATCACTATCATGATGAGACATGGGCACAAGTCAAGAGGCGCTTCGAGCGAGAATCCATAGCACTGCAGAAGATTATGCCTCAGGTACACGTTACCTTTTTGGATATGATAAGATACACCTTTTCAAGTGTTCTTATAGATTCGTATTCAGCGCTTCGAAGTGGAAAATTCTTTAAGTGTTTTTCTGAAATTATCCAGTACCGCTTCTTTCAGTATTGGGGTAGCTATGTGGGAAATCACGAGCACCGCAAATTGTCTCATGCTCAGAAAGAGGCCTATTTTTATCCGCAAACAAAGGAGTTAAGCCATGAGCAGGCGAGTGGTTGCATTATTACCCATGAAAGCCAATAGCGAACGAGTTAAGGGTAAGAACTTTAGAGATTTTAATGGAAAGCCCCTGTTTCGCTGGGTTCTAGATAATTTGCTATCAGTTCCTATGGTTGATAAGGTTATTATCAATACGGATGCTCGTTCTGTTTTAGCTGAGAACGGACTTGTGCCAACTGATCGAATTGAAATTCGAGATCGTCCCGAAGAAATTTGTGGTGACTTTGTGTCCATGAACAAGGTCATTGAGGATGATGTTTCAAATGTGGATAGCGATATTTATCTCATGACGCACACAACCAATCCCCTCATAAGTGCTTCTACTATTTCTGATGCTTTGAATAAATTTGATGCAGCTTTGGAACAGGGCAATGCAGACTCTTTGTTTACAGTTGATAAAATTCAAACCCGTTTCTATCGTGAGGACTGTTCACCAGTTAATCATGACCCTTCATGCCTTGTTCGAACACAAGACCTTGAGCCTTGGTTTGAAGAAAACTCAAACCTTTATCTTTTTACAAAAGACAGTTTCGAGAAAACGACTGCCCGTATTGGTGAAAGTCCTATGATGTATGAGACGCCAAAGTATGAATCAATAGATATCGATACCCCGGAGGACTGGGACTTTGCATTGGCGGCCCATCGGTATTTTTTAGAAAATGCCGAAAATATAATTAAGTCAGCGAGTTAAGATATGAAAGTTATGATTACATGCCCTCCAATGTTAGGGATGGCCGACAGTTTCCGCCCCATCTTTGAGAAGGCTGGTATCGAGTGTGTCACACCAAACGTTGTACAGACTCTTTCTGTGGAGGAACTTAAAGAGTTGGTTCCTCAGCATGATGGGTGGATCATTGGTGATGACCCGGCCACTAGAGAAGTCTTTGAAGCAGGAAAAAGGGGCGCTCTTAAAGCTGCCGTTAAGTGGGGAGTAGGGGTAGATAATGTTGATTTTGATGCCTGTCGTGATTTAGGGATCCCCATCAAGAATACTCCCAATGTGTTTGGCAGAGAAGTTGCAGATATAGCGATGGGCTATGTTATTGCTCTCGCCCGAGAAACATTCCAAATTGATGCTGGTATTCGCCAAGGGCAATGGCCAAAACCCTGCGGAATATCCCTCGCTGGGAAAAAAGTAGCGCTTGTTGGGCTTGGGGATATTGGGCGGCAGACTGCTAAGAGGTTGTTGGCTTCTGATATGCAGGTGATTGGGTATGATCCTTATGTGAATCAGGATTTGATTTCTGAAGAAATTCAGATTGCAGAATGGCCAAATAGACTTGAAGAAGCTGACTTTATTGTTTTGAATTGCGCCCTAAGTGCGGATAGTCGCCATATGCTTAATCAGAGTGCTCTTGCTAAGGCCAAGCAGGGTGTTCGTATTGTTAATGTGGGGCGTGGACCGCTCATCGATGAAAAGGCATTAATTGAAGCCCTTCAAAATGGACAAGTTTATTCTGCGGCTTTAGATGTTTTCGAGGAAGAGCCTTTATCCTCGGCATCTGCGCTACGCTCTCACCCTCGCTGTATTTTGGGTTCCCACAATGCTTCGAATACAGTTGATGCCGTTGAGCATACAAGTCGGTTGGCGATAGAGACAATATTCAACTTCCTACAGGTGAAAGCAGCATGACTTCACAAACCAACCATTTGCGTACCATAACACCCTCAGGCAGAAGTCAGGAGAGTGTAAAAAATTCTATTTGGCATTTGTTTGAGGAAATCTGGAAAAGCCGTAAGCATATACGAATCGTTTTTAAAGAGAACTTCCGCGCGTCCTCTGCCGGAACGGGTTTTGGTGCTCTATGGAATTATATTTTACCTCTCGTCCCTTTGACGATTTATTGGTTTTTGGCTCGTTTCCGTGTTTTTCCCTCCTTTGAAGGAGTCGACGGAGCCGTTTTTATAACCTACGGTGTAACACTGTGGTTTGTTTTTGCTGGATGTATTCAGATTCCTATCCAAGTTGTTCAGTCGCGGCAAAAGGATTCTATGAAGACGGCCTTCCCATTGATTGCTGCGATAATGGCTGGTTTTGCTAACTTGGTGTTCGAAACTTCTGTGAGGTTGGGGTTAGTTTCAGTGATTGTTCTAGCAACTCAGAGTTGGCCCCACTGGGGTGTACTATTCTTGCCTTTAGCTATGCTACCTGCAATTTTCTTCTTTGGTGGTCTGGGACTATTATTGAGCCTTATGAATGTTATCTATAAAGACGTTTCGCGAGTGACCACGATAGTTCTTCAGTATGGCATTTTCATAAGTGGGGTATTATTTCCTTTGGCACAAGGTGGCCTGCTCAGTTTCCTAAACCAGTTTAACCCGTTTTATGTTTTTATCGAAGCCAGCCGCTACCTTGCTTTTCAGGGAGAATTGATGTTCACCCCTTCATACATAATCATGTCTATACTTTCCGTTGTTATATTTGTGAAAGCATTGCGAATGTTTTATGTTATGGAATACAGAATCCGAGGTCTTGTTTAATGTTTAAGTCTGTAGACTCTATCGTAGAAGTGAATAATTTGGGTAAGATTCAATCCCGGAGGCCTGCTGTTACTCGTAAAAGGTTTGCAAGTGACTTTACTCGTGCGCTTCTGAGTTTAAAGAGTTTGGCTACCGATAAACTTCGTCCGGGTGAGTTTTGGTCACTTAAAGATGTAAGTTTTTCTCTTAAGCGGGGCGAAGCCCTAGGAGTGATTGGCCTCAATGGTGCAGGAAAGACCACCCTTCTTCGAATACTAGCAGGGCAGATTCTTCCCGATGCCGGAGAAGTATATATGCAAGGCAGTGTAGTCTCTATGATTGACTTGACTGCCGGTTTTCAGATGTCAGCGAGTGGAAAGCGAAACATTTTTCTGAGAGGAGCCATGTTGGGTCGCAGCCCCGAGGAAATGCAAGCCACATTTGATCAGATTGTTGACTTTGCTGAGTTGGGTGATGCTATTGATGCCCCAGTTGTTACTTATAGTTCTGGTATGCAGATGCGTTTGGCCTTTTCAATTATGATCTCTGTTTGTCCTGACATACTACTGATCGATGAAATCTTAGCTGTGGGTGACTTTCAGTTTCGCCAAAAATGTCTAGCCCATATCCGTTCGATGCGTGAGAATTCAGCTTTTGTATTCGTATCTCACTCTATGGGGACGATTACCGATTTCTGCGACAAGGTGATTGTCTTGAATAAGGGGCAGGTTGTTTTTCTAGGTGATCCTAAGGAGGCCGTGGAGGTTTATGAGAGCTTGAAGTTTCCAGAAAGTGATACGCCAGAGACCAAACAAGCTCATATTTTGAAGCCTCAATTTTTTAATGAGAATGCTATTGAGGATATAGAACATTTCTGGTGTGATGCGGACGGGAATCCTATTACTAAGGTTATAGCAGGGCAAGATTTGTATTTTAAGGCCTCTTTCTGTGTTAAGCATAAGCCACGTAATTTCTTTATGGGCGTTCCTTTGTGGACAGAAGAAGGAGTATATGTGACTGGATTTTCAACGCAGCTACAGGATGATTCTTTTGATATTACTCCAGGAAGTAAAAACAATTTTATTCTTAAAATACCTTCACTGCCATTAAACCCGGGATTTTATATTGGTAATCTAAGTATTTCAGATGGGCCTGAAATTTTGTATAGGCAAGAGCTTTCAGCCCTTGAAGTGCTTCAACACAAGCCACGTTTCTGGGGGGCAATAACATTACCTCATAGATGGGAGCTTACCGGTGGAGCTAATAGTGGGAGTTATTCCAGCTCTGATCAGAAAACTGCCTAGTCTACCTATGAACATTCTCCATGTATATAAAGCGGCACTTCCCCATTCTATGGGAGGTGTTGAGCAAGTTATTCACCAGCTTGCAAAAGGTGCGGCAGAGAAGGGGGCTAACGTAGAAGTTCTAGCTCTCAATCGCGGGCCAAGAGAAGTTGTTGATGGTGGGGGTTATAAAGTTCATTATCAACCGACGTTGTTCGAAGTGGCTTCCACTCCTTTTTCCTTGAAGGCATTTTATAAATTTCGCGAACTGTCCCAAAAAGCAGACATTATACATTATCATTACCCATACCCATTTGCTGACCTACTTCATCTTACCTGTTGTCCAAGCAAACCCTCAATTGTTACTTACCACTCTGATGTTGTTCGCCAACGAAAGCTTCTTAAGCTCTATAAGCCCCTCCAAAAAAGATTTTTGTCATCAGTCGACCAAATTATAGCTACATCACCCAATTATGTTCAAACCAGTGGAACTCTTCAGGAGTATGCAGATAAAGTTTCTGTAATTCCACTTGGTTTGGAGGAATCAAACTATCCTGAGCCCCCTGCTAACAAGCTTGATTATTGGAAGAAAAGGGTAGGCGGCAAATTCTTTTTATTCATAGGAGTATTACGTTATTATAAGGGATTGCACATCCTCTTGGATGCATTGAAGGGTGTGGATTATCCAACTGTTATCATAGGAACAGGTCCTGAAGAAAATGCTCTGAAGCAGAAAGCAAATGAATATGGGCTCAAGAATATTCACTTCTTGGGGCATGTCTCAGATGAAGATAAAGTAACGCTCCTGAAGCTTTGTTATGCATTTGTATTCCCTTCCCACTTACGCTCAGAGGCTTTTGGATTGTCGTTAGTTGAGGCTGCAATGTTTGGTGAGCCAATGATCTCATGTGAAATTGGAACGGGGACTTCGTATATCAATGTTCATGGTGAGACTGGATACGTAATAAAGCCGAGGGATTCTGTGGACCTGGCACAATGTATGTTAATGTTATGGAAAGATGAAATAAAGATTAGACAGTTTGGTGAAGCTTCAAGAAAAAGATATATCCTAGCTTTCAAGTCTTCTATCATGTTAGAAAACTATATGGGCTTGTATGAGAAGTTTGTGTAGTTTACACCATCATTTAGGATCAAAGGAGAAATTAAGATGTTGCGGTTTGTAACTAAAGATAGCTATTGGGATGCACTAGATAATGGAATAGAAAAAAAATAAAGCAGATTGAACCCTGGCATTTAAAAAGTATTCAGGATTCAGTAGTTGCTGATTACTTAGATGGCTGTACTGAAAAGAAGATAGCAGAAATTGGCGGTGGCGATACTCGTATCTTGGAGTGGTTGTCGTTGAAGAACGAAGTGTTTAATATTGAACCATTTGAAGGGGAAGGCAATGGTCCTGTAGGTAAAATTGGTCATGAAGGTGTCAATAATATTTACTGTTTAATAGGTAACTCGAAAGAGCATATCGAGTCTGAATCTTTTGATGTTGTGTTTTCAGTATCCGTTGTAGAGCACATCAAAAATGATGAGTTTGATCATTTCATTGATGATTGTTGGAGGATATTGAAGCCAGGAGGACTTATGGTGCATGCAGTTGATATTTACCTTGCAAATGATAATGATACTGAGCCTGGTTATTATAATTTGCAGCGTTTGAAGTTTTATAATAGCGCCTTTACTTCCGGAAAGTTTCAGCCTCTTGAAGAAATACAGATAGCTATGAGCAAGTTCCCCTCATTTCAGCCTGGCTTTGCGACTAACCCTGATAGTGTGATGAGAAATTGGAATCGAATGATCCCTCAGCTTAAGCAGCTTAGGGCAAAAGCACAATCGACATCTCTTCTTTGGGGGGGCAGGAAGCTATAGGCTCAGTATATTAACTTTTAAAGGGCGGTTTGAATATTAAAAATTACTTTAATGAAGAACTATGTTTAGTTATTGGTAATGGCTTTTCTCTAAAGGGCTTTGATTTATTTCGCACTAACAATTACTCGACTCTTGGTATGATACGCATCGTATAGGTGCTAGGATAGAATCGATTAGTCCTCAGATTACTATTCTTGCCCTGATGCTCAATTAATTAAATCACCAGGTTGTATAAAGATGGGCATATAAAAACTTTCTCCTATTATAAGTTATATGAATCTTCTGGACTTTAAAAATTTTGAGGGTTATTGTGTGCCACTTAAATTCCTATTTGTATAGCATAGGTACAGTAAATGTAATAAGGTAATCTAATTATGAAAATAGCTTTGATCCCAGTTTTTGAAAATCAAGATGAGCTCACTGAGCATTATTATAGACTTCATTGGTATATTTATCCATTTTCAGACAAAATCGAACAGATTACTATATTTCATGATATTGAAAACCTTCAGATTGGTGAAATTCCTGATCATTTGGATCAAGCAATATCTGACTGCGTAGGTAAGCTACCTATTGTATTTAAACAAGCGAAGCTAGCAGAACTGGCGCTAAACGATTTTATCGATTGTGATGTGGTATTTCTTACTGAGTCTGACCTGAGCCAAGCAGATAAAATCCCCGACAGTCTCTATAGGCCTCTAATAAAGAATAAAAAAATTATTAAGGTTGACCATAAAAAAGAAAGATTTGCCAGCTCTTTTTATTTAATGCTTGGAAATCTTTTTGAAGATGAAATGACAAGGAATGTCTTAAAATCTAAAGATGTTTTCAATGGCATATTATCTCGGTGTAAATCTTCGAAGGGTTATATTTTTGGCACTGGTCCAAACCTAAGTGAAGCAAGTGATTATGATTATTCGGATGGTGTTTCGATCGCTTGTAACAGTATGGTGCGAAATCGCAAGTTGATGGATAGGCTGCAGCCCCGCTTGGTTGTTGTGGCTGACCCAATTTTTCATGCAGGACCATCGAGTTATGCCGGTCAGTTTAGGAGTGAGTTAATAGAGGCTTTAGATCGCTATGATGCCGATCTAATTGTTCCTATACGAGATTATCACATATACATTACTTACTTGCCTAAGCGGTTTCATGAGAGAATAGCTGGCGTTCCTTTTAAAAAGCAAGAAATTCCCAATTTAGACCTTGGTAGTGATTTTTATGTTGCAACTACAGCCAATGTGCTTACACTTTTTTTACTTCCGCTCGCATCCACATTTTTTGAAGAAACACGAATATTTGGCTGTGATGGACGCCCTTCTGAAGAAAACTCTTATTTTTGGAAGCATGATAAGGCTTCTCAGTTAAATGAAAAAATGAGTGAGATTAAATGTGCTCATCCTGCCTTTTTCGATATAGACTACGATGATTATTACGAACAGCATTGTAAGGTTCTGGATGTTTGGCTAACTAATTATATTAAAAAAAATAAGAAAATATATAATATAACCAAGTCATATATCCCAGCTTTAAAAAAAATCACCTCAAATATTGCAACGACAACATCAGAGAGTTCTGATGAGCTAGCTGTCGTGATGATAGATCCAGACGGTAAAGACGAATCTGGCCATTGGCTGGCGTATAATGATAGGTTAGCGGAAGTCTGCGAGATAAATAATCATCCATATTACGTCTTTGGATCTACACAGTGCTCTGATGGATCAATAAGAAAGTTTTTTTTGCCGACTTTTAATAATTATTCGTGGATTTATAAGCAGGGTGCTGACATTCCCAACTTTAAGTATACTTTTAAGGCTTCACTGAAAAAGGTTTTAGAAGGGCATAAAAGGGTGTTGGTGTATGTATATTGTGGTAGTATCGCTGTTGCGCAAGCCATTTCCGAGGTAATTCAACACTTTCATGAGGTTACGGCTGTAGTAAATCTTTTTTGGACTTCATTTGATGAATATAAAAGCCCAGAATATATTTCAAAATGGAAACCAATTGTAGCGAGCCTAGTTCAGTCTAAGTGGGTTAGATTATTGGCTCCTACCGAGCAGTTTTCAAATTCCTTTGAGTTACATTATGGAGTAAAGCTTGCACCAATAAGGCATCCAAGCACAACTTTTTCTGATAAATCTGCTTTGAAACTGCTTAATAAGGAAAAACAATGTAATGATCCTATCAGAGTAGGTTTTCCTGGTGGGGTTAGTGAGTCTAAAGGTTTTCAACTTACGTCTGATTTCGTCCAACGGGTTGCTATAGAGAATGATTTACATCTTGATATCTTCGTTCGAGCATCAGTATTTAACCCTAGCCCCAAGCACTTAAGCTTCATTGAGCATCATATAAATCTAATACGTAAGTCAGGGTGTCATATATGTGAACAAGAACTGACTTTAGATGAGTTCATTAAATTTTTAGACAGCCTTGATATAGTAGTTTTACCCTACCAAGCTTCAGCATTTAGTGAGCGTACATCGGGATTAGTTATAGATGCTCTTTACTTAGGAAAGCCAATAATAGTGATGTGCAATACATGGCTTGCGGGAGTAGTAAAACAGTATGGTATTGGAGAAGTTATTGATGGATATGAGTCTCTTTTAACTGCGATTAAGAAAATATCTGAAAATATTGAAGGTTACTATGAGCGTATATCTAAATCACAAGAGGATTATTTCTCTAAAAACAGTTGGACACAATTACTTATTCAATTAAAGGAGCAAGAAATGGCACACCTCTGCAGTAGTTATTCTCGTGGACAGAACGTCCACTTTGATGAAACCTATTTAATTTCTCGATTAATGATAAATGACAGTAACTCAAAAAAAGTCATGGTTGATGTAGGTGCTCAACACGGCTCATCTTTGTCACCATTTGCTCAAAATGGGTGGCGAGTTCTTGCTTTTGAGCCAAACTCTATAAATCGTAAAAAGCTCATAGCTTTACATGGAAATAAGGAAAACGTTACTATAGATACTCGTGCTGTTGCTGACTGTGAACAAAAAAATGTTGCTTTTTACACTTCTGAAGTTAGTACGGGTATTTCAGGAATGTTGGCATTTCATCCAAGTCATGAGGAGGCGGGTGAAGTAGATGTAACTACAGTTAAAAATATTATCAAAGAGAATAGTATAACTAAAATTGACTTCTTAAAAATAGATGTCGAAGGTTACGACCTTTCTGTTCTTCGGGGGGTGCCATGGGAAACTCATAAACCTGCCGTAATTGAATGTGAATTTGAAGATGCAAAAACAAAACTACTTGGCCATAATTGGAGATATATTTGTGATTATTTAGCTGAAAAAGGCTATACAGTATATGTTAGTGAGTGGCATCCTATAATCCGATATGGTATCCCTCATGATTGGTGCGCCTTAAATAAGTACCCTTGTGAGTTGGCTAATGAAGAATCTTGGGGTAACTTGCTAGCTTTTCTCGAAGATCCCGGAGAGCGGGAAATTGAAAAGCATTTAAACAGTTTATTAAAGTCAAGATCTGCAACAAAAATACAGGCCTTTCAGATCGCTAAGGGCAGTGCAAGTCCTATTCCCAAGAGCGATAATAACAACTTAAATGAACGGAATCGGATTGTAAATATTCAGGATGAACCAAGCCATAACAACAAAAAGATAATGAATGAACACCATCAGTCTTTACCCAAGGTGCAGTTTCATAAGATAATATCAGGTCTCACTTCTGCATCATCACAATTCATTAAAAAAAGTTCGGACTTTTTGTATGTAAAAATAGCTAGTTGTATACCGAATAAATATAAATCCTCAGTGAAGAACTTCATTAGGATTTTAACTTCGAACTTTTTCACTAGGAAAAAAGTTATTATTGCACTGTCTTTTATATTATTCTATTCCTGTTTAGCTTATGTTTTTCTCGAATGGGCACCTAATATATTTTTAATATCTTTTATGTTTGCTTTATGTGTCCTTCTATTGAAGAGGAATACGGCAAATGTTTTAGAAAAGTCTTTGTTAGATTCCTTTCAAAAAAAGTTATTTCATATTGAAGAGCATCAAAAAAACCTAAACAAGAAATTGACCACATTGAAAGACCAACAGATAAACCTCTCAGGTTCTGTAGGTGATTTATTTTCTGACATTGCATCTAAAAGCTCTAAAGAGCATTTAAAACTAGTCCAAAGCGTATCATCTAGTGCAAATATGTTAAGGTTTCAGCCATTCTCTAGGTATCTGACTTTCAGAAATAGCAAATTGCTCGTTGAGAAGTGGTCAAAATTGTTATGCTTAGAATACACAGAAAAGCAGCTATCTTACCTAGCTCATCAAATATGTCGAATTGAGTTTTTGTCCCGTGGACGCTTGGCAACTGCAATTGAAGACATCGTATTACGTGTTTTGGTTACGATGTCGATTAAACAAAATTATTTAGTGGTTGTTGAAATTGGGTCGTTATTTGGTATTTGTTTGGCCTCTTTGGCTGACTGTTCTCGACTGTTCTCTAAACATGTTCACGTGATTGCCGTTGACCCCTTGGATGGTTATTATGGTAGTCATAAAAAAGATATGATGACAGGTGAGATCGTAGATGAAAATATATTTCATTATAACATGAAGCTTAATGTTCCTGAATCTGATTACACCCTTCTTAAGTCTCTTAGTACAAATCAAGATACAATTGATCACGTTGCAAAAACAAAGTGTGACGTCTTGCTTATTGATGGAGACCACTCATATGAAGGTGTTAAGAGCGATTTTGATATATACATGCCTTTTGTCAATAAAGGCGGATATATTATCTTTGATGATTATAGAGTAGAAGATTGGCCAGATGTTAAGCAGTTTGTAGATAGCGAGGTTTTGAAGAATCCATGTGTTGAATTCGTAGGCTCAGAGTGGCGAACGGCCGTATTTAGAGTTGTGTAAGTTTTTAGAAAACTAAAGGAACCTTCAATGTCAAAACCTCATCAGAAAGTAGCCCTAATAACCGGCATTGATGGTGGCATTGGCTTTGCTCTAAATCAGGCATTTAGGGATAGCGGGTATATAGTCCTAGGACTTGGGCGACGATCAGAATCTTCTGTTGAGTGTGATCTATATATATCGTGCGACCTAGCTACTCTAGTTTCGAATGAGGATGAGCAATCCACACTGTTTGACCAAGTAGCCCAATATCTTTTTGAACATAACTTCCACCTAAAAGCATTAATCAATAATGCCGCTTATCAGATTGTCAAACCATTGAATGAGCTCTCTATAAAGGAATTTCATTCAACACTTCAGATCAATGTATCGGCTCCTTTCTTGCTGGCAAAATTATTTTCTCAGCAACTGAGAGAAGCTAGAGGTACAGTAGTCAATATTGGCAGTATCCACAATAAGCTCACCAAACCAGGGTTCTGTGCTTATTCAACTTCAAAGGCAGCGCTTGCAGGATTGACACGTGCTTTAGCACTGGAGCTGGCGCCGGAGGTAACTGTAAATATGGTATCTCCTGCAGCAACTGCAACAGAGATGTTAAAGGATGGTTTTCGTGCAGATCCTGAAAAGTTAAAATATTTGGAAGCATGCCACCCCTTGGGCCGTATTGCGGATCCAATGGAAGTAGCTAAGGCTGTATTATTTCTTTGCTCACAAGATTCTGGTTTCATGACGGGAAGTGATCTTTCTATTGATGGTGGGATTGGCTGCAGGCTCCATGACCCTGTCTAAAATTCTTTTACCCCCAGCAATACCAAATAACCACCTTAATCCATATAAGGTGGGTTTAGGGCTTATAACCCGAAGGCTGCTATGGGATATTTCCCCAGCTTCTTGGGTTCACAAAAAGAAAATGAAGGGTTTGAGGGATAAATACAAAGGCGAGAAGGCAGTAATTATCTGCAATGGCCCCTCCCTCAAACAGGTTAATTTACAGAAACTTGAAGGAATATTTACTTTTGGGCTAAACAAAATCAATCTGCTGTTTGATGAAAGTCCTTTTCGGCCTTCGGCGATTGTTTCAGTAAATCCATTGGTCATCAAACAAAATGCACACTTTTTCTCTAACACAAGGATACCGACATTTCTAGATACTAGTGCACGTTCTTTGTTGTCTCACATTTCTAAAAACATAACCCTGCTCCATTCTTCGGATTATCCTTACTTTTCTGGTGACTGCAGTATGAGCGTATTTCAGGGATTTACAGTCACCTATGTTGCTTTGCAACTTGCTTATCATATGGGGTTTGCACAGGTGGCACTGATTGGCTGTGATCACAATTTTATAATCGACGGCGTCCCCAATGAGGTCACCTATAATAAGGAGGTCGATAGAAATCATTTCTGTGACACCTATTTTACTCAAGGGGAGCCGTGGCAGTATCCTGACCTCAAAGGCAGTGAACATGCGTATGACATGGCCAAACATGGATATGAAAGCGATGGTCGTTTGATTGTAAATGCTACGCCAGAGTCAAAACTAAGTGTTTTTCCTAAAGCTGACTTAGAGATTTTTTTGAATGGCAACTTATAAAACTCCTAAAATCTCCGTCGTGACAGTCGTTCTGAATGGTGCGGCAACGATTGAAAAAACTTTCAAATCTATCCTTGGTCAAGGGTATCTAAATATTGAAATTATTGTAATTGACGGTGGTTCGACAGATGGAACCGTGGAAGTTATTAAACGATATGCTGATAAAATTGCTTACTGGGAGTCAGGCCTAGACCACGGAATTGCTGATGCATTTAATCGGGGTATCTTGAAGGCGTCCGGTGACCTCGTAGCTATTCTAAATAGTGATGATCAATGGTTGCCAAATGCTGCAATGGAAGTGGCGCAGGCGTATAAGTTACATTCTGATGCAGATATTTTCTATGGTAATATACAATTCCTAGATGCTCGATGTGGTGATGCTTATGTTGTCCCATCTAATGTTGAGGCAATGAAAAAACGTATGTCTGTATTTCATCCATGCTTATTCGTTAACAAAAAAGCTTATGCCAATATAGGAGAGTATTCTAATGATTACAAATATGCTATGGATAGTCACTGGGTGCACAGGGCCATTAAGTATGGTGTGAAGTTTGTGAAGATTGACGCAGCTCTTGCTCAAATGCAACTTGGGGGTGTCAGTGATAGGCACTATATGAAGTCTCTAAATGAATATCGCCGCTCACTTGTGGAGAATGGTTTACTTGATTTAGTGAGAGCTGGATTTTATTTTCTTAAATATAGCTTCTTCAAAACTATCTTTCGTTCAAAATTAATGAATAAATTAAAAAATAAACTCTATAAGAGGTTTACGTTTAAGGTCGAGAGCACGAACTAGAGATTCAAGTCTAAGCTTCAATTTATCATATATAGTGCGCGGCTTACTGTCAGTATATAAACTAACTAGGGTAGGGAACACGTTCAAGCTGCAAGTGCGACACCTTAGAGGGGCAATTTCAAGGGTGAAGTGCGAATTCCGATTTGGCAATTTCAAGGGTGAAGTGCGAATTCCGATTTAGAGGCTACCCCTTTTTAGTGCCTCTTTCAAGAAGGCTTCTTTGGGTGTCATAAACTCTA
>CAJQNC010000064.1 GCA_905479605.1 uncultured Alphaproteobacteria bacterium | reverse complement strand
CTGACCTGAACAAAATTGAACCCATGTGGGCCAATATTAAACAAAGACTGAAATCTTACTCTGATAATGCAAAGTCATTCATTGATAACCTGGAATACCATTTTACGGATATGTGTAAATGTTAAGATAATCTGCTATACCTTTGTCATTGACCTCGACCGTGATGACGACGGAATCTTCGATGAGTTTGGAGATGACTTTATTGCTGACTGGAATGCGGGTGATGTTCTTGACATACTGAGAGTAGACAATCTGCTTGATGTCCATAATGTAGGAAATAGCATCGACATTAATGACCTCGTTGCTATGAGCCTTGTTCGACAAGATGACTCTAGTACAGATATTGTACTCGAAATCTATGATAATGATATTGGTCCAAATCATTCAAACTCAGAAGAGGCAAACCTATTAGGTACTGTTCAATTTGCCGGTGTAAGTTTTAATTCAAACACTGAAATCACGACCTACATTGACCAGGATGCTGGAAACATCATCGTTTAAGAAAGACAAAATATGGTCAACGCCCCGGTACTGAATATCTAACGGCTCTGTCGCATCTGTTGAATTAGAGACGTGTTTCATTGAGAGCGAGACTATTCTAGACGCACTAAGTCATGAGTCCGGCAAAGTTTGTGTAATACCAATTCTTTGAAAGCACGAAGTTATTTCCCTGATTGAGATGCTCTTCAAAAGCCTCATCAATGAGTTTTTCGTCATTAAGAAACTATTTATTCTACTGTAACCGATTTGGCAAGGTTCCTTGGTTGGTCTACATCTGTGCCCTTTTCCTGGGCTGTATGGTAAGCCAAAAACTGAATTAAAACCGCTGAAACAAAAGGACTTTGCAGAAGTGTCGACTCAGGCATTTCAATGTAATCACATCCAGAAAAGATATGAGGAGCATCTGTAAAAGCTATAACCCAGGCACCCCTGGCTAGGGCTTCTTGAACATTAGAGGCCGTTTTTTCAACAATACTATCCTTGGGTGCGATAACGATAACGGGATATCCATCTTCTAAGAGGGCAATGGGGCCATGCTTCATCTCGCCAGCAGCATAGGCTTCAGCATGGATGTAAGAAATTTCTTTCAGCTTTAAGGCTCCTTCTAAAGCCATTGGATAGTTGATATCACGACCGAGAAATAACGTATCAGACATAGTTGCTAATTTTTTTGAAAGCGTACGGATAACATGATCTTTACCCATAGCCAAATGCATCAAAGATGGGACTTGGCGTAGCTCTTCAATATAAGTCAGAGCTTGGGAAGACGTAATGACCTGACGAGCTAGAGCTGCCTCTATAGCCAAGGTCGCCAGCATGGCTAATTGAGTGGTGAATGCTTTAGTAGAAGCCACCCCAATCTCAGGCCCAGCTAAAGTTTGCAAAGTGATATCAGACACCCGTTCAATGGAACTTTCAGGCACATTGACGATAGAAAGAATGGTCTGGTCTTGAGATTTAGCGTACTCAAGGGCTGCTAAGGTATCCGCTGTTTCACCTGATTGAGAAACGATCACGCACAAGCCGTTTGCCGAAAGAGGTGGCATACGATAACGGAATTCAGAAGCAATATCGATTTCAAAGGGAAGACGAGCGATTTTCTCAAACCAGTATTTGGCCACCATCCCAGCATAAAAAGCTGTTCCACACGCTGCAAAGGTCACGCGATCAATCGCATTCCAATCCACACCTGAAGGCTTGATCTGCCCGTTGTCATCCAGACGGCTGGCTAATGTGGCTTCTACAACTTGAGGCTGATGATGTATTTCTTTCTCCATAAAAGAGGTAAAACCCTCTTTCGAAATCGCTTCTACAGACACTTGACTTTGAAACGTAGATCGAGTGATTTTCTTGTCTTCACTATCCCATAGTTCAACAGAACCACTGGAAAGGATGGCCATATCTCCTTCTTCCAAGTAGAATAACTGGTCAGTAAATGGTGACAGAGCGAGGGCATCAGAACCTACGTAATTCTCTTCCTGCCCGAGTCCTACCGCTAATGGGCTAGCACCCTCTCGAGCCACAATCATCAAGTCATCATGCCCATGAAAAATACAGGCTATGGCAAATGCGCCCACAAGTTCTTTTCTGGCCTTACGTACTGCATCCTCTGGTGAATCACCCTGCTGCAGATAATCGTCAAGCAAATGAGCGATAACTTCAGAATCGGTGAGACTTTCAAAATGATGGTGTTTCGCCATTAACTTTTGACGCAAAGTTTCATGATTTTCAATGATACCATTGTGAACAATAGCTACGCGCTGTGTTGAGTGAGGGTGAGCATTAACTTCACTGGGAACCCCATGTGTTGCCCAACGGGTATGGCCAATACCACAATGACCTGACAGTGAAGTTTCCTTAAGCTTCTGCTTCAGATTCACCAGTTTTCCGCAGGCCCGTACACGATCTAACTCTCCTTGGGAAACAGTCGCTATTCCTGCAGAGTCATACCCCCGGTATTCCAACTTCTCCAAGGCATCAACTAAACGATCAGCAACAGACTTATTTCCAACAATTCCAATAATTCCACACATTTAATGACCTATCTTCTTTGATTTAAGACGTTTTTCCCGAAATACAATTGCCCCATCGGAAAGATTTTTCTGCTCCGGTCGGGCAATAGCCAGGGTGTTGTCATCCACATCTTCTGTAATGACGCTTCCGGCTCCAAGTATAGCTCGTGCCCCAATGGAAAGAGGTGCCACTAAAGAGCAATTGGTTCCTACAAAAGCAGCCTCACCAACGTGGGTCTCGAACTTATTAAACCCATCATAATTGCAGGTAATGGTTCCAGCCCCAATATTTGCATCCTTGCCAATTTGTGCATCACCCAGGTAAGAGAGATGCTTGGCTTTTGATCCTTTGTGCATATGAGTTTTTTTCAGCTCCACAAAGTTTCCTACCTCGGATTTTTCATCCATCACCGCATGACCTCTTAGATGTGCGAAAGGACCGACAACGCAATGCTGACCAATCTGACAATGGGTAAGATGACAGAATGGTAGAACTTCTGCGCCCTCTCGAATCTTGACTCCTGGGCCAAATGTAACATGGGGGTGGATAGTCACATCGGATGCAATCTGAGTATCATGAGAGAAATAAACCGTATCAGGGTCCATCAAAGTCACCCCATCGAGCATAAACTGCGTGCGCAACCGATCTTGCAAAAGCTGGCTAATGATCGCTAAATCTTTACGCGTATTGATACCCATAAACTCTTCATAGGGCCCTTCAACTGCTCGACAACGAAGGCCATTTTGTGCAGCCAGACGAACCAAATCGGTTAAATAATATTCTTGTTGTATATTATGGGGACGAATCTCCTCAATCAGACGAGCGAGAACATCTTTTTTCACCAACATGACACCTGAGTTGCAATATTCAATGGAGCACTGATCTTTCTGTAGATCACGATGCTCAACAATATCTACTAAATCGCCATCTTCGGACAATATCAAACGCCCATACCCAGTTGGGTCAGGGGGACGCATACCCAAGAGCGTTATAACCACATCTTGGCTTTGAACCTCAAACATCTTTTTGATCGTTTCTTTGGTGATCAGCGGTGTATCTCCAAAAAGAACAAGCACACTATCTGCATATCCCAAAGCTGGCAGGGCTCGCTTAACGGCATCGCCAGTACCTAATGGCGGGTCTTGAAGCGTCAACTCTACATCCTTGGGCCAAGGTTCGTGTTTCATTTCAGGATTAATAACGATAACTTTTTCTTGGATATTCAGTGACTCCACTAAATCTAGAACGTAGTCAATAATTCGACGGCCACAAAGGCTATGAAATACTTTCGACGTCTTAGATTTCATTCGCTTACTCTGTCCAGCAGCAAGAATAACAGCTTGTGTGGTCATTATTTTTTCCAATATTAATTTAATATTAATCTATTTAGGTTTTTATCATAGGTATGAAACTACAACCAGCATGAAGTGATCACAAATTGTAACAAATTGTTGCTCTTTTAATGATATAAAAGCATAGTAATTCAATCATAAGAAAGGATGAATCATGGCCACTAAGAAACCTACAAAAAAAACAACAACCAAAAACACAACTGCTACTGAGACACAAGGAACTGAGCAACAAGGGGCAGCTCCATTGAACGTTATTGCTCAATACGTTAAGGATATCTCCTTTGAAAATCCAGGCGTTAAGTTGAGCTCAAGGGGAGATGACCGCCCTGATATTGCCATTCATGTGGAAACTCATGGCGAGAAGTTTGAGCAACGTGGCGACCGTGCATTTGAAGTATCTCTTCGCATTCGTGTTGACGCTAAGCAAAAGAATGATCAGTTGTTCCTTATGGAATTAGACTACGCCGGTGTATTTGAAATCGGTGCTGACGTTCCCGAGCAATACCTGCACCCCATTATCATGGTTGAGTGCCCACGGATCCTATTCCCCTTCGCACGCTCCATCGTAGCGACTACAATTCAAGAAGGTGGATATCCATCGCTCTTGCTGACACCTGTTGACTTTGCAGCGCTTTATCAACAACAAGTGATGAAGCAACAAGCTGAAAAAGAAGCAGCCGCGAAGTAAGACGACTGACATGTCGTATAAAAACCCAGGGCCTGATAGTCCTGGGTTTTTTGTAAATGATTGCTCTAAAATACCCTGATCATCTCGACGGAACCTGTGGATGGTATACACCAAACGAATGTGAAAGCTCACAAGACTCAGGCTGCTCTCGTATATACAAATGCAACAAGGCAGGTTCATAAGACCAATGGCTCTGTTCCTGCCTCCAGTGCTCTAAGATAATTTTCATAAATGTAAATTTTATCACGCTTTTGTCCGGTGATCTCTTTCACAATCCCAATTTTTTCAAGGTTTTCTAACGCATTTCGAGCCGTAGGTGTACTGACTGAGAGTTGTTCAGCTAGAGATATTGGAGTCACTTGAGGGACTTTCTTTAAATACTCCCAAGCGCTCAAGCTGGACAGACGAGAACGCCCCATAACTTGAATTTTTTCCTCGTCCTTCTGAAACAATTCATTTAAGTCTTCGATAGTAGTGACGGCTTGCCTCGCAGTCATCTCAATACCTTTAAGGAAAAATTCCAACCAAGTTTCCCATGTCCCCTGATTTCTCACTTCTTGTAAAAGTCGATAGTACGCTCCTCTATTTTGTTTCAGATACAAACTAAGGTAGAGCACGGGGGATTGGAGGGTATTCTCTTGAATGAGATAGAGTATGATTAAGAGCCTTCCTAAACGACCATTGCCATCCAAAAATGGGTGGATTGTTTCAAACTGTAGATGCAATATCCCTGCTTTTATAAGCGTAGGCAGAGTCTCATTTGTCTCATTCATAAATGTTTCAAAGTTGCCCAGAATAGAACTGAGTTCCTCGGGGGGAGGGGGGACAAACAAGGCATTCCCTGGTCGCGTTCCTCCAACCCAATTTTGGGAACGACGGAACTCGCCTGGTTGCTGGGAAGACCCCCGTACACCCTGCATAAGCACTTGATGCACCTCACGTAATAAGCGCAAACAAAGAGGAAACCCCTCAGATAGCTTCTCCAGACC
Source organism: uncultured Alphaproteobacteria bacterium (assembly GCA_905479605.1). GTDB lineage: Bacteria > Pseudomonadota > Alphaproteobacteria > UBA9655 > UBA9655 > CAJQNC01. The sequence continues at coordinate 4,116 of CAJQNC010000064.1, read as the reverse complement.
ATAGGTCATCGCCTTGACATAGTTCGTCACTTCTTCCACATCATCGAAAGATATATCGGGCTTTTGTTCGTTTTCAAAAAGGATTAAATCAGAAAAGGATGATTGAGTGCCCTCAATCTGCGAAGAGACCAGAGCTTCTTTGCGGACATACATATAAATAAACAATGCTCCATTGGGGACTGCACGAGCAACACCATTCAACTCACCCAATACCTCTGTGGCTTTTTGCAAGTCATTATAGAGACCCTCAAGGCGAATCGGGGGATCAAGTGGCAAGCGGGGAGGGATGTATGAATTATATTTTTCCCCCGCAACACTGCATTCCAACCAATGGCCCATACGATGATTTTCAGTTGTCATCTTTTCTTATCCCTTTTCACTAAGAAAGAATAGCACAATAAATTTTCTTAACGCAAATAGAAACGAAAATTTAGGAGAATATCTTTTCTTTATTACAGGCCTATGAAAAAGTCAGGCCTTGGATCGCAGATCCCGGTGTTGGCGTTTCTTGACGGAGCAAGCTCGGGCAAACGCGCAAACTGGGATGAAAGTAACTTATTGTTTTTGATTAGTAATCGTCTTTGCAGAACGTAGACAAGATCAGGCCTTGCCTGGATTGCGAGTCTCCTATCATGGATCAAGACACGAATACTGTGATTTTTATATATTAATATGTAATTCTATTACATTTATAATAAAATAATTTAACTATTTATTAACTTTAGTTGTTTATTTTTTAAAATATATTTTTAAATGTAAAACCATTAGGTTACTATGAAAAAATTATTAACTGCTTTAACTCTTCTGCTCACAATATCCACCGCGCGAGCAGATTATTGCCTGAAAAATCAGGTGGTTGGGCCCTTTTACGTTTATAATAGTGACAATAAACTGATAGGAGAAGTCAAGACCAGTAAACATTTTAAAGGAATAAAAAAAGATGATTTTCCTCTAACAATTTCCTCTTGCAGCAAAAGCCCAGATTCTTGTGCTATGAGTGCAGACAACCATAAGATAAAAAAGCCGCATTGCTATACCATCTATTATTATGGAGGGTTTTCATCACCTCGCGTGAGCTGTTATATTTGTGATCATCTCTAACCCACCAACTGCACTTTAGCCAGGTTCTGGTACAGACCAGGTTGCTTGACCAACTCGCCATGGGTGCCCCAGGCGATTACTTTTCCTAGGTCCATGACGATGATGCGGTCGGCTTTCTGCACTGTGGATAGACGGTGCGCAATCACTAATGTGGTGCGATCTTTCATGAGACGTTCAAGCGCGGCTTGTACTTTCCTCTCAGATTCGGTATCTAAAGCTGAGGTTGCTTCATCTAATAACAGAATCTTGGGGTTATTTAGGATAGCTCGTGCTATGGCAATACGCTGACGCTGTCCACCGGAAAGCTGCACTCCTTTTTCACCCACGAAGGTTTGATAGCCTTGAGGAAGTTTTTGGATAAACTCTTCTGCATAAGCTGCGCGAGCTGCGTTCTGGATCTCATCAAAGCTCGCATCAAGTTTTCCAAAGGTGATGTTGGTTTCAATGGTGGTCGAAAAAAGTGCGGGCTCTTGTGGTACTAATCCCATCTCACCACGGAAATCAGCGGGGTACATGTCCTTGAGATCTACACCATCCAGATTGATCTGGCCTTTGCTAGGATCATATAAACGCATAATGAGATTAAATAACGTTGACTTCCCAGCACCAGATGGGCCTACCAAAGCGATCATCTCACCTGGATTAATCTGTAGGGTCATGTCATCCAATACCTGATGATCAGGACGAGAAGGATAGGCGAAGGAGACGTGATTAAAGAAAAGCTCTCCCTGAATATTATCGATGTAAACAGGTTGCTCTGGTAGCTTAATATTGGATTTAAGGGACAGAAATTCAATGATACGATCTGCAGCTCCTGCGGCTCGTTGAATATCGCCATGGATCTCACTGAGACTTCCTGCGGAGCCGGCGACTGCTACAGCATAGAATAAGAAAGAGGAAAGCTGACCAGCAGTCATCTGCCCCTCGATCACAGCTTTGCCACCCCACCATAAAACCGTACTGACACCTCCGAATACCAGGACCATCACTAAGGAAGTCATCCAAGAGCGGGCTTTCACCCGGGTCATAGAGGTTTGAACTGTCTTTTCAACTTGGTCATCAAACAGGGTCTTCACATAAGTTTCACGACAAAAGGCCCGCACGGTACGGATAAAGCTGAAAGTCTCATCAAGTCGCGTGGATATGCCTGCGGTCTTATCTTGTGATTCGCGGGAATAGCGGCGCACTCGCCGACCCAGTATAACGATGGGAATGAGAATAAAAGGGACAAGCAGACCAATAACACCCGTAAGGGAAGGGCTTGTGATGAGCAACATACTCACCCCACCTGTGATGATCAAAAGGTTGCGGAGTGCAATAGGAAGGGATGTACTGATCACGACCTGGACCAGAATTGTGTCTGTCGTTAATCGTGATTGGATCTCACCTAGGGACGTCTTCTCAAAGAAAAATGTATCCATATGGAGGAGATGGTCGAAGATCTTGCGACGCAGGTCTGCGACGACTCGCTCGCCTAACCAGGAAACACTGTAGAGGCGAACAAAGCTGGCCACAGACATGACGATTACAGTTCCTAAGAGAATCACCAAGGAGGCTTGCAACCACTGATCATTGGACTGGGAGAAACCGTAGTCCACAAGATAGCGGAGCCCAACACCCAAAGCAATAACCGTCCCGGCAGCCACGAGAACAGACAAAACTGTAATCACCAGCATCCCCTTGTAGGGAGATATGTAGGGCCAGAGAGAATGAAGAATATTTATATTTGCAGAAGAGGAGGTATCCTCAGGGAGAGCTTCCTCGCCAAAGTGAGGTTCACGCAGCATCAGGCGCTAACTCATCGTTAAGAAGATCATCTAAAACTTGGCCTGTACGGACATTGCACCAAACATCAACTTGTTCATCATAGCGAAAGTGATGAGCCCCGGAAACGGGAGATGCGACCCAAATCTGCTGTGTCGGGGCATGTTTGTTGATGATGTATTGCTGTCCGGAGGTTAAAATCACCGTAAGAGCCTCATCCAAAAGATCCACGTCAGCATCTTCTAATAAAGTTTCAATCCAATCCTGCAGAGCCTCGAGCTTCTGATCTGCACGTTGATGAAATTCTGTGGATGACTGCATGAGCACCCCCTTCTGATGTGGTGGAGCCAGGCGGAATCGAACCGCCGACCTCTACAATGCCATTGTAGCGCTCTCCCAACTGAGCTATGACCCCGTGGGTTCATTTAATAATATCCCCACGGGGTTTATGCAACAGGAAAAGTGAAGAGAATGTGATCTTTTACTAAGCTTCAGAAACATCTAAGATTCGTATTCCCGCATGTTTCTCGATCCATGGGATAAAATCTGCGACACTTGTATGGACGCTAAAATCACCATCAGCTATAAATTTCAGGAAGACTTCATCACTTATCCCGTTTTCAGGACTATAGTAAGTATATCCATCCTGAAGTAATTTCCATAGCCTCTTGGTAGAAGCCATCCAGCCTGGATTCTCTTGTAATATTATGAGGGGACCAGAACTATTAATCCCAATAAGTCGCCCTTCTTCATTCGGATTGGGATTTGATCATAACTATCATGAGGGCGTAAAAACCATAACTTTTCGTCAGACCAATGATTTGAATCAATAAAGCAATGAGCCCCGGAAAGAGCTAAAATTCTCCCTGAATCTTGATAGAAAACAACGGCGGAGCCACGCCTCTCTACAGCTCCTGGAGGCGTAAATTTATCCTCTTTCTCTATAATTTTCCAAACCGCAGGATGAGTTGCCTCTTCCATTTGATCAGCATCTGGAACAAAACCAGCATGGAGCTGAGAGTTGTATGCAAACACAACACATAAGATCGCAAATACATAGCTTAATATGTCTCATAAAAACTCCTTCATACTAGCTATTATTAGGGATGTTAAATCAACCACTCACCGGCTAAAGCCGTTGGTTTGATTAATGCTTGGAAAGTAGATTAAAAGGGTAAACCCTAGAATTCTGAAATCCTAAAGTCATCTTTTTTGTGATGTTCTTCCTGTTCCTCGATATAACGCTGCACA
>CAJQNC010000063.1 GCA_905479605.1 uncultured Alphaproteobacteria bacterium | reverse complement strand
TGAAGGTTTCACACACGTCTTTGCGAGACTTTCCAGAATCCAGGAAAGACATCGCCCGAGCTCTTAGCTCAATGGAGTATCCGTAGGTCATGCCTACTTTTATAGCATATATTCTGTAATTAGTATACTAAAATGCTATAAGATTGGTGCCCTTTGGCCATCAAGACCGAAGCAAATTCTTCAGTTACATGGTTTAAAGAAGGGTCTAAGTAGTGGGCCTTTCGAAGAGCTTCTTCTCGCTGTTGCTCAGGCAAATCAGGATCATCAATCATAATCTCATAGAGTTTAGCTAATTCGAACCTACCATTCTTGTTGCTAAAGAATTTTAAGTCTTCAAGCTTGTCCAAAGTCGCTTCAGCCTCAGTATATTGTTTGCTTTTTTTACAATGTTCAAAAAGCTGTTTTAGCACCCAGCCAGAATTCGGATCAATCTCCCGGGCTTTTTCCAGATATTCATGGGCTGATTGAAAGTCCTTACGACGCTGAGCAGCCTCTACTTGACCACGCAAAGCCAGAAATGGGGCTTTCTCCATGAGTTTCGCAAGTGATTTACTTTCATCCATGTGTAGATTAGCCATTCCCTGGGCTAGAGCAGAGAACCATAAATAAAAGGGGTCTTCAGCCATAACATTCTTGGCCCGTTTCATATGCTTGAGAGCTTCAGGTACATTTTCAGCATAAACAGCGCGAACAAGCAGCATGAGCTCTTGCTCTGCCTTTACCTTCTTGCGTGCCCTCATCTTGTCACTGATTCTGTAAGGCAAAAGAATGATCCACATGATAATCTTACGTAAGAAGATTAACACTAGGAAGACTAGTATAAGACCTATAACCACTAAGGAAATGGGTAATTGCATTTCAAAACCAAACCAACTAAGGGTCACAATTCCTGGGTTGGTCAAAAACCAATAAGCTGCTCCAGAAAGGATAACTGCGCCAATGAGAATAAAGACAATGCGAAACATACTTTAAACTCCTTCTTGCAGTTGTTGCAGAAATACAAGCCGCAGAAGTTCAAGCGCAGCTTGCTTTTGGATTTGCTGCAGCCACGGCTCGTATTGCTGCTGTTTGGACTCATCCATCTTTCCATAGAGGGTTACAGCATAAGCGTACTGACCTGATAGCGCAGCCTCTTTGAATGCTATCACTTTCTGGCCTTCTTCCACATCAGCAGGTGTCTTAATTTCCACAATCGATGAGACCCAATCCAAGAATTCATTCCACCATGCCTGTGCATCGTTTGTGCGAGCAGTAGTGGGTTTCACGGCCTTCTTTTCAACAACTTGCAATGAAAGCTGCGGGAAAGGAATGATACGTCCTTGTTGAGGTAGATCAGTTGCTAATTTTTGTAAATTAAAATCTGATGATTTAGCCAAGCTCTGTACAAGCAACTCGAATGGAATTGACCCATCTTTTGTACTTTGAATCAAAACAATAAACCGTAACATTTCGACTTCATGCTTGAGTGGATCAAATTCGTCGAGAATTTCATCCACAACCCCCAGCTTATCTTCTAAGTCACGAAGGATTGAGACGAACTCAAAAGTTTGGCTTATACCTCCTTCAGCTACTTCTGATCTCGCTTCAGAAGGGTACTTCACTACAGGAGCACCTTGATTGGAAGAGGTAGTCGTCTCGTCAGGATCTGCGTTCGGTTCAGTCAAAGGAGTCATGCTAGAGGAAGGTGCTTTTTCAAGCGCTTGCTCTTGAAGAGCATTTTCTGCGCCACGAAAAGTCAGGGGAGCGCTGTCACAGCTTTCAGGGTCTTGCTCACAGATATACGGAATAATCGAGCTGCTTTCCGAAGTTTCTTGGACCTCATCTGGTAAGTCTACACCTACCATAGGCTCAAGCTCTTTCTCCCAAAAAATGGCTGCCCCCACCACTATAACAATGATGAGAACACCTAATAATGCGACAAGGATCAGCTTACCACCAAATGTACGCTTTTTGACGACTTGAGCCGTATTTTGTTGAGAGTTGGTTTTAGTCTTCTTTATTGATGTCATCGATATATTCAAACATTGCGTCAAGGGATGGGTGATCCAGAGTCTTAATGGCCTCCCAAGGCAAGTGTCCCACCTGGCTGGCTACCTCCTCACTGAAGGTAACACATATCCGCCCCTTGCAAGTTTCCTCACATTTATATTTCTTGATGAGCTTAACAAATCTTTCACCACTTTTGTTAGAAAAAAGACATACGTGAGTAATGCTGGGATTTGAAAGCGCCTGAATGTCAGATTCAGTCAACTCAAACTGGTCCTTAATCTCATAGCCTATGATTCGCTGTATGGGATAATCGGGCAACAGGTCCCCAAGGTTCTGACTTATATCCTTACCTGAAACATACAAAAGCATTCTCCCAGATGGATTGCATTTGTCCTTCAAGAGGTCCACAAGGTTATGAAGATTCCCCTTGGCGGAATGAACTCTTTTAAAACCTGATTTTAGAGAGAGTTCAGCCGTACCATCACCAACACAGTAAACGATCATATCTCGCTGAGGGTAGGAATGACAGAATGCGCGCACACCATTTTTACTGGTGAAAACAAGGGCTTGTATGTCATCCAAATGGGTGATTATAGGGAAGAAATTGACTCCTTGCAGAGGGATAATCGTAGCCTCTACCGCCATCGCCTGTAACTCTCGAGCAACTGCGAGACTATCCTCGAGCAAACGTGTGAGAAGAACATGGGTCATGACTTGAGCAACACCTGCTCAGCCGCACGATAACCGAGCTCCCTCGCCTCCCCTCGGACGCCTTCCAAAAATACTTTCTCAAACTTACTACCATCGGGCTCGCTCTTAAAAGCACGCAGAGTAAGAACTTGTCCAAAAACTTCAGCGTAGGCGCCCATTGGTGTGCGACAAGACCCCTCAAGACGCTCCATGAAGGCTCGCTCAGCTTGCACACACACTGCGGTATCGACATCATTTATGTCGAAAACAAATGATTGGATTTGCTCATCGTCTTCCCGGCACTGTAAGCCTAAAGCACCTTGCCCCACACAAGGAATAAAGTCATCCACCTCATAAACCATAGTTGCCAGATGAGATAAACCAAGGCGGTTTAGACCTGCCATAGCAAGAAGAGTGATGTCGGCATCTCCGGCTTCAATTTTTCTCAGGCGAGTCCCTACATTACCCCGCAGGATCACTATCTCAAAATGGGGGTATTTCACTAGCATTTGGGACTGCCTTCGCAGAGATGCCGTACCCACTTTGGTTCCTGCTGGAAATTCATCCAAAGACAGCCCACCTCGAGTAATGATAGCATCTCGAGGATCTTCACGAGCTAACACACACGGAAAAATGAGACCTGGGGGTGTCTCTACTGGAACATCCTTCATGGAATGAACTGCAAGATCAATTTCTCCTGCAAGCAGAGCTTCCTCAATTTCTTTGGTAAAAAGTGCTTTTCCGCCTACCTCTGCCAAGGACTGTTCAGTGAGTTTATCGCCTGTCGTCGTAATCTGAACAATCTCAATATGGCCGATCAAGTGAGGGTGAGCCGCTAACAGGTACATTTCTACCTCGTGAGCTTGGGCCATAGCTAAAGGACTTGAACGAGTGCCTATTCTTATTTTTGTTTTCATGGGCGATACATTAAGGGTTTTCTTTTCGCTTGCCTAGAGGGAAAGAAAGTGTTTCAACAGCTTCATGAAGAGCATAACTATATTGGGAATTGAATCCAGTTGCGATGACACCTCAGCAGCCGTTGTCACCAGCGACAAAAATATTCTCAGCAATGAAACATATACACAATTGATTCAACACCAGGCCTATGGTGGCGTGGTTCCTGAAATTGCGGCTCGGGCTCATCTGGAACAAATCCAAACGGTGGTGGAAGCGGCCATGCTTAAAGCCCAAATGAAGTACGAAGACTTGGACGCTGTGGCGGCGACAGCAGGACCAGGACTCATAGGAGGTGTCATTGTGGGCACCATGTTTGCGAAGGGAATTGCCCTCGCGCATAACCTGCCGTACTTGGCCATCAACCACTTAGAGGCTCACGCATTAACGGCTCGCCTGACCCATGATGTAAATTTTCCCTATCTGTTACTTCTTGTTTCAGGGGGACACTGCCAATTTGTCATTGTCCATGCTCCGGCTGAATATACTCATCTGGGCAGTACGATTGACGATGCTGTGGGTGAGGCCTTTGATAAAACCGGTAAGCTGCTAGGCTTAGGATATCCTGCAGGTCCACAAATCGAGAAGCTTGCTAAAAAGGGGAATGAAAAGCGCTTTTCCCTGCCTAAGCCTCTTCATAAACAACCCCATTGTAATTTTTCATTCTCAGGATTGAAAACAGCAGCCCGCCAGTTGATCCAGAACGAAGGGCCCTTTGAGGATCAGGATTTATGGGACTTTTGTGCTTCTTTTCAGAAGACTATTTCTGATATCCTCTGTGATCGGACCCTGCAAGCCTTTCAGATGGCACGGGAAAAAGAACCCAAGATCACAGCGCTTGTCACTGGTGGTGGTGTGGCAGCGAATCAGTATATACGTGAGCGGCTCCACGGGGTTACTAAGGATCAGCATGTGCCTTTATTTACTCCACCTATAGAATTATGTGTGGATAATGGAGCCATGATTGCATGGGCGGGGGTTGAACATTTCCGTTTAGGACGGCAGAATAGCCTGGACTTTATGCCCCGACCTCGGTGGCCACTAGAAGATATTCACTACGATTAGAGAGGAGAGAACCTTGGCTCATATTACAGTTATTGGTGCAGGCGCATGGGGCACAGCATTAGCTTTGGCTGCCCACAGAGGAGACAACTCTGTGACTTTGTGGTCTCCCTTTGAGGATGAAGTCAACATGCTGCGAGATAAGCGCATGCATATCAGCAAATTACCCGATGTGATGATTCCTGAGGATATTGAAATCTCTAGCGATACCCATCAAGCCTGCCAAGATGCGGACGTGGTGGTGTTGGCCCCACCCGCTCAGAAGATGCGCGAGGTGTGTCAGTATATTCGCCCCTTTATGAAAGAAGCTGCGCCGGTGGTGATCACCTCTAAGGGAATTGAGAATATTACCAACCAGCTTATGTCTCAAGTTGTCAGTGAAGTGCTTAATCTCAATCCATTAGCCGCTTTATCCGGCCCTAGCTTTGCGGTTGAGGTGGGGCAAAACCTGCCTACAGCCGTAACTATAGCTTCAGAACATGCAGCATTGGCTGAGCAAATCTGCAAGCAATTTAACAGCACTCACTTCAGGCCCTATCTTTCTACTGACATAATTGGTACCCAGCTGGGAGGGGCACTCAAGAATGTCATCGCCATTGCCTGCGGTATCCTGGATGGTATGGACCTAGGACATAATGCTCGAGCAGCGACTCTTACCCGTGGAATTGCCGAGATATCTCGCTTGGGTGTGGCTATGGGCGGCAAACCGGAAACCTTTATGGGACTCTCAGGAATTGGAGATTTGACGCTTACGGCTCTCAGCACTAAGTCTCGGAACATGTCCTTCGGACAAGCCATTGGTAAAGGCATCCCGCTTGAGGAACTTCTTGGGAAAGACACTCTCACTGAAGGGGTATTCACAGTAAAATCAGCTGTGGAATTAGCCGAGCGATATGAGGTAGAAATGCCAATCACCTTTGCCATTCACCGCCTCATCAACAACCAAGAGCGCCTGGAGGATCTGATGGGAGACATCCTCTCACGCCCACTGAAAGAGGAGGCTGCGTAAATGAATTATTGGCTATTTAAATCCGAACCCAGCACCTGGTCTTGGGATGATCAAGTTAAGAAGGTGACGGAACACTGGGATGGGGTTCGTAACTATCAGGCCTCTAATAATATGAAAGCGATGAAGGTAGGGGATCTAGGGTTCTTCTATCACTCGGTCAATGAGAAGCAAATCGTGGGCATTGTAGAAGTTGTCAAAGAATACTACCCGGACCATACAGATCCTAACGGCCGCTTTGGTATGGTAGATGTGAAGATGGTGAAGCCTTTTGTGAAGCCAGTGTCTCTTGCTGAGATTAAAGCTGATCCACGGCTGCATGAGCTGGCTCTGGTTCGTCAGGGTCGGTTATCAGTCTCACCGGTTCCTGCTGAGAGTTGGAAGATTATTTGTGAGATGGGTGGGGTTTCTTAGAGCTATTGCAAAAAGGTTTTTATCTCGCACGCATCCAATAGAGGGTATCATCCTATGACTCTATTAATTAATTATTTTATGTTATAATACTAATGTAAGATTGAGGCGATGATGAATAAAAAGATTTTATTTATGTAGTTGAGTGGGATAGGGTTAACACCCTCGCCTTTAGGCGAACACTTTAGTATAGTGTTTTCTATGGAATATCGTCATGGATCTCATAGCCTGTATGACTTAAAATATCACGTCGTGTTTTGCACGAAGTAC
>CAJQNC010000062.1 GCA_905479605.1 uncultured Alphaproteobacteria bacterium | reverse complement strand
TAAAAAATCCCCCAAATCGGGGGCTCGTACTTCATAAAACTCACAGTTAAAGACTGGGCAACTCTTCTGACCTGAAAAAACTACGCGAATGCGGACTTATTCAGATGATTCTATAAATCACTTCCAACAAGCGTGGGTTTTTAACCGTTGGAATATAGTAGCTTAATATGGTATTGTTACTATTAATTGTTGTTAGGAAGTGGTGGATAGCAAAAAATGCTGCAAATACCATCTTTCATTCGTTAACAATTTATTAACTTAAAGTTAATTTTTTTGGGGGTACAGTTCACATAATAAAAAATAATTAACCGCAAAAGGTTAAGTACGGAAAGGGAGACAAAATGAGTAGAACACTTACGCGTGCAGATATCGTAGATTCGTTAATAAAAGAAATAAACTTGCCTCGCAGTCTAGCAACAGAAGTTCTTGAGGAGCTTTTGACTGAGTTGATTGATGCGGCTGTCCAAGGAAATGGTGTTAAGGTTTCATCATTCGGTTCTTTTATTGTGCGTGAGAAATCTCAACGTATCGGCCGTAATCCTAAAACAGGAGAGGAAGCTGTAATTTCTCCAAGGCGTGTGATTACGTTTCGTCCATCACAATGTCTGAAAGAAGCTGTCCACTTTAGTCGCAAGAAGGCTGCTTAATCTGAGAGCAATTCTACGTCTATTTATAAAGTTTTATCATATTGACGAAAGTCGGGCGTTGCTTACGTCCGGCTTTTTTTTACGTTCTTTATTGTAGCTACATTAAGCTTGTTAAATGAGATGTTACTTCTGAGGTTCCAGATTCCACTCAAGTTGGTAATTACCAAAAGGCCACCAGAAAGGGTCATCAGCAGGTATATTTTCTCTTGTGGAAGGTAGGAGAAAGCCATGAAGGTGGTGGCAGAGTAAATTAAATATATCCAGAATCCCCGATTTCCTCCAACTCTTCGCAGAATTTTATTTCCTACCGCTAAGTAGGCAATGAGTGTGGAATAGCCAGCGACTATGAGTAAAAGGGCAACAAAATGTTCGGCTCCAGGGATGTGTTGGGCAAAGGCAATGCTGATCGCTTGGTCTGCTGACACTCCTTGACTCCAGACGCCAGTTGTCAAAACGACAAGTATGCTCAGGGTACAAATAACCATATCTGTGAGGACGCCAAAGATGGATAGAGTTGCCTGGATCTCAGGTGACTTTGCGCGAGATTCACTTTGGATAATCGAGTCGTAGCCTATTCCTAAATCTCCTGAATAGACGGCTCTTGAGGTACCCATTTGAATTGCCATGATAAGACTACTGCCGACAAACCCTCCTGTGGCGGCATGTCCTGTAAAAGCTGAGACAAATACATCTTGTATCATGGTGATAAATGCTGCGGGATCTGAAAATAAGTATATGCCGACAACGTAGAATGCGATCCCTAGATACCCTACGATGAAAATAGGCATGAGAGTAGAAGCAATATTTGCCAGGCGCCTGATACCGCCAAGACCCCCATAGAGGCATAGCCCTAAGAACAGTAACATAACGATTGTACGATCCAAATTCCATGTATTGGAAATTGTATCGACAACTACAACAAACTGGAAGACTTCAACGCTGTAGAACACCAGGAGTCCACAAAACAACAGGGGTACAGCCCTTTTAAGGAATGGAGACTTAAAGGCTTCAGCTAAATAAAGCATCGGTCCCCCGTCATAGCCACCACGACCATCTGGGACACGATATTTCATCCCCAAGAAGATTTCAGCGTATTTGATCAGCATTCCAGCAAAGGCAGCAATCCAAAGCCAAAATAGAGCTCCTGGGCCTCCAATAAGAATGGCGGTAATTACGCCCACAATATTTCCAAGACCAACCATTCCTCCTACTGAGGCGAAGTAGAGGCGGAAAGGATTAAGCCCTTTGCCATCTTTTGACAGCATTTGAATAGCATATAGGGTTTTAATGGGGCGTGCGATGACTGCAAATTGATAGAAATTGGATTTAATAGTGAAATACAGCCCTGCAGCGATCAGGGCGGTGAAACCTATATATCCCCAAAAGAAATCGTCAACTTCTGTGAGAGCTGAAAAGAGGGTGTCAATGAACATGGTTTTCTCAAAGTTTTAAGGGTTAGGTGATGTGAAATAAAAATAATATTAGAGTGTATTACGCAGCAAATCTGCGCTTGAATAAAATTTTATAAAGCTTTGTGTTAACTAAATTCATCATAGGGTCGAGTATAGAAAGCTGATCAGTGCTGTCAAGGAAAAACCCACAGCACCGATAGCGCTTCGCTCGTTAAAAGTGCCTCTTAACTCCAATCATGAACGCAGTTGAAGCGTCCCAGGTATTGTTATATGTACCAAACATCCCGGACCTGTGGTGATATCGAATGAAGCCATCCCATTCAGGGGTGTCAGGATCCGCAAAGGTGAGTTCAAGAAGTACATAGTTAAGCGGGGCATTTGATTTCTTGCGGCCTCGCTTTTTGACTTCCAGTTTAGGCTTTTCAGTCGCGACACTTAAGCCATCACCAACGGCAAAGGATGTTTTAACATAATCGTTCCATGGAAAATCAACCCACCTTAGGAAAAATACAAACGGTTGGAACTCCTGGTGAGTTTGCTTGCCTGTATGTTGAACAAATTGAGATTCAATCTCAAAATCTAATTGCCCTTCGACAACTGGGGTAAGTTTCTTGCCTACTGCAAACCCCACGGGGTAACTATCTTCGAATTTAGTTTTACCCGTAAAGAAATCCGAATTATTTTCAGTAGTTAGTAAGCCAGCAAATAGAGAGGCGTTCCAGCCTTTTTCCCACCATGAGGGAGCGGTCCTGCAATGGAGTTGCGTATGTGCCGAGGCAGCCGTACTGATGAGAGTGGCGCAAGCGAAGGAGATAAGCTTTTTTTTCATTATTCTTTACCCTGAATCATTAGATTATAAGTTTCTCAATATATCGAAATAAATCAGCTTGGCAATAGGGTGAGAAGCTTCTTGAATATAAATGATGGCAAGGTCGTGATATGATATTAATAGTCTATAAATATGTTAGATATTTGAAGTTCTGGTTAGCAACTTATTCAAATTTATAGTGTTTTAAATGTAACAGTAAGGTTTGATTTATTTAGTTTTTTTCAACCCAAAAATTTTTTTTGCGAAAAAGTAAAAATGGGCTTGTGGCAAACTATAGATATAATGTATAGGTCGTATATCAAAATAGTTGGATATAAAAATAACTAGATTTGACTAGCTGTCAAGTAAAGGGTCAAAAAAAGACAAAGAAACGGGATTAAGAAATGGGTAAGCTATATCAGGGGGAATCACCCGATATCCGGGATGATGACGATAGTGTAATTTCTCCTTCAAATGATGATGAACAAGCACGGAGATTAGCGACTTACAAGCAAAGAGGCTCGGAGTTTCTCAAGAAAACAAACCCACCAATGAGTAATTTGCGAACCTTGCGTAAGACAAAGGGGTTTACACTTGAGCATCTGTCTCAACTAGCAGCGATTTCCCCATCGTACCTGTCACGTTTGGAGGCTGGTGATAGGCGTTTGAATACGGACCTTATACAAAAGTTATCGTCGGTGTTGCATTGCCCTCCCGCACAGCTTTTGCAAGGTGAGGGGTGGCAAAATGAAAGTGGTGCTGATCTTTCTGGGGGTAATTTAACATATAACTCTTCCCAAAAGGATCTTCCTGTATATAAATTAACAGCCGTGCAAGAGCTTGAAAACATTCCACGAGATGAGGTGAGTCCATCACCAGAGCTTCTTTACCTGAATCGCGATACTCCAATAGATTGGACCTACCGGCCTATTCCGCTCACCCAAGTCGCTTCAGCATTTGCTGTATATATCGGTTCAAACTATTTTGAACTTAAGTATAAGGAAGGTGATCAAATTCTGGTTCATCCCTCTAAACCGTTGTCAAAGAATTGTTCTGTTTTGGCAATTCACCAAGATAATTCAATTATTTTGGGGCAGTTTGAAGGCTGGTTTGGAGATTCATTGCATATTATTTCATATGGGATATCAACGGGACATTTTAACGTCGAATCCCATCATAAAGACCAGTTAAAGGCTGTCTACCGAATAATAGGGGCTATAGAAAGCTCTTAGATCCAGGCTTTCTCGAGATAAATTCTATATATGAATTGATATTCTCAATTGACGCCTTGCCTGCAGCAAAGTACTCTTATGTTAACGAAAAAAAATTAGAAAGGGTACTTCTGTGCAAATTCAGATTACAGGCAAAAAAATTGATATTGGTGAAGCTCTACGTGTTCATTCCGAGGAGAAGCTTAGTGAATTGATTGAAAAATATTCACTAGAACCTTTAGAAGGCAGTTTGGTTATTTCGAAGTCCGGTCACACCATTCGTGCTGAGTTCGACATTCACCTTGGCCGTGAAGTTTATTTGAGAGCCCATGCTGAGTCAGATGACGCCCATTTCAGTGTAGACAACGCCATACAAGTTCTAGAAAAGCGTATTCGCAAGCATAAGTCTCGCCTGATTGACCACCAGAAAAAGCGCGATGTGGATTTCCAAAAAGGTCCTGCACTTCAGTATGTTCTGAATCCTGGCGCAGAGGAAGAGAGCACAAGTAAACCTGAGCAGGATTTCCCACTTATTATTGCTGAGACAAAGATGGACATCCCGCACCTTACCGTAGGTGAAGCCGTTATGCATATGGATTTAGCTGATCAACAAGCCATCATTTTCCACAATGAGGCTCATGGCCGCTTGAACGTAGTTTATCGCCGCACTGATGGGAATATTGGTTGGATTGATCCTACTGAGAGCTAGATCAGGCATATCATTAATCTTTATGAAATCTTGATAAAGTGATTCTGCTTATTCTTTAATCGTCGTACGTTGCTTCTTGCGAAGTTGGCCTTGACCCGAAAGACTGGGGTTTTCGAGGAAGTAGCGGTGTGCATTAAAGGGTTTTTTATCTGGTCGTGCATGTTGATAGATGCCGTCCTCAAGAAGATGCCAGCTATTAAATGTGTCTCTCATATAAGCCAGCATAATTTGCTCGACTACTTGCGCTTTCACCGTTTCATTTTCAATGGGAATTAATGTTTCAACGCGCCAATCTAAATTACGTGGCATGAGATCTGCCGAGGATATATAGACTTTCGTCTCGTTAGACGGAATGGGTTGTCCATTGGCAAAACAGAAGATACGGCCATGTTCCAGGAAGCGACCTACAATGCTTTTTACGCCAATATTATCGGAGATACCGGGGACGCCGGGTCGCAAACAACAGATTCCGCGCACAATCATGTCTATTTGTACACCTGCTTGGGAGGCCTTGTAGAGGGCGTTGATGATCGACTTATCGACAATAGAGTTGACCTTTAGCCAAATAGCTGCAGGAAGCCCTACTTTCGCATTCTCCATTTCTTTGCGTATATCTTTAAGGAGAGTTGGCTTTAGTGTATGGGGTGAGTAAGAGAGCTTTGCCATTTTTTCCGGTGTGGCATAACCTGTAATGTAATTAAAGATCTTGAGAGCGTCTTGTCCCATTTGCGGATCAGCTGTGAACAAAGAAAGGTCAACGTAGGTTTTGGCTGTCACAGGGTGATAGTTTCCTGTTCCAAAGTGACAGTAGGTTTTAAGTCCACCTTCTTCCTTGCGTGTGACCACTGAGATCTTTGCATGTGTCTTGAGTCCTAATAGTCCATACAAGATCACAATACCTGCGCGCTCCATATCCTGAGCCCATTTTAGATTCGCTAGCTCGTCAAATCTTGCTTTGATTTCGACAACAGCAGTGACGGATTTACCATTCTCAGCCGCTTCAATGAGAGCTTCTACAATAGGTGACTCATTTGATGTCCGATACAATGTTTGCTTGATCGAGACAACATTGGGGTCCCGAGCCGCCTCATGCAGGAATTGTACAACAACATCAAAGCTTTCAAAGGGATGATGGACAATGATATCTTTTTGACGAATGGCCCTGAGGCAGCTTCCACCGAACTCTTTGATTCGTTCGGGATGGCGTTCTGTATAAACTGGATACTTGAGATCTTGGTGACTTGAGTTCAGCACCTGATCAATATCAGCTAACCCAAGAATTCCTTCAATGGCGATAACCTCGCCAATTTCTAATTCCAAGCCACCTTTGACGAAATCTAGTAGTTGGCGAGGCATGGTTTTCTCAACCATAAGTAATATAACCGCACCACGCTTGCGCTTTTTGAGTGAGTTCTCAAAGTAGCGCACGAAGTCTTCTGATTCGTCGTGCATTTCAATTTCACTGTCACGGAGTACACGAATGCACCCCTGTGATTCAATAGTGAAGTTTGGAAACAGTTCTTCCATGAACATCAGGATGATGGCTTCTGTGGTCATATAACGATAGGTTTTACCGGGAAGCCGATGGAAACGACGAATTTGTGTGGGAACTGGAATTAATGCCTTTAGGGTCTTGCTTTTCTTGCCTATTAATTCAACGGCGATGGCAAGAGCTAAATTTGGAATAAAGGGGAATGGATGAGCAGGATCGATAGCTAAAGGAGTTAAAATAGGAAATATATTGTTGTGAAAGTAGCTCTTAAGCCACTTTTTATCATTTCGGCTCAAGCTATCTGGGTCACGGATAATTTCTATACGTTCCTTAGCTAATTCTTCTTCTAGCTGACGCAGCTGTGTCTGTTGAGTATGCATAAGTCTTGAAGAGCGTTCATGAATTTCTTCCAATAAACTAGAGAGATCTTCGTAGTTGTCGGAAGATTGGCGTATGCCCGCAGCCATTTGGTTGCATAGCCCCGCAACGCGAACCATATAAAACTCATCAAGGTTTTTTCCAGAAATAGCAATGAAACGAAGTCGCTCAAGTAGAGGTGTTGTATTACGTTGGGATTGAGCAAGAACGCGTTCATTAAAAGCCAACCAAGACAGTTCGCGGTTTATGTACATGTCCTTTTTATAAGACTTCTTATGTGACATCTTAGGCCTCCGATGATATTATAGACCTTAATAAATTAATATTCATTTAAAGCAGGATTATATGAAAACTTTCTACTTGCTCCGCCATGCTAAAGCTGAACCAAGGTCCGTTGATAGAGATTTTACCCGAAGGCTTAGCCCTGAAGGAATCAAGCAAGCGCAAGAGTTGGCAGCATACTGGAAAAAGCAAGCCTATGAACTCGATTTCGTTATGTGTTCTGCGGCTGTTCGAACCGAGCAAACTTTGAATTACTTACAAAGTTCATTGGTTACCGATAACGTTCTTATTTCAAACAATTTCTACGGTATAGAAGAAGATAAAATGCTTCAAACTATCCAAGGTCTTAATGAGCCTTTCGATAATGTTTTGTGGGTGGGGCATAACCCAGGTGTGGCGTTTTTTGCGATGCGTATGGCGATGAAGGCTCCTGAGCCTTTACTGCAGGGCTTTTCTCCTTGTAGTCTTTGCGTTTTTCAAATCGATATTGATAATTGGTCTGATTTGGATTGGCATATGGGAGAGGTTACTGACTACTGGTCACCCACACAAATTCAAAGCTAGGCACAGACTTTCCTTTTTCTCTTGGCTTCTTGAGTAAGGATCCAAAGTCCACTGGCAAGGATGGTGATCGAGCCAATGGCAACTGCAAGTGTGGGTAATTGACCCCATATTTGAATTTGCCAAATTGTTACCCATGCTAGGGTAAGATATTCTAGGGGTGCCAGCTTAGATGCGGGTGCGCGCCGCAGGGCCTCTGTGAAGGATAAGTTTATGCCTGTGTTTATTGCGGCAATGAGAGCGAAGACGAGTAGATCATTCAGGGTTGGCCAATAGAAGCCTTCACTTAAGAAAAGGGCACAACTCCCAAGCAGGCAAATCAGTGTATAGTGTGTAAATATTGTAATGGAAGTTGCACTTTTACGTATAACTCGCGTGAGAATTATTTCAAAAGCATAAAATGTAGCTGAGGAAAAAGCTAAGAAGCCGCCAAATGAAGCGACATCTGAGCCTGGTGTCATCATTATAGCCACACCAGCAATGGAAAACCCTGCTGCAATGAAAGTGTTTTTGTGGGGACGTTCGCGTAATAAGATCGTAGCCAAAAGAAGAACGAGGATAGGCTCAAGGTGTAAAAGGCTTTCGGCAGAAAAAATTGAAAGCTCCTCGAGTGAATAGCAGTAGGCTACCATAGAACAAAGCCCCATGATTCCTCTTAATCTAAGAAGCTTGGGCCGCGATGATTTCAATGATTGAAGACCTCCCTGTCTTTTAATCAGAAAAACCAGAGGGATAATGGTAAATATACTTCGCCAAAAGATAATCTGGCTAGGGGGGTGATCACCCATCACAAGCAATTTATTAAATACCATAGCTATGCTGGTGAGTAGAGTTGCTATTATCATTAAGATAATAGGAATGAGATGTGGGGGTATGCTTAGAGGCAAACTGCGCCTCAGGGTAATCATAATATATCCTTGCGTAGGTCTTGAAAAACAAATCAACTTTAACGTAGATGTACAATGCCCGCAAGGATTAGAACTCGATTTAATCTTCACTTAGCCTAAAATGTCTCAATCGCTTCAATGAAAACAATAGCAACTAAGGAAAGATTTCGATCACATGTAGGTGGGAGATCAAGCATCTATGAAGCGCATTATTACCCATAGAGGCCGTTGTAAAACAGGTAAGTCAAAGCTCAATGAGACAAACCAGGCTGAGTTGGAAAGGCAAGAATAAACTTTGCGTCACTCTAAATCGGGCGATGTGGACACAAGCTTGATTGAAAAACTATTTCCGCACTAATTAGAACGTGTTAGTATTTCCTTATGTATACGCAAGAAACAGACGATATCACTGTGCATGTTGAACCATTCTTCTTAGATGAGGAATCAGATCCAACAGAGAATCACTACGTGTGGTCCTATCAGGTTTCTATTGAAAATGATCGAAGCGACACCATTCAACTCATTGAGCGCCAATGGCTGATCACTGATTCCCATGGCTTGATCCATGAGGTTTCCGGTGAGGGCGTTGTGGGTGAGCAACCAATCTTGCAACCTGGTGATTCTTTTAGTTATGTGAGTGGAACCCCACTATCAACTCCTTCTGGAGTGATGTTAGGCCGTTATGTTTTTGAAACAGAGACCAAAGAGACAGTCGAGGCCTTGATCCCACCCTTTTCATTAGATAGTCCCTACGATTCATCCCTGATGAATTAGGCTATTTATCAACCACTCACCGGCTAAAGCCGTTGGTTTGATTAATGCTTGGAAAGTAGATTAAAAGGGTAAACCCTAGAATTCTGAAATCCTAAAGTCATCTTTTTTGTGATGTTCTTCCTGTTCCTCGATATAACGCTGCACATC
>CAJQNC010000061.1 GCA_905479605.1 uncultured Alphaproteobacteria bacterium | reverse complement strand
AACCATGAGCTGCAAAAAGCTGTTCATAAATATAACTCTTACAGGCCGCATGCGAACTTGAAAATGATGACTCCTTGTGAGTATATTAATGATTCCTATCGAGAGGCTGCATGAGTCTCATATGTATTGAACCTACACACTTTCAAAAACCTAGATTGACAACTGCTTCGAAAAGGTGTTTCATACCTATCACGGGGATGCACAAGTCTATCTACGCTATAAGTTCTGAGAATTTATAACGCTTGTTCTAAATCAACTTGATGATCCCCGACCAATCTTTTTTTGGACGCAAGAATTTTGAAACCCAGCCCCTAGCCTATTGACCCCGTTTCCAAAAGAACGGCTAATAAAACAAGACTCAATTTAATAATCTGGGCCACGCACAACATAATATAATCCTTCAGATCACCCTTGATGCTTGACCAAAAGAATATTTTGGCTGTAACCAATTCCCCACCTGCAATTGCAGGTACCAAGGCTATAGGCAAAATACAGTACGTAAAGAACAAATAGATGTACCCAGGGATAATTCCTATCACACCAAGTACCAAAATCACAAGCCATGGACCAATAACTAAACCAGCTCCTATTGGCAAACCTATGATATTCATCACAAACAAAGGTAACAAGGATCCTGACCAGGACCGGCCTGTGATCTTTTTTATAAACGGCCATTCAAAAAGCAGTGTTAGAGGTATAAAGGCCAAAAGATAGATGGGATCGACGATTGGGCTATCACTTACTACTAGAAATTGCGCGCATGCTGGGGAACTAAGGGCTAACAACCCTAGAAAAAGATATGCATTTCTCTGTGCAAATGACCGGAACATCACAATCTCCATGAGAGATATTATTTATCATAATAACATCAGTGGGTTAACATAGAATGTTGAAATATAGAAGTCAGCCATGCTTTCTGAGTCCCGGATCCCTGAGATTTCAGAGATTATAGCCAACTTATGTTAATCGACTATAACTGATGACTTATGGTGTTGGCAGGTAGTGATAAGCGTTTAAATACATGGAGAAAATCAGGATTTGGGCGACGCACAGAGTCAGGATGTTCTGCAAATTAGCTACTATGTCTTTGCCATACAGTAACTTCAAAACAGCTAGTTTAATGGTCACCAGTGTAGGAACAATGATTATGGGACAAAATACGTATAGAGGCCAGTAATCACTGGGCCATTCAAAATTGATATACACCAGAGCTATTTCCAGAGAGAACCCTATTGCACCAGTTAGAAAGGCTCCTCCGAGGTTACCTATAAGGCCAGCCCAAATCAGCGGTTTCACCGACTGCTTCCAAGTATAAGCCGTAATATTCTTGATAAATGGCCACTCAATCAGCAATGCCGCGGGCAAGAGCCACAACTTAGAATAGACTTGTATAGGGAACACCAAAGGCGCCCAAGTTAAATCAGCAGCGGCGGGCTGGTTGTCCAGTATCAAAAAAGAAAAGATGCCAATTAAAAAATAGCTAGTTTTTATCACTCCGGTAATATCCGAATCAGAGTCTCGCTGTTAGGATACTCGGCAGTGATCTCCTTCTCGACCTCTTTGGTAATCGTATGCGCTTTATCAATCGTCAGCTTTGGATCGAGCACCAACGAGACTTCGAAGAACTGCTGTAAACCAGACGTACGGGTCCGTAACTCACGAACATCTTGAACCTCTTTATGGCTTCTCGCGATTTTAATAATATTATCCCGCTCATCATCCGTCATCTCTGAATCCATTAATACGTTAAAGGCCTGTTGAATGATCTGCCACGCGGTCCAGAGAATATAGAGGCCGATCAAAAGACCAAAAATAGGATCGAGCCAATCTACAGCAAAATAGTGAGCAGAGACGAGCGACACAATAACGGCCATATTGATCAGAAGGTCCGAACGGTAATGCAGCATATCAGCAGCAATCGCTGTGGAGCCTGTACGTCTCACCACGTACTTTTGGAAGGAAATGAGACCCAAAGTAATAATAATGGCTATCACCATAACGGCAAGGCCTATGCCCGTATCCTCAATAACCTCACGCTCATGGAACCTTTCATAGACTTCAAATAACAACCATACTGCTGAGCCACCAATGAATATAGACTGCCCTAACCCCGCTAAGGATTCAGCTTTACCGTGACCATAACGATGTTCCTTATCGGCTGGTCGCAGGGCGTGCCATACAGCAATCATGTTAATCAAAGACGCAGCTGCATCGAGAAGTGAGTCAATAAGAGACGCTTGCAGACTGACTGAGTGAGTTTCCCACCAAGCAAAGAATTTCATGATGATAAGAAGCGTCGCCACACTCACTGAAGCTATTGTAACTAAACGGATAATAGAAGCGTCCTTGTGATCCGCCATAAGATTCCCTGTTGTGAAGCCCTCTTTATTGGCTTCACCTTAACAAGGTTTGACGAATGAGTGAAGGGTGTTATTAATCCTGAATATTGGGGTGGTTGCGATAAAGAGGTCGCTTTAGGGATTTACGATGCTTACGATATCGACGCATAGATTTAGATGCTGGCTTCTCTGCCTTGGCTTCGGCTTCTTGTACTGCTGCAAGCTTCTCCTGACGAAGAGGAAGAGCTACTCTAAATTTCCTATAAAAATCAAGATCAATGATCTCTGCCATCGTCATCTCCAATATGGTTCCCTGTATGACTTTCACTCTACCGAAAGAGAGTTAAAAAACCTATAATTTGGGATTAACTTCCTATACTCTTAGTAGGAAGATGTTGAAAATGTTTGGATAAAAATAGTAAAAAACTTATCGCACCCATAAAGAGACCAATGTAAACGATTACATAATTTATAAGGGGCATAGCCAATGGGTATAACTGATCCTGAAATTCCTCTCATTTATCATCAGCGGAATCTGACACCACAGAAGACATTACTAGCATCATCATTCCAAAATCATGGTTTGAAGCGTATCGAAGAGCTTGCCCATTTACGTGCTGCCCAAGAAACGCAAGCAGCGTTAGATAAGATTGGCCCCCAATCAATTACCTTAAAGACAAAACAGGATCAGGTGCTTAGACCAAAGCAATACTTTAAAACTGTGAAGCAATTGATTTAACCTTGGTCTTCGAGTTGAGAACACTGGTGAGGCTTTGGATTCAAGCCCTCTAACCTCCTAGAATTAAGATATAGGTTAAGGGGAATGAGGATCCACCTCAAACATAACTTCATTCCTTCTCAAAAAAGGGATTGTCCACGGAGGGTTGTAAAAAGCGTATTTCGCTGGCCCATTTGTGTTCATTTTATTTGACAGAATATACTGCATCAGCTGCTCTTCATGTTGGGCAATGTTTTCATCTGAGTTGAATCCTGAAAATCTTATGGTCACAAATCTTTTTCCAGGAATTTCTTTGATAGCAACCCTCTCATTATTGGGCTTGGGAAGCGTGTCCATCAAATACTTAGAGGGCATAACGAAGCTGACTTTCCAAGCATCACCGGCAGACTGTTGTTGAACAGGTCTAGTCATTGCGATTTTTTCATTTGCCTGTTGCTGCACTGGAGCCGTCATAGCAATGCTCTCTTTTACCGTGTTATCACCAAAAATGTAATCAGCCAAAAGACGGAAGCCTTCGGATATAGCCTCACTTCTCTCACCCTGGACCACAACTTCGGCAATGATCATTGGGTCGTATTGACGTATCTCAATACCGTCTGTCGAGGAAATCACATCATATTTAGGGGTATCTGCATCACTCACACCTGCACCTATTATTGAGCACCCTGAGAGGACAAAAGAAACTAACCCTGTGATTATCCAATTTTTGTTCATCTCCTGCCACTTTCATAGTTTTTTATGATCAATTTATTTTTGAACTTATTACAAGATCCTAACACACTTAACTTTGCAGTTATAGGGTGAGGGGAAACTGTAGATATGTCGGATAGATTGGTGCCCCCAGGGAGACTCGAACTCCCACGTCCAAAGGACAACAGATTTTGAGTCTGCCGCGTCTACCAGTTCCGCCACAGGGGCGCACCAATGGGTCGCATGATAGTCAGAGCGGCAGAAAGGTCAAGGGAAATGTGAGCGCCGGTTCCTTACCCCAACTTCTTGACCCGCTTGACCTCATTGAGGATGTCATCTGCCCGCAATTTCAACGGGTCACCCTCTGACAGATAGTGCTTGGCTCGCTTCGCCTGGTTAGCCGAATCATCGAACTTGCCCTCAAGAAGGTAGCGCTCAGCTAAGGCCAAAGCAGAATGGCCCATCCTTTCTTGTTTACCGTACACAATCGCCAGCAAATGCCAAACGAAGGGGCTATAGGGCTCTTCTTTTGCAGCCCGCAAGAGCTCTTGCTCTGCTTTGGGATAATACGAGGGGTCTCCTGACTCAAGCATCGCTTGGGCCCACAATTCACGAAGGAGTGGTGACTTCGGATCCAGCTTCACTGCTTTTTCATAAGACTTTACCGCTTCATGTATTTGGCCTGACTCAAAAAGAATCTGCCCTTTTAAGTCCCAATAATCAGCATCGTTGGGAGACTCCGCAATCAGCAAATCAATCCCGGTTAAGGCTTCTTTAAAGTCCGAACTGCAAAAAGCTGATACAGCACGCACATACCTATCCAAGGGAGCACTCCCTTTATACTTAACCTTCAACTGCTGTGATGTCAGGGTAAACCCCTCAATTTTAGCTTTGGCCCGTTGAAAGTCTTTTTCAAACTTTGCGGGAACCGGGCCACCCTTGCCTTTGCCTTGTTGAACATGATGAAGAAATGCCGCCACACGTTCTTGAGTCAAGGGGTGAGTATAGAGATAGATATCATCGCTTAACCGGCGAGGATCATAGGCCTGTAACTTTCTCATAAACGAGAGCAAGCCGTTGGCCGACCACCCCAGTTTATCCAAATAACGAAGAGCACCCTGATCAGCCGCCCCCTCTTGAACTCGAGAATGTTTTAAGAATATTCCTTTTGCCATTTCCATATTGCCCAAGATCATCCCTACGGCCAAATCTGGCTGCCCTGCAGCTAAGCCCACGACACCCCCCAACAAAGTTCCTAGCAGGGTTTGCATTTGAGCATTTTCGATGGCATCGACTGTGCGGATCATATGCCCATCGGCAATGTGGGCCGTCTCGTGGGCAAAAACTCCTATCACCTCAGAAGCAGAATCAGCCTCTAGAAGAAAACCTGTATTCACAATGATTGTATTATCAAGAGTGGCTGCGGCATTGACTTCGGAATCATAAACCAAAATCAAGTTTAATTTATCGGGATTCAAACCCGCCACATTGAATAATGGCTCAATAAAAGACTTCAAGACTCGCTCGATCTCAGCATCCCGAATGGCGTGTCCCTCTTTTAAGTCTACAGCAAGTGATGGCTTGCAAATTGTAAAGAACAAAAATAAGATGAGGAATGTTAACTTAATTTTCATCATTGAGGGCCTCTAATACCTAGATATCTACAATGAATGATGTAGGTTTAGCCTACTTCTGTCAAAAGGAATTATGAATGATACGTTTGATTAGTAAAGTTTTTCTCGCTTTGATTCTGTGCTTTCCTATGAGCGCCAAATCTGAATTGGTTGTTGATATTACTCGCGGACAGTTCCGCCCTGTACCTATTGCCATTACAAATTTTGGTGAAGGCGCCCCCCTACACATGAATAACTTGGGCCAAGAGATGACTCAGGTCATCATCAATGACTTGGTGAATACCGGCTTGTTTGATTTGGTAGATCCCAATGCATACATACAAAAAGGTCCTGATGTATTAATGGTTCCTCGCTTTCAAGATTGGCGAATATTAAATTCCGAAGCGCTCCTTGGCGGGCAAGTTTCTGATGATGGTGACAATATTCGGGTTGAGTTCCGCCTATTCGACGTATTTGCTGAGCGTCAACTTGAAGGGTTGGCTATGTCAGCCAGCAAGAAAGACTGGCGCAAGCTCGCCCATACCATCGCCGATGCGGTATATGAACGCCTGACTGGTGATAAAGGCTATTTCCGCACACAGATTGTGTATGTCTCTGAACGGGGACCACAAGAAAAGCGCTCCAGCCGTCTAGCTGTTATGGATCAAGATGGTGAGAACCACCACTTCCTTACCAGTGGCAATGTCTACAATGACATCCAATCTCCCCATTTTTCTCCTGATGGTAAAAGTGTGGCTTATCTAGAGCGAGGAAGGGACAAAAACACCCATGTACGCGTGATGAATCTTCACTCTGGAGATACCTCCATTCTTGGTCCTTTTAAGGGGATTGAAGTGTCACCGCAATACTCCCCTGATGGACAAAACCTAGCCATGAGTATTGCCGAGGATGGGACGACCTCTATTTATGAATACAATATTCCAACTCAAAAACTAAATCGCTTAACCAAAGCTCTTGGGTCGATTGACGTCACTCCTTACTACTCACCCGATGGATCTAAAATCGTTTACGTCTCGGATCAAGCTGGTGCTGCCAAGCTCTATATCAAAGATCGAAATTTTAGTGTGGGACAACGCATCACCTTTAACGAGGGAAGTTACCAGACCCCTGTGTGGTCTCCTCGCGGTGACTTGATCGCATTTACCCGACGTGCTCATGGCCAGTTCTATCTTGGTGTCATGAATACAGATGGTACAGGTGAACGAATGCTGGCAAAAAGCTTCTATATCGACTCCCCAGAGTGGGCTCCTAATGGCCGCCGTATCCTGTATACCCGCCAAGATAGCCCGGGTGGTCCACACAAACTCTTTAGCATAGATGCCACAGGTTACAAGGAAGTTCGCCACCAAACACCAGAAGAAGGAACTTTTGGTACATGGTCCCCCTTGATTCCTGACTAACAAACGGCTATTATGCGGCTAGATGCCTTTTATTAACGTGAATGCTCAAAGGAAAAGTCATCAAGATTTAAGGAATTAATCATTTCTTAAGCCTTAATATATATTGTTTACGAGCATTCAAACTAGGGAGAAAAAAAATATGCGCCTAAAAATTGCAAGCATCCTCGCAACAGCTGCTGTATTGGCTGGTTGTGGATCTAACGAAGAGTGTGTTGAAGTACACGGTCACGGTGGTTCCACTGATCACGCACATCAGTTCCATCCAGGAACTGCAGCTGACTTCGTTCATAACGCAGGTGATCGCGTATACTACGCAACAGACAAGTCAGGTGTTGACAAAGCTGGTCACCAAGTTATTCACCGCGAAGCTGATTGGTTGAAGAAGTACAACAAGACCGTCACAATCCAAGGACACTGTGACGAGCGCGGATCTGTACAATACAACCTCGCTTTAGGTGAGCGTCGTTCCAATGCCCACAAGAAAGCTTTGATGGCTCATGGTATCCATGATGACCGTATCAAAACTGTTAGCTACGGCAAAAACCGCCCAATCGTTTTGGGTCACAACCGTGCAGCATGGGCTAAAAACCGCGTAAGTATTGCAGTTATTGATAACTAAGCGATACTGACAGGATATTTATCCAGCCGGCTCTCTTAGGGGAGCCGGTTTTTTAATGGCCATTTTGTGTTTTTTTAGCAACTGTCTCATTCCTGTCGCAACGAATAGGCTTTCTCATGATCTAAATGAGTTGCCCCTCTTAAAAGCATTCACTTAATATTTCACTAGTTTATAAATGATTATACACTTGAGATTATGAAGAAACTTTTTACCACCACATTTCTTCTCTCTGCAGCACTGAGTTCTGCAGCCCACTCTTATCCAAAAGATTTCAGCGGCCCCTTTGTCATGGGCTCTCTCGGTGGCAACTACGCAAGTGTCGGTGCAAGTGCTTTTACAGCAGGAGGAGCCCCTCTTCCTTCTGGAACAACGACCAACAATGGCGGAGGTATCTCAGGGGGCATTGCTGGAGGTTATCTTCACAAAATCAGTAAAAGCTTCCCTCTTCACATTGGTGGTAAACTGGGAACAACTCTATCAAGTGCCTCGGGCTCCGAGAAAACCTCAGGAATGATGGGGGGTAATTCCACAACAGCAAAACATAAATTTAGTAGTCCCCACGCTCTCCAAGGAGCTGCCTTGATTGGCTATCCCATCACAAATACTATTATGCCCTTTGTACTTATTGGTTGGGAAAATGCTTTATGGAAGCACAAAGTGACAACTGATATGGCTGGCACTGGAACTGCCAAGTCCAGCAAACGGCAAAATGCTCTTCTTGTTGGAGCTGGAGCCATAAAGAAAGTATCCCAGAACGCCAGCGTGGGTATGATGTACGAGGGGTCCTTCCATTTCGATGAACAAAAATCCAAAGGTGGAGGAGTAACAGCAAAACACAAGGGCGCCCAAAACCATAAATTCATGACGGTGGTTATGTGGACATTTAAGTAACGCTATCGATTCCCCATACAATCATTGTATAAACGCTTTCCCATACTTTCACAGTTACTACCGCCGTTTATTTTGCATTTCGTGATGTAACTTAGCTTTACGTCCTTATGACAACAGCTATGAGATACCGGGACGCAGACAGAGTTAGCTTGTGCAGAGCTGATGGAAAATAATACGCTTATAATCGAAATACTTATATATTTCATAAAAACACCATATAATATTATCAATACTATAAAGATAACATAAATCAATTAATATTTTGTTTATTAAGTATTGATTGTTTTATAAAGAGACCGTTGCAAAACAGCTCTTTGAGGAGAATGAATCCAAATGTAAACCTTCAAATTCCACTTATCCCAAAGCTTGACCTTGGGCTCCAGAGTGCTCTGTTACAGTTATTGACTGGGGAAATGGACCCCAAGATCAAACTTCGCATCTGTCCGCTAAAGCGGGTGCTAAGCTAGTCTTGAGGTGGAGCGAGCGATGCTATGAGGTTTTGCAATGATCTTATAAATTCATTTTCATTTAGAGAATCTAAACCTTGATTGCGAGCCACGTATCCGGAGTCTCATAGGGCAAAATTAGCTTTTGCAAAGATCTCGATAAAAATCATCTTATTGGTAGAAATCAAATATTTGAAAGTCATTTATATAAAACTATAAATATTATGCAAATTGTTTTAAAAGTAATTACCTTGTTCGGTGGTTAATATCATGTTAGGATGATGACATTGCTCACCTGAATATAAGGAGACAATACGATGAAAATTCTTTTAACTGGGCTTCTTCTTTCTTTCCCCCTCGTAACTATGGCCTACCCTGAACAGGGTCAAGATACTATGACTCTAGAAATCGGTAAGTTTTCTAAGGACTACGAGATAAAAACACCTACACCTGATGCAGAAGCTAAAATTTCATATGTGTATGATTTTGTGGATGATGTTGATTTAATCAAGTTATCTGCGTACACGCTGGCCCATAAAATTGTTGAGGCTGGTCTGCATATGCAACTCGAGGCAGTGGTTGTGCCAGGCGATAAAGCCAATTCCATTGGTGTCGCTCTAACCGAAATACTCCGCCATCTCAAACCATCAATACAACTCGTTGTTCTTCGTAGTGCAAAGAATGGTGAGTCTGTTCATAAGGTTTCTTATCAACCAAGTACTCAGACAGACCCAAATATTATGTACATTCGCCCTGATCAATTGGCTAATATTGAGGGAAAGAAGGTCCTCATTATGGATGATGTGATTTCAACAGGGTCTACAGTAAAAGCTGCGAAAGAGTTGATTGAAAAAGCTGGAGGAAGTGTTATCGGCTTCGCTTGCGTAGCAACGGAAGGTGCAGAAGATCCAGGTAATCAAAGCACTCTCGAGGGGCTTCCCGTTCTTCACTTGAGGCACTTTCCTGCTATTCCTTTGAAGGAATGATATTCTGCGCCCGGCACATTCACCCTTGAAATTGCCACTACCTTCCTCATCAAGACATGAGTCACAGGATGCCAACTGGCGATGAAGTTATCGATTTTTTCAAAGCCAGCTTTTTCATACACATGTATGGCTCTTGAATTACTTGCTTCTGGATCAATAAATACCACATCAATAGTAGGATATCTTTGACTGATAAACTCTTCAATCATGGGAGTCGCTAGTCCCTTTCCAAGATAGTTTTCATCTCCGATCAGGATATCCAAAGTTATGGATTCCTTACCCCTATCTACCCATTTCACTAGATGAGAATCCAGCACCTCAACTTCAGTTTTAGTAATTTCAAAAATGATCAAAAACCCGAAGGGAATACCATCACAATATGCTACCCAAGCATCAAAACGCTTTTCATTTCCCGATATAAACGAAGCGATTCCCTGGATAGTATTCTGCAGCCCAGCCCCATGAAACCACTCCTTCACATGGGGTTTATGCAACCACTGAAGAACCAATCGCTCTTGCTCGGGTTGGAGAGGAGCGAATGTGATTTGTGGATGACTCATAATAGAGCTCAAAGATAACTGTTACGCTGCCTTCATCATATTCCGCAGCACGTAGTGCAGAATTCCCCCGTTACGGAAGTATTCCACCTCATTCACTGTATCTAAACGGACTAGCAGAGGAATCGTTTCCGTATCCCCATTGCTGCGGGTAATGGTGCATTGCACCGTCATCTTTGGTTTAATACCATCGGAAAGTCCAGTAATGGTGAAAATTTCAGATCCATCAAGGCCCAAACTATGCCGAGTAGCACCTTCAGTAAAGACCAACGGCAGAACTCCCATACCTACCAAGTTCGATCGGTGGATGCGCTCGAAGCTCTCAGTAATCACTGCTTTGACACCTAGCAAGCGCGTGCCTTTCGCCGCCCAATCGCGGGATGAGCCGGTACCGTATTCCTTACCAGCAACGACCACCAAAGGGCGACCCTCGGCTTGATACTGCATGGAGGCATCATAGATAGGCATTTGCTCACCATCAGGCATATGCTTGGTAAAGCCCCCTGTAATATCCGGCACCATTTCATTGCGGAGGCGGATATTGGCAAAAGTACCGCGCATCATCACCTCGTGGTTGCCGCGTCGCGATCCATAAGAATTGAAATTCTTGGTACTCACATCATGAGACAGCAGGTAAAGTCCTGCTGGACTATCTTGCTTGATAGCTCCTGCAGGAGAAATGTGGTCAGTGGTCACACTGTCACCTAAGATGGCCAATGGGCGAGCATCGATGATGTCGGTGATGTCATCAGGTTGAGACTGCATATTCTCAAAATACGGTGGATGCTTGACGTAGGTACTATCGCCCTGCCAATCATAAGTCAGCCCTGCAGCGACAGTGATATCCTTCCACTCTTGATCTCCATCAAACACATTTGCATAGCGCTTAGTGAACATCTCAGGAGTCAAGGCTTGTTGCAAACACTCACGGATTTCTTGACTGCTGGGCCATATATCTTTCAAATACACAGAGTTTCCTGAGGAATCCTCACCCAATGGATCCGTGGCCAAGTTCACCCGCATCGACCCTGCCAACGCATAGGCCACAACTAATGGAGGAGACGCTAGATAGTTCAGCTTTACCTGCGGATGAATACGTCCTTCAAAGTTACGATTACCCGATAGTACAGCTGCCACAGTCAGGTTATTGTCATCAATCGTCTTAGCAATGTGCTCTTCAAGAGGACCTGAGTTACCAATGCAAGTGGTGCAGCCATAGCCCACCAAGTCAAAGCCTTGCTCATCTAAAACCTTCTGCAAGTCAGCCGCTTCTAAATAATCAGTCACAACCTGACTTCCCGGCGCCAGCGAAGTCTTCACCCACGGCTTTACTCGCAGGCCTTTCTCTAGAGCCTTCCGGGCCAGCAAGCCCGCACCCACCATCACCATCGGATTTGAAGTGTTGGTACAGCTGGTAATTGCAGCGATAACCACATCTCCATGACCCACGGTGAATCCTCCACCAGGCACCTCAAAGCGTTGGTCTATATCACCTTGGCCTTCACTTTTAATACTTTCAAGAGAGGAAGCGGCAGCATTCTTCAGCAGAATCTTATCCTGAGGACGCTTAGGACCAGCAAGGGATGGTTGCACCTCTTCCATATTCAGTGACATCGTATCCGTGAAGACCGGATCCGGTGACTTTTCATCTCGCCACATGTCCTGCTCTTTCATATAAGCTTCTACGAGCTTCACCCGGTGAGGGTCACGGCCAGTAAAGCGCAAATAATTCAGGGTTTCTTGATCCACTGGGAAGATACCACAAGTCGCCCCATACTCCGGTGCCATGTTAGAAATAGTAGCCCGATCCGCAAGGGATAGATGAGATAAGCCAGGCCCAAAGAATTCCACAAA
Source organism: uncultured Alphaproteobacteria bacterium (assembly GCA_905479605.1). Lineage (GTDB taxonomy): Bacteria > Pseudomonadota > Alphaproteobacteria > UBA9655 > UBA9655 > CAJQNC01. The sequence continues at coordinate 4,284 of CAJQNC010000061.1, read as the reverse complement.
TTTGCTTACCACACCTTTCTCACGCAGCATCTGTGTCACTGTCAAGACCAAGTCCGTAGCCGTGGTACCTTCAGGCAATTGACCCTCTAGCTTAAAGCCAACCACCTCAGGAATCAGCATCGATACAGGCTGGCCAAGCATAGCCGCTTCAGCCTCAATGCCACCCACACCCCAACCAAGTACACCGAGAGCATTAACCATAGTCGTATGACTATCTGTACCGACCAGTGTGTCAGGATAAGCAACAGCCTGGCCATTTTCATCTTTAGTCCACACAACTTGTGCCAAATATTCAATATTCACCTGATGGCAGATGCCTGTTCCTGGAGGCACGACATTAAAATTATCAAAGGATTTCTGTCCCCAACGTAAGAAGCTATAACGCTCGAGATTACGCTCAAACTCCATCTGTACATTTTGAGAAAACGCACTGGATGTACCAAATTTATCCACCATCACCGAGTGATCAATGACCAAGTCCACAGGCGCTAGAGGGTTGATTCGACGAGGATCTCCTCCCATTCCCTCGATGGCCTCACGCATCGCAGCCAAGTCCACAACCGCTGGAACCCCAGTGAAATCCTGCATCAATACACGTGCCGGTGAATAGGAGATCTCATGATCGGACGAGCGCTTCTCTAACCAACCTGCAAGAGCCTTAACATCCTCAAAAGTCACAGTGCCCTTACCTTCATGACGCAGAAGGTTTTCAAGCAACACCTTCAAACTGAACGGTAGCCGGCTGAGATCCCCCAGTTTCTCTTCCAAGGCTTTCAACGAATAATACGTGTATGATTTCCCATCAACGGTCAATGTTTTGGCAAACGACATGTAGCTCCCCTTATATTTTAGAAAAATTTGTTTTGGACATAGTAACATATCCCCAAAACTTGTGAAGAGAAGAGGTTGTGGTAGATAGTAGCTACCTACAAATCGTCGAGAGAATAAATTTTTTCTTTAGCTTAGCTCACATGAAGCAAGTGATTCCACTAAGATAAAAATCACACAAGACCTATGATTCCGGTGATTTCAATCTTTCACTTATCTTCTATTTCTCCAGCCCTACTCCACGTTTAAGCTTTTGCAAGAGCTCATCCATAAAACCAGCTTCAGGCCTGTTAGACGGGTCAAATTTGACTATTTGTCTCGCTTCCTTAGCTTCACTTGCTATACCAGCATTTGCAAGTTTGACTTTATTGGATATTTTAGTTGCTTGAAACTCTACAGCTGCCAGGGCATTACCAGTTTCTGCAGCGGCTTTTTTCAAGTTTTCCCTTAGTTTGTCGAAGCTATTTTTACTACAAGAGCCTGTATCCCCCTTACCCTCACATGTCTTTTCTAAGTCTACGTACGCTTTTTCAGCACCTGCCATTTTTGTATGGGCTTTTGCCAGGCGCTTAGCATCACGAACCAGAGACTTACCCATTTGCGAGAAGAGCGTTTCAACCTTTTGCTCTGATAAAGGAAGCGGGGGTGGAGGCGGTGGTTGCGGGCCAGTAACCTCAGCCGAGGCTTCCATTCTGTAAAAGGATAATATTAGTGAAGAAATAAATATTACTTTAGTCATTTTAACCTCCATTAAAAAATATTATACTTTATATAATAACAATTATTTATTAAATTAAGGTAAAGAAATAGTAAGTTGAAAACGGTACCGGCAAATCAACCTTGCTCGAATATATCGCTTCCACCTGTGATTATAACCTGCTGGGTGGTCAGGGCAATTGCACGAAAGAATCGAGGTCTATTTTTCACTCGATGTAAATCACAAGAGTTATCTGTTTGATGCGTAATTTGCGTCCTTTTTCAACATTTACCCAATACTTCCCTCAAATTCATCGAATTACCATTACTCCACGCATGAGTAACCTTCAGAGATGTGAAATATTCTGATTGGGTGTTTTCTGCGATGTTTGTTGTTAGGTCAGTAGCTTGAGTAGATACTCATTGTCCCAGCCGGCACATTTAAAGCGCTTTCGGAGACTTCGTTTGGGATTGTCATCTTTGGTTCTCACAACATTAAGAGCAATCCGTTTCAGTGTTGCAAAGGCTTTGGCACTTCTTCTTTCTGACTTACGGTCATCATATTCCTTGAGGATAACATCCAGAACCCAGTGAACCTTGTTCTCTATGGACCAGTGATTTCTTATAAGGCTTGGAAGGTCTGGATGAGTAGATTTGTGACTGGATATAAAATAGCGCCACTCAGCTGTTACCTTTCCTGTATTTCCTACACCTCGTATGGTTTCAACAGCGGTGACAGAGGTTAAACCTTTCCAATCATCAGATCCTTCAATGTGACGGGCATTACAGCTAAAGTACCGTCTTCTCACAATACGTCCATGACCTTCATCAAACTCATCTTCTAAACGATTCTCAGGACATATACCGCCTTCTTTTTGAAAGTAAGAAGAGACCTTCTCATGGTATGTCCGGTGATTCTTCTTCAAGGCCAGAACATAGTCTGCTTTTCTCTCTATTATGTCCTCTGCAATGCTGTGCTGGCAACCAGCAGCATCTATGGTGACTGTGCTTCCTTTAAGGTTAAGAACATCGAGTAAAAGAGGAATGGCCGTGATCTCATTAGATTTCTGATCTACTGCTCTCTCTGCAAGCATCAATCCATTCTCATGGCAACACGCACTGATTGAGTATAAACATCGTAGATCATGTCTCCTACTTCCTCTTAAGGCCTTACCATCTATGGCAATGTGTTGGGCTGTCTTTCCTGACACAAGGCTTGAAGCATGGGTTCTGAGAAGGGCTTCTAGAAGACCTGGATCCAGAAGTGTAAATATGCGCCTGAATGTCCAAGCAGAGGGAATACCCTCGTCAAAGGATACATACTGCTCTAACCATTCTCTCTTGGCTTCACAGAAATCAGGTATATCCGACCATGTCTCTACACCACACAAGACAGCACACAGTGTAGGAAAGAGAAGAGCCGATAAAGGATGTTTCACCTTCCATCCTTCTCGCGGATCTGGAAGGTCATTAAGAAGAGTAAGTAGGTCCAAAAGTGTCTATTCTCCCATACAGTGCAGGAAACAAGCCTACCAGGGCACAAGATGAGATTGGGAGAGGGTTTTATCTCCTTCAGAGAAGTTTAAACAGAGTGTTGTACAGGCCACACACTCCTTCTTCCTTTAATCTAACAGAATCTGAGAGTTCACGGATTCAGGCTTTGACATTGAAGACTCTGATGGGATAATGGTGCAAATGAAAAGGAAGATCACTTCTGCTCTCTTTTCAGAAGGATATCAACACGAAAGAGGCTTAATCTCAATGAATTCTACCACCAAAATCCTCGCCTATATGGTCGCTCTCTGTTTCAGTTCTGAAGTGGCAGAATCTGCTAACCCTCTTTATAGTGATTTTGGTACCCCAAGCTGGGCCACATTGGCTCCTCCTCCTGGCAGGGATGATCCCACCAAGGATAAAAAGGCCCAGGAAATGCGCCCTGTCCGCGAGCTTGTTTTTTTAGAAGATCATTCTGAATTGAAACGGTGGGCCAGAGAGGGAAATAGAGACTCACAGGATGAACTCGTTCAACATTTTGTAGAAGGAGCGCTGACTCTTGATAAAGAGGCCGATTTAGCAGGCTTTTGGGAGTGGGATGGTCTGGAACAGCGAATTCTGACACGGCCAGGGCATCTGCGCGTCATTTGTCTTCACTTCAAGGATGAAATTGAGGTCAGACTTCCCCACCTTAGGGGACGAATTCAAGATATTCTCGACAGCGATCCAACCGATCCCTTGTCTCAATATATTCTTGGTTACTGTTATTACTGGGGGTTGTTTTTTGGCCAAAATGATACAGAAGCTGCCAAGTGGTGCCTGTGGGCAGCACAACAAGGATACGCGACAGCACAGTTTACCTATGGCGTTATGTGCGGGACTGGCAAAGGGGTTTCACAGAGCGATACAGAAGCCGTAAAATGGTATCTGAGAGCAGCGAAACAAGGACACGCAAGAGCACAGAGTAACTATGGCTTCATGTGCGAGAAAGCAGCAGCACAGGGACATGCAGAGGCTAAACGCAAGCTTTAGATAAACGAAAGACCGCAACGTGGTGAGTTAACGCGACTGAAACCAACCCTGAATTCTTTCATGCAATTGCCCTGGCTGGGTGGTTCCCGCAATCATATAGCAGATTATCTTAACATTTACACATATCCGTAAAATGGTATTCCAGGTTATCAATGAATGACTTTGCATTATCAGAGTAAGATTTCAGTCTTTGTTTAATATTGGCCCACATGGGTTCAATTTTGTTCAGGTCAG
>CAJQNC010000060.1 GCA_905479605.1 uncultured Alphaproteobacteria bacterium | reverse complement strand
TGACCACCTGGAATATTCGCGGTGACAGTTGCCCCCCCAGCACCCGCAGCTTCACTGGACTGGCCTGATTCTTCAGTAGACTGAGATGAACGAACCACCTGACCATCCGGATCATATAGCTCAGAGTTTTCTGTGGTCCGGTTTCGATCCAAAACCACACTCACTTCCGCGCGAACTTTACCTGCACCCAGAGAGCGTTCTAACAATGTCTCAACAGTACGGGCCATACGGCTTTCATAACTTTGCTTTGCCTCTTCCAAACCGTGAACGAGAGCTCCATCATCTCCATCTTCCCCTCGGGAGAGTAAGGTTCCTCGCTCATCAATAATGGAAATATGACCAGGAGAAAGTCCGGCCACTCCTGCAGCTACCAAATGTTGAACCGCCACAACTTGAGAAGGCGTCAGGCGACCGCCGCGCATACGTAAAACCACCGAAGCGCTGGGTTGCTGTGAATCTCGAGAGAAGAGCTCACGCTTAGGAATGACCAGGTGAACACGAGCGGAAGATACATTAGTGATAGTACGGATGCTGCGAGATAGTTCACCCTCTAAGGCACGAACTCGGTTGATATCTTGGACAAAGCTGGTGGAGCCCAGAACGTCACTGCGATCAAATATTTCATAACCAATAGAGCCGCCACTGGGCAGGCCGGCTTCAGCCATTTCCACACGAACACGAGCGACTTTGTCAGAGGGAACATAAATTTGTGTCCCTCCCCCTCGCAATTCAATGGGAATGCTCATAGACTCTAAGCGAGAAACTATTTGGCCACCATCCGCCGGATCAAGGTCAGCATAGAGAAGAGCCATGTCTGGTTCAGAAATGCGACTGGAAATCATAATGAAAAAGCCAACAAGAGCCGCAATCACTGAGCCCATGATAGCCAGGCGCATGATTCCAAACTTCTTCAGACTTTCCAATAATGCGTCCAAACTTCCCCCCCAGATAGACAATGTTCTTTTTATGGGCCTGATTATATGAAAAAATTTCCTAAAAGGCGATAGGAAGTTTTAATCATTTGTAAATTTTGTCATGGGGTGTCATTGGGGGGACAGTTTAAGCGTAAATATTTATTCCGTTCTATGTTGTCTATTGATGACGTATTCCATATCCCCAAACCTAAGAATGGAATACTGGAACATGGGTGCAAGAACTGGAGATGAGGCATTCTACCCCTCTCCCATAAATGAGGATCATACACACCAAACATAAGGTAAAGAAGGTCTTACAAGGCACCACAAAGTGAAGAGGGCGATTAGGCTATCCGGGATCCATCTCGAATCCTGACGGATTAACGTTTTGAGGCACCATGGACCCCGGGTGCTAAGCTTCGCCATACTCGCTTCGCTCGTACTCACCTAAGCCCCGGGGAACGTGTTTTGTAATATTAATTTGATTTTTTGGGGAATGTCCTGGAAAAATTAAGAGCTCTATGTTCCACCTATGCTCCACCACTCTTTATACTATACTTGAAGAAATGGCCAATGTCCCACTGTTCCATTCTTAGACTTTGGAATATGAAACACGTGTAGCCGGGTGATTCTTCTTACGACTGTTGCAACATAGACTGCAATCGCCACCTCATAGATGCCAAGATCAAGTCTTGGCATAAGCGGTGTTTGAAGAGGTGGGTTTAGCTAAAGCAACCTAACCTACCTAAATAGTGAGAAGACCTCAGAGATACCTTCTTCGTTCTTCTTGAAGGCACGGGCGTTGGCGGCCACGTTGTGCTCGTTCAGAACCAGGTCAGAGAGGACCTTGGCTTGGTCAATGCTACTGCCTTCAAGGTTCTCAGAAGACACAGCACCGGCGCCACTCTTCTTTGCTTCATAGAGAACAGCATTGCCACTCTTCGCTGTAGTTACCCAACGACCACCCGAAGCACGCTCGAGGGCATTTTCGTTACTGAAATTGGCAAGGGCTAGTTGGGACACAACTTTTTGTTCACCATTGTCAAAACGAACGTACACTTTCCCATCGGTATCAATGGAAACGCCACTCACACTCCCCGGTGGCAAACCATCTGCATCCACACGAGAGGTAGAATACTCGGTCCCAATCTGGGTAATTCCAGTAAAGGCACCTGGAACTCCCAAATTGAAGTCCATCTCTGTGTTGTCAATTTCGGCAACCGTTTGATTCCATTCTATTTGAATCTGCGGAAGAGATTCACCAACACTAAAATCAATAGGTGTTAAAATGGTACCAACCAGAGTAGAGAAAGTTTCTGGTGAACCTTTTCCATCAAACTTAACACGCAGCGTATACTGATCTGTTGTTCCCTTGAATGTGATCTTATCATCAGCTGCGCCTTCCACAGTCATCGACAGCTCCCACGTACTTTTCCCCACGGCTGGAGTCGCGCCGCTATCTTCCTCAAGCTTCTGTCAGTTCAACATGAGCGTATGAGCTTGACCAAGAGAATCGTAGATCTCAATAGGTGTCTTGTGGGGCGCAGCCGAATGATCGTCGGTGGCAGGTAAGTTTAGCCCAAGATCTAGCTTCGTTGTAGGCGCTGCAGTAATAGCCACTTGGTTCACAACTACGGGTGTTAACTGGTCAATCTGAGCCATATTGGTTACGGTGGTGCTATCAATATTGCCGTTAGGATCTGTTTTCCAGCCATACAAAGTGTTGCCTGCTTCATCAGCTAACACACCCTCTTCATTCTGACTAAAAGACCCGGTGCGTACATAACCGGTATCACCGCCCTGCCCTTTCACGATGTAATATCCATTACCATCAATTCCAATATCGAGCTCACGTCCCGTAAACTGAAGACCGGCCTGGTTACCCACATCCGTCACAGTTTTTACCGTTACACCTTGCTTGCCTTCGATGAAGACAGCTTTATCTTCGCGAGCTGCATGTACAGCAGAGCGGGCCAAGTTCTTAGCGCCCACTTTCAGGGCTTCCATGTAGGTACTCATACCCGACACTGCAATAGGTAATCCGCTTTCAGACATTTATTTCTCCTTCATCAAACCTTCTATATCATTCCCATGAGCTTCTGCATTGGGACCTTACGGCCATAGACGCTTAGCATGTTCATTCCTTCTTCCCTAGTTATTGCATCTACTGTGCCAACCAGGGATAGCTCGGCAGGAATCTGGTTCATATTCTCATCCAAAGCTATGGTCTTCAGCTTATATCGACCTGCACTCAAAGCCATGCCACGCAAGTCCACTGCATCCAATTCCAGATCTTTCCGGCCTGCACTATTACTGAGGGGAATCTGCCGCACCATGGCGCCCTTCTCATTACGCACTTCCAAATAAGGAACCGGGTGATCCCCTCCCGTAGGTACGTCTTTCTCAAAGTTGTAAGCCAGCTTCAAAGGCTTGCTTGCAATGGACAGCTTTTGCGCATCGAATTTTTTTTTCTCACCACTCTCACCGACCATGGCCACCAGCTTATAGGTATAATCTCCATCCGCTAACGGCTTGCCTTCCTTATCAGCACCATTAAAGGCCATGCGACGAATGCCTGGCTTTAGGTCATCGAGCTGGCAGTTCACCTGACTCACGATATCCTCATCGGAATTCATCACCTGGATATAAGCCACACGGGCATCTTCAGGCATACGCACATCCAGGTTGTAGCCTTCAATGGTAAAGCTATCACCGGGCACCTCGACCTGCTTGCCTTTGATATGGCCCGCATTCAAAGCCTGGAGAGTCTGCAGTTCTTCTTTGAGATCACCGAGGCCACTCTTGATCATAAATAACTGCTCAGTCTGAGTGATGCCCTGGATGCGGCCCATCATTTCACCAGGCTTCATAGGGTCCATGGGATTCTGGTGGGTCATTTCAGTCAAGAGCAAGTTCCAACTGAGCCCCATACCATCATCGAAAGTCTTCTTGCTTTTATCCAATGGGTTCATTGTCTCACTGGTAATTTTGGGAGCTGCAGAAGCACCTACTGCATGTATATTATGTGCCATAACGATCCTCCTATGCGATCAGATTCACTTCACCGGCATGGCTAGCCGAAAGCGCCACCGAATGAACTGATGTGGATTGAAGTTGTGCCTCTTCTTCTGAAGAGGCTAAATTTAATTGAGCCAAGGCAGTGCCTTGGGATGGGTTATCCTGCTGCTGGAAAAGGAAATCATCAGAGCTCGCAGAAAAGCCAGAGTTCATGAGGCCTTCTTTCAAACTCTGTACGTCTTGCCGCAGGAGGCTCAAGGTTTCTGGACGCTCAGCAAGTATCACCGTTTTGACAGCACCATCCTTTAGCATCTCAAGCTGAATCTCGACTCGACCCAAAGAGGCAGGGTGCAACTGAATCATGATCTTTTCATTGCCACCCATCATGACTCGTTCTGGTGAGATCTGTGCTTGAAGATGGTCCCGTACTTGCTGTGCCGGAGCAGATGCTGTCGGCTTGGCTGAAAGTGAATTAGGCTGCTGACCTTGCATCCCCTCCGATTTCAGACCTGCTACTTTAACCGACTCTATTTCATCTCCGGTTATATCATTAGCAGCCATTGAAGGAGACTCATCTGCTTTCGTCATAGCTTGAGATTGGCTGGACTCTTGAAACTTTGCACCATCTCCCTTAGCCACGACTTTCTCTC
>CAJQNC010000059.1 GCA_905479605.1 uncultured Alphaproteobacteria bacterium | reverse complement strand
GCCTTTTTTTGCGTCACCGCAAGGGCTTCCAAAAAGAATTCTTTTCGGATCCACCCCTGGGATCGGTGAGGGCGGCTCCGAAAAGAATTCTTTCCGAAAACCCATGCTCAGGGAGTCTCATTTCTGTTTGAACTTATTCAGGGTTGACAATTATAAACACAACCAGCGCTTCAAAACTTTTTTTTGAAGGTCATTTTTCCATCTCTACAACCTCACTGGACTCGGTCGTAAAAGCTAAGCCTTGCAATCATGTTTAAGCTATGTAATCTAGCCATACTGTGAAATTAATTATATTGGACCCATGATACAAGTTCCTCCCATATTGGCCCTAAAAGATGCTTCACTTCGTTTTGGTGATAAACCCATACTAAACGAAGCCTCATTAAGCATAAGGCCACGAGATCGCATATGTTTGGTAGGTCGGAATGGCTGTGGTAAATCCACATTATTAAAAATACTCTTCGGGCCAGTTGAACTCGACAGCGGTGAAAGGTTCATTCAACCAGGTGTCCGCGTTTCGCTGCTCGGGCAGTCAATTTTACCCTCTCTAGACATAACTGCACTTGAGTTTATTCAAGCTGACCAACCAGTCAATATTCAACCCTATGAAATTGAAGAAATCTTAGATGCACTGAATGTATCCCCTCTGGTAAAATTAAATCAGATCTCAGGAGGAGAGAGTAGACGTATCGCTTTGGCAAAAGCTCTAGTAGTCAAACCTGAAGTGCTGCTATTGGATGAGCCCACCAACCACTTGGATATGCCCACAATTCAATGGCTAGAAGAGCAAGTAAAAGCCTATAGAGGGGCTATCCTTATGATTAGCCATGACCGCACTTTCTTAAAGAACCTCAGCAACCGTACATTTTGGTTAGATAGAGGGCATTTACGAATTCTTGAGCGTGGGTATAAAGACTTTGATGATTGGTCTGAAAAAATACTTGAGATTGAAGCCTCCGAGCAAGCTCGTGTAGAACAGAAAATTGCGGAAGAAATCCAATGGATGCATAAAGGTGTTACTGCTCGTAGAAAGCGAAATATGGGCCGTTTAAGAGCACTTCAACAGATGAGAAAAGAACGGCAACAACGAGTGGGGCCACAAGGCTCTATCCAATTTACTGAAGCTGAAGATAAGGTGACTTCAAAATTAGTTATCGAAGCAAAGAATATATCTAAAGCATTTCATAGTGAGTCGGCAGAAGACAAGGTCATCATCGAATCCTTCTCAACCCGCATTCAAAAAGGTGACAGGGTAGGTATCATTGGGGCCAATGGTTCAGGTAAGACAACTCTCATTAAGATGCTAACAGGTGAAATGAAACCTGATTCTGGTAAAATTAAAGCTTCCAAAACCCTTGAACTGGCTCGCTTTGACCAGGATCATGCCTCTTTGAATCCTGACGACACACCTTGGGAGGCCTTATGCCCTCAGGGCGGCGATCAAGTTCTGGTCCAGGGTCGCCCTCGTCATGTCATGGGCTATCTCCAGGATTTTCTTTTCGACCGCAACCAAGCTCGCACTCCAATTAAAAGTTTATCAGGGGGTGAGAAAAATCGCCTCCTCTTAGCTAAGATCCTTGCACAACCCAGCTCTTTGCTTGTCCTCGATGAACCCACCAATGATCTGGATATGGATTCCCTTGACCTTCTAGAAGAGTATATCAGCGAATATCCAGGCACACTTCTTATTGTGAGCCATGATCGGGACTTTCTCGATCGCACAACAAGCAGCCTTATTGTCATGGAGGGCAGTGGTATTGTAGAAGAATATGTGGGCGGTTATTTTGATTACCTCAGAGCCAGCCCCGCACCATCAGAAAAAGTAATTAAAAGTAAGGTGAAAGAGACTGATAAAGAACCTAAACCTAAATCAAAACCAAATCCTAAACCATCCAACACACGTCTCAGCTATAAGCATGCCCGTTTGCGTGAGCTTCTACCTAAAGAAATGGAAGACCTTCATACTCTTATCAAGACACTAGAAGAGAAATTAATGGACCCAACCCTTTACCAAGCTGATCCTAATAAGTTTCAACAACTAACAAAAGAACTCACAAATACTAAAGAGGCTTTGAGTCATAAAGAAGAGCAATGGCTAGAAATCGAACTTATGGCAGAAGAATTGGAATAAAACATGGAAATAATCCAACGCCCCTCCCCTAACTTCAACGATCGTACCCCGGGTAAACCCACCGATATGATCGTCATTCATTACACTGATATGGTGCCCGTAGAAGCTGCCCTTGACCGGCTGTGCTCCCCAAAATCTAAAGTGAGCGCTCACTATCTTATCACCATGTCTGGAGAGGTTTATCAGCTCATCGATGAATCAAAAAGAGCCTGGCACGCAGGGATCAGTGAATGGGAAGGTGAAACTGATATCAACAGCCGCTCTATTGGTATCGAGCTCGATAACCCTGGATCCAGCAACGGTATGGTACCATTTCCAGACATTCAGATTCAAAAGCTCATAGAACTCTGCAGTGATATCCAAACCCGCGTGCATATCCCCCCCAACCGTATTGTTGGACATGAACATGTCGCTCCAGGCCGCAAACAAGATCCTGGCCCGCTATTTCCCTGGCAAAAACTCAGAGATGCAGGGCTACACTGCATCCGAACCGAAATATAATTTACCGTCTAAAATTCATAAAAAAATACCCTGGAGCATAACCCCAGGGTATCGTTGTTCAATTCAACTGAATTTAGTCAGCGTCGTTGTAGCCTTTTCGACCGTCTTCAGCGAAGCCTGAACGGAAGTTATCTGCATCTGTTACAACTGCGTGATCTGCTTCAGAATTTGCTGAGGCAGCGCGGACACTGTGACCTTTCAGACGAAGAGCATACTTACGATTTGCATTTGAAGTACAATCATTCAAATCTGTACTGTTTTGTGATTGGTTAGCCATACATTCAGCCATGTCATCACACAGAACATGACAAGCCGCACGGCTGTCATCATTTGCAGTCAATGTCATGTCACACGCATCGTTACACATATCTGTTGATAGTGCCATATCACCAGGCATTGGGCCTGAGTAACCACCGCTAGGTGCGCTGTGAGTATGAGTATGGGAGTGGTGGTGAGCTGGTTGATCTGCATTTGCTGAGAATGCAAATGTCAAACCGATAATTGGAAATAATGCTTTAAGCATAGTGACTTTTCCCTCTGTTTTTTATTGTTATATATCTAGCTTATTGCCGATACTTCCTATACTACTTATTATCAATTCTTCTGTCCATTCAAAGAATCATTGAAAACCTTGGAAAAAGTTAAGGTATGTTGCATTTCAGCACCAATTTATTAAGCATATAAAACCCTGTAGAAACAATTCCCCCTTGCATCCACTATGTGATTTCCATACTAAGAGTGATGATGCCGAAGTAGCTCAGATGGTAGAGCAACTGATTCGTAATCAGTAGGTCGGGTGTTCGATTCACCTCTTCGGCACCAGTTTTCCCTAGTGTTTTTAAGAATTTTTAGTTTTCATTTTATTTCCGGGAAGCATATGGGGAGCAAATTGGAAAATTTCAAATATCAATCCTCCTCATAGTCTTCACTCACTCTTAATCAGCGGGTCACAGGTTCGAGCCCTGTAGCGCCCACCAATCCCCACATAGGTTTTCTGGCACCACAGCTTTTCTTGAAAAATAAGTTGTCACCAAATAGAAAAGGGACTCATTGCTAGTTTTTTTCTTGGTTAAATAGGTAGGAATGCTTTGGTATTTCTTTCTTTTTCTCATTTGGCCTCCAAGATTACTAGGGCTGGAACAGGAATTTAAGGATATACCGAAACCTCAAGCACACAAAGCGTTTCAGACAAATTTGACTGTCTTGTCCCCCTATATTGAGTCCAGAAATAATCTAGTGAATTGTCTCTAGATATTTCCTAAGATGTTTTTGATCACGGATTCAGGAAAGGATAAGAAGTCATGTCAGCCAAGAAGCACCATACCCCGGAGTCAATAATCCGAAAACTAAGACAAGCCGAAGTTATGATGCACGAAGGCAAAACAATTTCTGAAGTTTGCAGGTCTTTAGGCATTGCTGATGCCACCTACTATAAGTGGCGAAAGGAATATGGCGGCCTCCAAGTCTCTCAGGCAAAGCGGCTGAAGGAATTGGAACGTGAGAACAAACATTTACAAAAGGCTGTTGCGAACCTCACGGTTGATAAGCTTATTCTCCAGGATGTTGTTCAGGGAAAGTAGCTTGCCCCAAGCTGCGGCGTTTGCACGTGGAAAAAGCCATGCAGTGCTATGGTATTTCAGAGCGTCACGCTTGTTCTGCGCTTGGGGTTCATCGATCCAGTGTGCGCCGCGTTCCTCAGAGGAAGAGTGATGAAGAAGCTCTGACCCAAGACATCCTTCGTTTGGCTCAACAGTATGGGCGCTATGGCTATCGCAGAATCACAGCTCTTTTGAAAGTGGAGGGGTGGCATGTCAATCACAAGCGTGTTGAACGTATTTGGGGAGAGCAGAGCCTCAAGGTTCCCAAAAAGCAGCCAAAAAGAAAACGTCTTTATCTGAATGATGGATTCTGTATCCGTCTGCGCCCCCTCTATCCTAACCATGTCTGGAGTTATAACTTTGTGTCGGATCAACTCAGCTGCGGAAAGAAAATCAGAGTGCTCACTGTCATTGACGAGTGTACTCGGGAATGCCTTACCATTCGGGTAAATTACCAGTTAAAAAGTGATGATGTTCTCGATGTGCTGAGCACCCTGTTCCTGACAAAAGGAACCCCTGCTTACATTCGGAGTGACAATGGGAGTGAGTTTAGAGCCCACACTTTACGGAAGTGGCTAAAAGATCTCCAGGTCAAGACGGCTTATATTTAACCAGGAAGCCCTTGGGAGAATGGTTTTAATGAGCGATTTAATGGGAGTTGGCACATTCAAAACTGAAGAGCGACATTCTGTTAAAATTTAGAAAAAAAATAACAGGAGAAAAGTATGTCGCGGAGAAAGTATCACCACCTGAAGTCAGAGGATCGTTTAAAGCTTTATTCATTATTGCTAGAGGGTT
>CAJQNC010000058.1 GCA_905479605.1 uncultured Alphaproteobacteria bacterium | reverse complement strand
AAATCCCTTAAAAACCAAGCAAAACGCATAAAAAATCCCCCAAATCGGGGGCTCGTACTTCATAAAACTCACAGTTAAAGACTGGGCAACTCTTCTGACCTGAAAAAACTACGCGAATGCGGACTTATTCAGATGATTCTTATACAATAAAATAGTTATATAACTGTTAAAATATTATCTAATATATTCAAATAAAAGTGACAATTTATTTAATCTATATTTAAAACTATAAAATTTTATGTTGGCTATAGTTTTTGGAATATTAGAACTAAGTCAGGAAGCCCATACGAAAGAACCCCCTTACACGCTTCAAGAAGAAAAGGTGGATTTATAGAGAAAATTTTCTTTTTGACAAGTTAATAGAGGCAAAATCATTGTAACCCTAGAATGGAGATACTATATAAGCAGTAGTATTTAATAAGTATTATACATCTGGTTCTAATTAGGGTTTTTGTTACATGTTTTTTGATAGATTGTTTTTAAGAGTTACTCTGGCTTTATTTTGTTCGATGTTTTGTGCATCGGAAATGCAGGCGGTGCCGCCTGGGCAAGACCTCCCAACTCCTAATACATCCACAAAGCGAAATGTAAGTGAGTCGAGAAGACTACCTCAAGGTTATTCAGGCAGTTCTTCAGCAATACTCTCTACACCTGGCATTTTCAGCAGCCAGACACTTACTCTTGGAACGACTCCCGCAAAAGAAAATCATGAAAGTGAGAGCAAGAGACAAAAAACTGTTGAGGATATCTCTGAAGAAGACGCAGCATTTTTTGCTGCTGTTGATGCTGCAGAGGAAGAATATTATAGAAGCCATCCAAGACCCATCTCGTTAACACCCCAGATATCTGATCAGCAAGACCTCTCGCTGTTTACCCCCTCCACTCCTTCAATTGGAGGAGAAGGGGAAGAAGAAAAAGAATCTCAAGTGGAGATAGATTTCTGGCAGACAGTAATTGCCGCAGCCGATGTTGCTGAGGAAGAGTATTCCCAAAGGTTGCAAAGCCAAACTTCCCTAGCACTCTCTTCATCTAGTCAAGATAGTGCTCCTTCACAACAAATCCCTTCCATACCTTTATTGGGAACGCAAAGTACTGAGGTAAGTCCATATAACACAACCCCTGAGGAAGATGCAGCGCTCTTGGCCGCAGTTATTGCTGCTGAGGAAAGGTATTCCCAAGGCCAAGCGAGTCAATCCTCATCCTCACCAATTGCATATGAGCAGGAAAGCCACGCATCTCAAACACCAGGTTTTACTTCACCTGCTTCAGAAAGTGACCTAGATGAGGACTCAGAAGGTCATTTTGAGGGGGTTAGATATTGGCATCTCACAACACCTCAAGATCATCAACAATATCTTATAGACGCCATCAATAGCGCAGAGCGATCTATCCTAATCACTTCTTACAGCCTTTCTGCAGATATGACGGGTAGGAGTGATTTATTCAGGGCCATGCAGTCAGCATGCTACCGAGGTGTACACATTTACCTCTATGCCAATGAAATTCGTCTAGGGGACAGACAGTTAGATAGGTTGGAGCGATTGCGAAACTTAAGTTTTTCTGAAGCGAAAATTCACTCGAAACTCGTTGTGGTTGATAACAAGCAAATTACTTGTGGTTCCTACAATTGGCTCGCTGAGCCTTGGCGTGGAAAAAGCCTAGACGCGTCGCTCATTCTCGAAAGCTCTGACTTAATCCCTGAGGCCGATAATATTTGGCATGTACTAAAAAAATATAGAACTATCGATTTTAATCCACACTCACTTCGTAGAGTTGAAAATACCCTGAAAAGCTTAGGTCAGTCAGAAATTCCATTTGATAATCTTGAGGACTCCGTTTCAATATTAAACACTCCTTACCAACATGGAGACCTTTTCGAAGCGTGTTTTGAGCAAGCTCAAAGGCAGCTTACGATTTGCGCTCCCTTTATTTCAACATATCCTGGATTTTTACAGAATATTCTACCTCGAAATATGCTTCGATCCTTCTTGAATTCAGGAAAAAAACTCAATATCTTTTGTCGCGAAGGCGATGACAAAATACAACTTCTTAAAAATCACCTGAATCAAATTCTTTCAGGATCATATTCTAGGCTTTGGAGAAATGTGACTCTTACTTCTGTAAAGGGACTTCATCGTAAAACGATGTTTGCCGATGACGATCTCTATATAGAGGGATCATACAATTGGTTGTCGTCTGCTCGATCTCTGAAAGATCCTTACTATTATATGGAAACGTCTCTGCAATTCAGAGGGACTTGGGCACGAGAGCTCATTCAGGAATTTTCTTTCCCAGATGAGTTTTGAGTGTCAGCAATCAAACCCCATTAATCCGCGCTTAGAATAAAACCCAAATTCCTATATTCAAAATTCGGCAAAGAATATATTTCAGAAGAATGTTATTCGCATCTTTAATACAGAGCGACTAACCACTTATTGAATTTTATCCATTATCTTCTATTCATGGAGAAATATACTATAAGTATAATAATCCTATTCTTCTGCATTAATCAACTGCGGATGCAGTGTTTTTGCAATCTCACCACGCCTTTTACAAACTATCCTTAATTGATGCCACACCTGAAAGTGGCATAGAAGACATTCAGGGTAGTCTGTCTCTTAAGTTACGGAAAACATGTGATGGCTGACTCACACAAAAGTTTTCCAAAACGACAATTTATGACAAAAATGACCAACAAGAAGAAAACCAATGGGGATATATCATCTGAGATTCTGATGACCATAGTAAGTTTCGATTTAATACTTACCGTAAATCCAATGGGGAACTTACCGAGGAATACCGACGGAAGGGATCGCTAATCAAAGGAATTGCTGAGCATACACTTCCAGATGCTATGAGCTTCAAGTCACCCAAGGATACTCTTCCCCCCATCGCTCACACCAAAGAGACAGTCCAAAAAGCTAAAAATGAAGGGGGCACGTTATCCCGACGGATATTTGACGGCAGTACTGCCGTAGGAATAACCGAACTGAATGCCTTCATCGGTAAAAAAGAAATATTTTCACGAATGGAAGAACCTAACTTACTCAACATAGATGGATTCTACCCTGTGCAAATTTCTATATTTGAGGCCAAAAATCAACAGTCCTCACCTGACTATGAGACACATCAAGCACTCTTGGATAACGGAATCGTCAAATCATACACAGTTATCGTGGATGGGCTCCGTGTAAAAGGCACTCTTGAACGGATTGAATTACTTCCAAATGAGTCGTGCCACGATTCATAAGTCATAATTTTCATCACCAAGAAGCCAAGTAGATACTGTATTTTCTGCATATTTGGCAAAAACATTGATAAAAATAAAAAAATTACTTACATAAGGGTTGATATTTCCTAAGAAATCTCTATGTATATGGGTAGAGAGGATATTTGAGGTAAGCTGTTTGTGAAAACCACTCCATCGAAACCACACAATACCCTCGGGTATTGAATAAACACATTCCCCAGTATCCTCTCGCTTCGAGACTGTTTCAAAACACATAATTAGTTTGAGTTTAGGTATTTACCTAAAGATTCATCGCCTTTGCGATACGTTCGACTCGGCCCAAGCCTTGATCTAAAAACGACATTGTTTTTTCCATATCTTCTGAATCATCCTCCAGCCATGTCTTGACTGTCAGTAAATATAGAATGGTTAGCCCTTGCAGGCGCATCACGCCTCCCAAACCACTTGTATTAAGACCTGCCCTATCCAATATCCACCCCATAGACCCAACTCCTTGCGTTGCAGCCATGAGGGCTGAAAACATATCAGCTGGCCATTCCTTCCAAAGGACTTCTATGAAGCGTTTATAAGGCGTCGCAACCTCCAAGCGAGTCATGATGATTTCAAAAAGAATGTCTCGAGTGGAAGACTCTTCAAATATTTCACCATCAAGCTCAAGCAACATATCATGATCAATCTTTCGTATCACGGCCTGAGGAATGGCAGAACGGGATTCAAATACATCATACAGCTTAGATACTGGAATTTTTGCCTCCTCAGCCACATGAGCAAAGTTGAAATCCTTCCAGCCCATGGTTGAGATACTTTCTACACAAGCCTTTAATAATTCATCTTTCTTCACTTGGCTAATTCCTTTGCCCGTTCATACGCCGCTTCTATAGCCTTTTCCATGAGAGGACCTATACCATCATTCGCCATCAACACCTTTAAAGCTTGTTCAGTCGTACCCTGAGGGCTTGTCACACTTTCTCGAAGCTGTCTAGCTGATGTACCTGAATCCAAAGCGTAAACCCCAGTACCTGCCATAGTATACAACGCCATTTCATAAGCTTGTTCTTTTGAAAGGCCATGCTTAGCTCCCGCTGCAGCCATCGCTTCAATCATATAGAAAACATAGGCCGGCCCCGAGCCTGAGAGAGCCGTCACTTGATTGAGCACATCCTCACTGGATACCCACGTCGTAAGACCTAAAGGACCGAATACTGCCTCGACTTGCGATTCCCAACATTCACGAGCCGAATCCTCTGCTAAAAGACCAATTACACCACGATTCACAGATACTGGCGTGTTAGGCATAGCCCGGATTACTTCATGGTTGAGGATGCCTTTGTAAAAATGTAATGGCTTCCCAGTCGCCACCGAAACAACCAGCGATTCAGGAGTAATCACAGATTTATAGAGCGGCAAAACATCAGACAAAACAAATGGTTTCAAGGCTATTACCAGCGTGGTCACAGCTTCAGGAAGGCCTTCTGGATTGGCATACCATTGCACCCGATTAGATTCTTCAAGAAAGGGTTGCACGGCTGTTCTATCAGGAGCAACCACCCAATATTCTTTGGCAACCTCTGCATTGAGCCAGCCTCTTAATAAAGCTGATCCCATTGCGCCACACCCGACTAAGGTGAGAGTACCTACCCTGCTCGTCACGACCCAAATCTTTCCTTTAAATATGCATATACACAACGCAAACTTGTCGCCTCACCCCCTTCAGGCCTTCCTGGCATCGCTGACGGATTATAAGCAATTGTATCTATATGAACCCATGGAATACCTTCTACAAAATGTTCCAAAAATAAAGCTGCGTTGATGGCGCCAGCAAAGGATACACCAGGATCATTACACAAATCAGCGATTTTTCCCTTTACATAACGGTTATAGCCTTTCCACAAAGGAAGTTGCCAAACGTGATCATTAACATGAGCACCACTTTGAGATAAACCCTCAGCTATGTTTTGGGCATTAGAGAATATGACCGGCAAATCGGGACCTAAGGCTACTCGGGCTGCTCCCGTAAGAGTAGCAAAATCCATAATGAGATCAGGCTTGCCTTCAACAGCCAAAGTTAAACTATCCGATAACACAACTCTTCCCTCTGCATCCGTATTCCCGACCTCAACAGTGAGACCTTTTCGAGTTGTGATAATATCCCCTGGACGTAACGAAGATGAAGAAACACTATTCTCAACGGCAGCAATAATTATCCGAAGCTGAATAGGTAATTTCTCTTCCATGATAAGCTTTCCCACGCCCAACGCTATAGCGGCTCCACCCATATCCTTTTTCATCAAGCGCATATTAGCTGCGTCTTTTAAGTCCAACCCACCTGTATCAAAACAAACCCCCTTACCCACAAGGGTCACCTTGGGATGCGCCGGATCACCCCATGAAATATCGATTAAATGAGGAGTCGGTCCAGCCTGACCCACAGCATATATTGCAGGGAAGTTCTTCTCGAGAAGCTCCTCTCCCTTATATATTTCCATGGTGGCCCCAAAGCCCTCTGCCATGACTTTCGCTTCAGCCGCAAGCTCTCGCGGCGGTAAATCGTTGGCAGGGCGATTTATAAGGTCTCTTACCCAATATATACTCGCAGCAATGCGACCCTCCTCAGAGTCTTGAGGCCATACTATACGAGCCTCACACGCCTTACGCCCTTTAAACCGATCAAATCGATAAGCCTCTAGAGCCCACCCTAATGCCAGATTCCCAGCCTCAGGAATTTCCTCATCAAGCTGATATGAACCAGATGGCAGATTGCGAGGTAGAGCTCCAAATTCTAACAAATCAGAGGGTTCATAGATATACACAGCCGCCTCTATGCCGCCATCAGAACTGGGAATAATCCCCACATCTTTATGTTTCCCAGTAAACCCGGAACTTTTCAACCACTCTCTTGTCGCTACTGGCTGTTTTTCTTCCCAAACCTGAAAGGCTTCAGCTGTAAAAATTTTTAGAGGGGTTGTATTTTTTCCTTGAACAAAGCACTCTATCATGAGTTCGATACCTTATTATTTTTTTACTATGATATAGCAAGGAACCAACGATGAACAACACTTTTGGATGGATGCAGTTACAAAGTGCCTCAGTAAAAGAATCAAGCGATTTCTATCGACAACTATTTGACTGGAAAGTTGATCATAAGGGAATGGCTGATGATGATAGCTATACAGAGATTGATGCAGGTGAAGGCCCATGCGCAGGTATTTCTCATAACACTGAAGCACCACCCATGTGGGTCCCCTTTGTGAATGTAGAAAATATTGAGGAATCTACTGCGAAGGCTGAAGAGCTCGGAGCCGATACACTCACAGAGGTCGCTGAGATTGGTGAAGGTATGGGTTGGTATAGCGTCATTCAAGACCCTGAAGGTGCCGTGTTGGGACTGTATCAGCCACCTTCTTAAGATAGTTAAGCCGAAACCTCTACACTCACCGACTCTCTAGCCATAGGCTCGGTTGGAGTTTCGGGCTGTTCGGATTCAGCCTGCTTGCGTAACTCTCGCCAAGTATCACCCATATTACGGAGACTATCGATGGCTTGCTGGCAACTCTCAGCATCATTCCGAATATTCGTTCGAGCCAACAATTGCCCAACCATAGAGTAAAATTCCTGCAAGCGATCTGCGAGCTGAGCTTGCTCAGGAGTAGAGCGATCAAGGGCTTCAACAAGACCTGACAAGATGACACGCACTCGCTCGGTTGCATTGAAGCGATCCTCATAGCGGTTTTCATGGACAGCTTTAAGAGCTTCTTCCATAAGTTGTACAGCTTCATCGTAAAGTTCAATTACGATCTGGATCGGTGTTGCCGCTGCTCGCGTGTTCTTGCGATATATATCCGCTCCGTAAGTCATTACTTCCCCTTAGATTACCTGCCGCTGAACTTCATAAAATCGAGACTCGCTTGAAGCGAATCTTCCATGGACTGAATTTTGTGCATCATCTCAATCAACAGGTCAACTTTTGCCTGCATACGCGCTTTAGCCTGTTCTATTCTTTCATTGAGGCGCGTATTCTGTGTCTTAAGATCATCAATTTTATCTTTCGCCTCACCCTCTGCGCGTTGAAAATCGCCACCAGACATATAGCCATACTCGCCACCAGCGGTTGATTTTTTTAATAGTCCGTTAAAGACATCACCCAAGCGATCGAATAATCCCTGAGTCATGTTAACAGTGGATGTAACGGATTGTCCGTTGCCCAATGCGGACAAAGTAGAGCTTGCAATATTTAAGCTTAACCCTTCAACAGCTGTATTGGCTTGCCCGGTGATTTTTCCCTTGGAATTAATGGTGGCACCATAGCCACGACCATTAATGGTCAATGTGGCAGAAAGAACACCACTGCCATCCTTGGACACATTAACAAGTATGTCTTGTCCGGCAACATCTTTATGCAAGGAGTTTGGGGAATCCATAACACGAAACTTAGGGTTAGAGCTGGTATAATTAAATGCTAGCAACTTTTGTATTTTTTCAGGCGATGTCTGAACAGCTGATTTTAACTTGGTCATATCAGTGGTCAGATTAAAAAAGTTCTGACCTTCAACCTCGGTTTTCTCTAATTTTAAACCAATATCAGCAAGAACCCTATAATCATCGGAACCCAACCCGCCAACGTGGCCCGTAAGCGTATTCACGAGGCCGTCATAGAGTTTCTTCATGATGGGGTTCTTTTTTAATGCTCCTGCTTCACTCCCCTCACCTTCTTCAGGCGCGGTCTGGGAATCTATATAGGCCTTGAACAGATCCTCAATAGCCACAGCAGATTCGGTAACCCGCTGTAAAAGCTCGTCGATATCAGGATCAATGACCAACTTGATATTCTGGCCACCAGCTGTAGGCTGTATTAATTTAATAGTCACCCCTTCAACCAGATCTTCAACATCATTGGTTATTCGTGTCAGATAACTTCCAGAGGGTTCCCCGTCAATACGGAAACGGGCTTCCAAGTCAGTAAGGGCTTTCCCACTATTTGCAGCCAAATTTAGCTTACCCATAATGTCATTACCCTGGTCATCGGCCACGGTAATCAGTTGCCCAGTTTCCAAATGCTGCAGAGTCAAACGATAGTCCCCTGCACTCAATTGATCGATCACGGCAACCACATTGGTTGAACTGCTATAGGCATTAACCGCATTTTTCACACCCCACAAAGACATATCATCAGTCACAGGAATATCGACTCCATTAACCTGTAGGTTGCCTGAAGGACCTCCATAGGGTAAATGAGTGTTGCGAATGAGCTTCATTTCAGAGAGAGTGTTACCCGTCCGATTGTCAGATATAGTAATGCTCTGCGAAGTGGCTGTTTCAGTCGGTATCAACTCCAGCCGCCATACAGTGCCACTCCCCACGACCTTAGCTTCCACATGGGCGGTGTCTTTGATATTGGCATTGATATTATCCCGTAAGTCCTCAAGAGAATCCCCTACGCCAAGGTCTATAGTTTGTCCATTAATAGTAACCTGAGCACCAGGAGGTCCAGTAATCACTGAAGTTGTGCTGGAGTTAGCAGAGGACGCAGCAGAAGCTTGCACTCTATCAGCCGTGGCCACTTGATCAATCTCAAGACTAATAGTTCGAGGGGGCGTACCGCCCTTAGGCAAGATGACAGCATAGTCAGAACCAACAAGGCCCTGATTCGACAAGCTTACTCCCTTGCGAGAGTTATATGTATTCGAAACACCCTTAAGAGGATCAAGACCACGCAATTGCTCCACCACACTGTGGGAAACTTCGACTTTTTTCTGCAAATCTGAAAGAGCTGTTATGGCTTCCTTACGGTCATCAATTACACCTTCATTATCGTGAACACGCTTTTCCAGCCGCATGCCGGCCGCTTCGACAAGCTCGTGTAAGGGAATCTCGTCAAACTCCGCAGCTAGCTTAGTGGGTCCATCACCTGTCTCAGGAATTCTTGAACTAATCGATATGCCGGTGTCGATGGCCATGAAAAATTACTTATCTTGGTTTTCTTGAGCTTTAGCGTAAGCTGCGGCTGCCTTCAGGGTGTCAGGATGCGCAAGCTTTGATGCCTTATCATCTGCACCAGGCTTGATAAAACCCTTGCCTTTTCCAGAGGGTAAATGGATGCTTTGGCCAGGCACCTGTTTTACAACTACACCATTCTCGACAATTTCAAAACCACACCCCTTGAAAACAACATGTTGGACAGGCTTTGATTTTTCTTTCGTTTCCTGTGTTCCACTTAATCTTCTTGCCTCAACAATATCTTTGGGAAGCTTCAACTCATCGGGATGTTTGGAAGTCACATCAAGAGGTTTCTTGTGGCCACGAGTGTCTTTATCCACCTGTTGTGGAGCATAAGCTTTTACCTCGTTGGGCAACGGTGTAGGGTGTGTCGTTGTTATTATTGTCATATCCCTATCTCCTCTTCATGGGAGTACCAAAATTATTTAAATAAAGCCCTCTGCCAGGACGAACCTGACAGAGGAAGTAACATAATTTATCGGATCGCTCCGAGGATTTCAAGTTGCATAGCATTCGCTTGTGTCAACATGGAAATCGAAGCCTTGTATTGAACGTCAGCAATGGTACGGTTTGTCAGCTCAGCTGGCAAGTCCGCATCATAGAAGGTCGCCTTCGCAGCCGTCAAGTTCTCAACAGTTGTACTAGCGTTAGTTTGCGCTAGTTCAAGACGCTTTTGTTGTGCACCCAAGGTCGCGTAGACACTGTTCACTTCGTTCAAAGCGATAGCAATCTTGTCCTGAGCAATAACAGCATTAGCGATAGACGTAATATCAATCCCTGTTAAGTTCACGTTTGTTGTACCAACCGCAGACATTGTCACATCAACGGTATCAGTTGACTTATCAGCAGCCTGGAAAGTCAAACTTTTAGACTGAGCAGTACTAAACGTAACCTGTTTATCTGTTGCAGAATCAAATGCACTACCTAACACAACTGACAGACCATTGGTAAAGGTGAGAACCTCATCATTACGAATTGCTATATCAGTTAACGTTGTTTTGTTGCCACGACCATCATCCAAAGAGAGTGTGTGACCTTGGGCATCAGCACCTTGCTGTTCAAAGCGTGTTTGGAAGGCTGTCGCGACGTTAAAACCTACGCCAAGAGTTGCTGTGTATTTCTTACCTCCGGCAATATCAAAATCTAATGATTCACCATCCGGAGCAGCAAGCTGACCTGCGGTAAGAGTGACTGTACTTATTGAGGCACCAGTACCATCACGAAGGGTAAAAGTATCTACGCCATCATAAGTGAAGCTGTACTGTTGGTCAGCAAAAGCATCAGTTGTGGTAATTGTCGCCAAGAATGCACCACCGGTGTTTTGAGATACTGATGTAAATGCTGTGTTGTTACCACGAGCAGCATCAAAGGCAGCTTGTACTTGCACAACGTTGCCCATGTTGCCGGTAGTAAGAGCGTTAGCGTGCAAGTCAATACTAATTTGGCTAGTATCACCTGCAGTTGTGCTAACAAGGTCCCACTGACCACCATCGGCGACTGCTGCGTTGATAATCTGGAAGGTCTTGGTAGAACCAAACTGGTCCGTAACGACCAAATCAATATCATAGTTCGCGCCGTTGGCAGTTACTGTTGTTGAAGTCCAGTCACCTGTAAATTCTCCAGTTGAGGCACCAGCATTTAGAAATGCTGCAGCAAATGAATCAACTACAAATGGAGCACCAAGGTTAGCGACCGCATTGGCACCAACGTTCTGAGCTGTCTGTGTACCAAGGGCAGCACTATCAAAGAATAAGGTCCAATCTCCATTGGCTATAGCTTTTTCAGCATCAGCAGACACAAGTCCCGTTGTCGCGTTAAAGCCATCATTCTTGGATACAAATGTCGCAGCAGTTGAGCCTGGTGTAAGGCTTACGAGCTGTTTAAACGCATTATCTGCATCAGCAGCTGCAGTTAAGTCACTCACATCGGCAGCCAAGGTAAATGAAATAATATTTCCATCTGAACTTGTGAGGTCCAAAGTTCCATTGGCAACTGCAGTTACACCAGTAGCTGTAAATGTTTGTGTACCCTTACCTGTATCTATAACAAGAGTGTAGTCGTTCCCAGCTGCAGCGTTAGCAACCACAGTGGCTTCTGATGCAGTACCAGTAATCGCGCCTACTGCAACCGTAGTATCCATTGCTCCTGTAAATGAGTTAGTAGATATTGACTGGTTTGCGTCACGTGTAAATGTAGCGGCAGCTTGCAACGTCTTATCAGTTATAGTTGTTGGACCACCTGTAAGAAGGTTGCTTCCATTAAAACGCGTTTGATCAACGATGTCATCGAACTCTGTAAGTAACTGTTGAAGCTCCAAATCAGCAAAGTCACGCTCTTCTTGACCGAGCACTTCGGAGTTAACCTGTGTTGCCAAAACACGCATACGTGTCAAGATGTCAGCGAGGTTAGTCAAACCACCCGTCGCAACCTGCAAGAGGCTCGCACCCTGAGATGTGTTTGAAATCGCTTGGTTTAAACCTGCGATCAGTGAACTCACTTTATTGTTAATAGCAGCAGATGCAGTATCATCGGATGCTTTCACAATACGTGAACCAGATGAAATACGGGCCATGGCTTGTTGAGCCAGGTCTGCGTTTTTTGAGATGTTTCCTTGAGCTTGAAGTGCCCCTGTGTTTGTCAATGCGGTTAATGGCATCTTATTTCCTTTCGCTTCCTGCGAGTTTTGTTTTCTCTTCATTGCGAAGAGGTGGCACCCTCCTGGCGCCTACGTTATTTAATTATGCAACGGCAGTGCCAACTTAAGCCTTTGATTTTACTAGGGCCAATACTGCGTCATTAGCCCAATTACTAGGCAATTTCTGCCGGATAGGAAATTTTTGCCTATGCCTATCACGTTCACAACCTCGCCCCTTGCGGAAGAGTTTTCGGCAAATTCACCACAACATAACTACGGGATCTGCACCGTTACACAGAGAGATTCAACAATCTTTATCTCCCCTCCAAAAGAACAGGTAACCATTCCGAGGTTATCCAACAATGGCATTTCGTTCGCCAAAACAGTTTCGTTGGCACATTCCCAAGGACCTGCCGGCACAGGCACACAAGCGCCAGGCGTGAGAACACCTGAAGCCGCAGCTGTCTGTGAAGCTGTTTCAGGATTTCCTAATGAGGTACACTCCCCCATAGAGGGAATATTGACCTCAGGAATCACATCCATAATAGTCGCCAACGGTACACCGCTAATAATGGTTTCGTTCATTGTCACAGTCAAAACGCCCGCACCAAGGGCACTCGTACACATAATCGGAGATTCGGTAGCTACTGCAAACATAATTAGTACACCGGCTCATATTCATCCCCTTCAGGAGTGAAGAGGACAGGCTTACGGGTCAGGCGACCGTTTTCATAGAATTCAACCATACGTTGCCCTCCATTACGGTAGTAGGTAGTGAACTGACCATGCTTCTTCCCCTGAACATAGTGCCCTTCTTGCAAAACACCTCCATCGGGATAGTAACTAAACGCCGGCCCATCCAATTCATCATCACTATAATGCAGGACGCGCTTAACCTTACCTAACTTATCATAACTAACTGCAGATCCATTCTTATCACCATTTTGGTGATTAATCCTTGCAGTAACCATACCGCTGCCCAAATCATAATAAGTAGTCTCCCCATGCATCTCGCCATCCGCATACTGGGTATGCATGAGCGCTTTGCCATTTTGGTAGAACTCAGCAGGTCCGTGGGGCACACCATATTGATAGTTCATCCGATTGCTAATCTTTTGATCAGAATCATATGTTACGGCCTCACCATGCAACACACCCTCTTCATACTTGTGATGACTAACCAGATTTCCTTCTTTATCACGAGACTCCACGACTCCTTGCAACTTTCCATCGACCATTGGCTGCAAGTTACGGTGAGTCACAGCTGGCTGTAGATGATCCAAGCCCTCCCCTAGATCGACAGATTCTTCAGATTCAACCTCCAAATCCTCGATAACCTCAAGATCTTGGGATACCTCAGATTTTTCTTCGGGTGCACCCAAATCACTTCCCTCACCTGCCTCATTCCCTTCCATCTCGGACGGTTGATCGTCATTAGGGACAACCTCAACCTCAGTTCCCTTCAGCTGATTTGAAATAGGCTGATGCAAAAGATCAACCACTTGGTCGCTATTCTTCGTCTCTGCCTGTGTGTTCTTTTGATTTTCATTGATCATAATAATTCATTCCCATCTTAAGCTAACGATATAGCTGATGCTGTGATTGCAGCCGTACTCGCCTCAACGGACCATGCTCCACCTGCAGATACTGAAGCCGCGCCTGAAGCTTCTACAGAATAAGCTCCCCCGGCTGTGACAGTCATAGCTGCACCACTGGTAACTGAGATGCTCGAGCTGCTCGTCACAGACCATGTACTTGAGTATGTGGACGATGCACTGCCCGCTATAGTTTCAGACAAAGATCCTCCAATCGTCACAGAGGCCTTACCGGTGACATCTTCCGTCAATCCTCCACCTACTTGAAGCTTATAATCCTTACCCGACTGCATACTAATATTGCCACCCGCATTGAGCTTCATGTCGCCACTGCACTTGATGGTAATATCACCGGTCACATCATAGGTTAGATCTCCCTTTGAGAGAGTGACAGACATATCGCCTTTAGTAAGCTTAGTTGTCTGGTTACCTTCGTCAAGGGTAATGGTTTGATTAACCTTAGTCAGGGTAGTCGAATCATTACCTTCTTTCAATTCAATGGTGCGGTTACCTTTGGTCAACGTTAAGGACTGATTGCCCTCAGTAAGGGTGATAGACCGATCCCCCTTAGTCAAGGTAATGGTTTTAGATCCCTTATCCATGGTGAGAGCATAGTCACCATGAGTCATTTTCATGTTGAAGAAACCCGGACCTGGGCCACTATCCCCACTTCCGGAGGATGGAAGATTTTCTTCGGCAGCACCCTCCACCATAGATTCAGATCCACCACTGCCTCCACTGCTACCATCATCAGTTTTGCTTGTGATACCTTTTCCGCCCGCAGTCGTGCCGCCCTTACCTGACTCCTGCTCTTCTTTCGCAGCCGTCAGGTAAATATTAATACCTCCCCCAACGTTGGTTTGTTCCCAGTCATTTTGAACGTAACAAACCATATCCTTTTGAGCATGAAAGTAGATTTGTTCCTTGTTATACGTATCATCCAAAGTGAACTCGTTATAACCTCCCGCTTCTTGTTCAGGGGTTGTAATCGTGTTGGTTTTCCACGTGGATCGAGTAAACTCATCCGGCCGATAAGGCGGCATATTTGAGCCATTATAAACACAGCCCACAATAAGCGGTTTATCAGGATTACCTTCTAAAAAGGAAACCACCACTTCCATCCCGACGCGCGGGGTAGAAATAAAGCCCCAGCCGCTGCCTGCCCAAGGTGAAGCGACCCGCACCCAGCAAGAACTATTCTCATCAGCAGGTTGCAAGAGATCCCAGTGGAACTGAACTTTAATGCGACCATATTGGTCCACATATACCTGATTGTCTTTTGGCCCAGTCACCGTAGCTGTTTGCACACTGGAAATTTTTGGGGTCGGAGTTACTTGAGGCGGATTAAATTGTAGATTTTTCGCAAAAGCCTTAAACGTGTTTGTATATAACTCCTGAGGCTGACCAGATTCGTCAGATTCACCTGCACCGTCCTTCGTTACCTTTAGATCATGCACTACCTCATAAAGAACATAGTCTTTCTGCAAGCTCTCAGAAACAGCACCTGAAGGTTTAAAGCTAAAACCTGGCAAAAACGCAGGGACAGTGGATACACCCTCTACTAAATTCTGCAACGCACTGGAAGCATTCATGGCCGTCTTCGTCCACTGATCGACCTCGGCTTTCACATCATAATAAGCTGGATAATTATAGACTCGCCCACCACCTGCATTGGATGGCCCATCGTAGGACCCAAAAATAGGAGTCGCAGG
This sequence comes from uncultured Alphaproteobacteria bacterium, assembly GCA_905479605.1. Lineage (GTDB taxonomy): Bacteria > Pseudomonadota > Alphaproteobacteria > UBA9655 > UBA9655 > CAJQNC01. The sequence goes on along the minus strand of CAJQNC010000058.1, from coordinate 21,148 downwards.
TTTCGTAAAGTCAAAAGCCCTAAACTCTTGCTTTGCGGGAACAATTTGCTGGAACACACTAAATTTTTGTATAGCAAGCGCAGTGGGCCCACCCTCCACAACTTCGGCTACAGCCAAATCATCATCCGTAGTGGGCGGAGCGCCGCTTTTAAATGCTGACTGCAACGCCTTAGACTGAGTATCAACAGCCTTGACGGCTGCTTCCTTAGTTTGAGTAACCGCTTTTTCAGCCGACTCTTTAGTCTCTGTCGCCGCTTTCTTAGCTTGATCTACTGTACTCTTAACCGCATCTTCAGCTTGTTTCTTCGTATCCGCTAAGGCCTGCTCTGCTTGCTTTTTAGTATCATCAACAGCCTTCTTCGCCTGATCTAGAGTCTGTTTGGCAGCATCCTCAACTTGCTTTTTCGTATCTGCCACGGCCTTTTTCGCCTGATCAACCGTACTCTTGACGGCATCTTCAGCCTGCTTCTTGGTATCGGCAATCGCCTTTTCGGCCTGTTGCTTTGTTTGAGTAACCGCATCTTCAACTTGTTTTTTCGTATCCTCAACAGCCTTCTTCGCCTGATCAACCGTACTCTTGACGGCATCTTCAGCCTGCTTCTTTGTATCCTCAACAGCCTTCTTCGCCTGATCAACTGTACTCTTGACGGCATTTTGGGCTGTATCTTCTGCCTGCTTAATGCCGTTCTGAACCGTATCTTTCGCCTGGTTAATAGCATTTTGGGCTGTATCTTCTGCCTTCTTGATCCCCCCCTGAACGGCATCCGTGGCTTGCTTGATACCCTTCTGAGCGGTATCTTCAGCGGTCTTAACTGCTCCCTGAACGGCATCTGTCGCTTGCTTGATACCCTTCTGAGCAGTGTCTTCAGCAGTCTTCACGGCCCCCTGCACAGCGTCCGTGGCTTGTTTAACTCCCTTCTGAACTGTGTCTTGAGCCGTCTTAACAGCACCCTGCACTGTATCTTCTGTCTTCTTAACAGCCCCTTGGACGGCATCTGTGGCGTTTTTGACGCCATTTTGAACCGTCTTCTGAGCTGTATTTACGGCTCCCTGAACTTTGCTCTGAGCATCAGCAATAGCGCCCTGTGCTTTTTGTTCAGCTTGCTTAACAGAATTTTGAACTTTATCAGTGGCATCCTGAACAGCCTTTTGCGCCTTTGCGACCCCTTTTTGAGCCGCATCAGCAGCACTCTTCAACCCATCCTGAGCTTTCTGTGCCGCTTGCTGAGATGCTTTCTGAGCGGTTTGCTGAGCAGTCTTCGCTGCTGCTTGCGCAGATTCCTGTGCTTTACTAGCTGCTGCCTTCGCTGTTTCACTGGATTTTTGCGCTACTGCCTTTGCGGACTGCTGGGCCTGAGTAGCCGCCTTTTGCGCAGTCTGAGTTGCTTTTTCCGTAGCAGCTTTTGCGGACTCCTGTGCCTGCGTCGCAACTTTCTGAGCTGTTTCCGTAGCTTTTTGAGTAGCCGCTTTCGCAGACTCCTGCGCTTGACTAGCTGCATTTTTCGCTGTTGAGGCCGCCTCCTGGGACGCTTTCTGTGCTGTTGAAACCGCCTCTTGAGAAGCCTTTTGTGCCGTGCTTTTTGCCTGTTCAGCAGCTTCACTTGCTTGCTGAGCAGCCTGTTTGGAAGCATTCTGCGCACCCTCAGCAGCTTTGACTGCTGCATCCTGACCAGAAGTCATGGCTTTTTCTTGAGCTTTTAGAATGGAATCAAGGCTCTCGGCCATGAATGGTGTGCTCCCTTATTATTATTATTTCAAAGTGTACAATCATTGAAAGGGGATTTCAATGGCTTCCTTAACTAATTACTAATGAAAAACGTGCTATAATTAATTGATAAAGAAGGAGTAAATCATGTTTACATGGCTAAATAAAGTCATCAAACGGTTTCACTGGTACGACATATCGTTGATTAAAATATCAACCGCCGCGTTTGTACTGATGGTGGCAAAGTTTTGGCCACCACTACTCTCGCTGGACTGGTATTGGTACTTGATCATCGCCGTCGTTACAGCAATCCCACCGTTGATGAAGATGTTTTGTAAGAAGGGTTAGAAGACTAAGCGTGTGAGCTGCACTTACTGCTGCAGCCGCCCTCGCAAACAGTCTTTTTGAGAAGGGCTTTGTTCCAGAAGATAGAGCCCATGAAAATAGGTAAACTCAAGTAGAGAGCTAATTCCTGACCTACCATCGCTCCCCAGATTATTACACACGAAGCCAGAACGCTGATTAAAAGTGGCCTATAATCAGCCTTACGAAAGAACACTTGCCGGGCCATCAAAGCTAATGTAAATCCCAAAGACCCCAGCATAAGGGGAAAGAAATACAGGTTGATCTCGAATAGCTCAATTCCTAGAAGACTTAGAAGCCCTGCATAAACAGGCAAACATGCTGGACACGCCGCACAAGATAGAAGCGATGTTAAAATCGCACCTGTACTGTGAAATATAGACGTAGATGTTTTATGCATAATAGCTCCTCAATAAAAAGTACCATTCCCGACTAATTTGGTCAAGGTTGATATTCATAACTATACATATGCGCACGACTCGATGTAAAATCCATAGTTAATCACCAGTTATTCTTATATTTATCCAATTAACTCAATCATATAACCATCAGGATCCTTAATAAATGCAATAACAGTCGTGCCATGTTTGATAGGCCCTGGTTCGCGGGTAACCTCAATCCCCTGCAGCTTCAAGGCGTCACACAATCCATAAATATCTGTAACACCCAGAGCAATATGTCCAAAACCACTGCCCAAATCATAAGGCTCACCTTGATCCCAATTATGTGTAAGCTCGAGGTTATATCCATCTTTTTCATACCCTACAAAGGCTAAAGTAAATTTACCCCCGGGATAATTTTTCTGGCTAAATAGTTTCATACCCAACTTATTGGTATAAAAATCAACCGATCGATCAAGATCTTTTACTCGAATCATTGTATGCAGCATTCGGTGCATTTCCTGGCTCCTCAGAGTTATTTTTTGTTATATATTGATGCAGAATCTGACCCAGCGGTCAATCAGCTTCAATCTCAAATCCACATTGGCTTCACATTTTTCCCAACTTCATCTAAACAAATATATATATCTTTGCTAGACTCCCATCAGGAGAACCAAACCGTGAAATATATCTTTATCTTATTATGCTTTATATTCCTCACCCGCACTGATTTAGCGTGTGCTGAAGATTTACCAATCACATTTCGTGATGAAGGTAATGGTGAAGTTGATATGTCAATCGCACTTCCTAAAGATGCGAGTTATTCACTTGGATTTAAAAATAGCACAACCACTATTACCATTAATTCGAAAAGAACCATCGATCAGAAAAAGCTCGAAGGTCTTCTCCCAAAGGGGTTTTCTGTCCTGCAGATCACTCCTCTAAATGAGGCCACAACCCTTCAATTAAAAACCCCAACCTACGTTCTGGAAAGCCACTCTCGGAAAAAACATGGGGTTTTTGTTGAATACAAACAAGCGATACCTGCCTCCTCCCCTCAAATTGAGCGTTCAACAACACAACAGAAAGAGGATTTTGGTCAGACAAAGAATGCCTCTGATGGCAGACCTCCATTGCCACCACAAAGAAATACAATCTCCAAACCCCCAACACAAGCTAAAGCTAAAGATACACCCCAAATGAAAGCTGCCATTACCCCTACTCCTGACACTTCCGGCCTCTTGGAAATCACAGGAACAAATGAAAAAAGTCAGCTTACTTTCACTTTTCCTGAATCTCGTTCCATGGCCGCATTTGAACGAGATGGATACTTTTGGATTGTTTTCAACCATCCACACCCCATTGAAGTCAAAGGGACTCTACTTCTCAGCTTTGGGACACTCGAACAACGCCTTGATTCATCAATGGTCATCTTCGAAATTGACCGATCACTTGATACGCTGGCTTATATATCTAAGAAAGAAAACCAATGGATTGTGACACTCAGTCTGAATCATGTTGCAAGCGAAAAAATCAACCGCACAGACCTCAAAGGAGAACTCAAATATACGGATGACCAGCACCCTTTCTACGAAATCAAGACTAACCATGCCAACCTTTCCTATACCTTCACTGATCCACGGCGCGGGGATCAGGTTATATTATGCCCATTGGAGGAAGAAGGTCGCCACTTTGAAGTTGCTGTTTCCTTTGCAGATTTCAAGATTCCTCCTTCATTACAAGGCGTAGTCATTCTTCCTCAAGCTCCAAAGTTACAAGTGGGCTTTACTGACGACTCTATCCAACTCAAACGGTCCAAAGGTCTCAGGGTCTCCAGTCGGCGTGACCGTGAAAAAAGCCTTATTGCTCAAGAAGACGTAAAATATCTAGACTTTAAGAAATGGGTTCGCCTTGGGGATAGCTATGGAGATGTTCGCATGCAGCTGGAAAGAGAAATCGCGAAAACGTCATCTCAGAGCAACCGCATTAAGGCATACTATAACCTCATCCGCTTCAATTTGTCCCGTGGCTATGGGGTTGAAGCCCTAGGCCTCTTACGTATCCTAAGCGACGATATACCAGGACTCATCCATGACCCTCAGTATTTAGCATTACGTAGTGTCGCATACTTTTTATCGAATAAAGCTGGCCTCGCTCTTCATGACCTAACATCACGTGAACTAGACCCCATAAAGGAAACACATTTATGGAAAGGCGCCACACTCAATATGCTTGGTCAAACTGGTGCTGGCACAGAGCTATTTGCAGACAATTATGAGCACATCAATGAGCTTCCGCCTTATCTGAAGGTGTTGATGGCTCTCAATGGCTCGATGGCAGCCCTTAAAGAGAACGAAGTAGAACTTGCGACCAAATTAGAAGCCATCATGGCTAGCACCCCTATTACCACCACACAAAAGCAAGATTATGAATTATTGAAAGCGTTTCTTGCAGAAGAGCAACAGGAATCCAGTCAAGCTCAGACTATCCTGACCCACGTCGCAGAGGGACATGATGGCAAATCAGCAGCTCTGGCGGAGATAGAACTGATTCATCGCGATTTGGATGCAGCTCTTATTGACGTTCGTGAAGCTATAAAGCGCCTTGAGGCTCTGCGGTATAGTTGGCGAGGAAGCGATATAGAGATTCGGATTCTCAATGATTTAAGTCAACTCTATCTGGACAATCGAGACTTCAGGAAGGCTTTAAGCACCATGGCTATTGCGCTAAAGTACCATCCAGACTCTCCTGAATTTGGAGAGATGCAGAAATCCATGGTTGAAACTTTCCAACAACTCTTTGCTAATGAGAGTCATCATTCGATTAGTCCTGTGACTGCCATAAGCCTCTATGAAAGCTTTAAAAACCTGACACCTCCCGGACCAGATGGGGATGAGATAATCGTGGGGTTAGCTCGAAACTTAGAGCGACTCGACCTTTTTGACCAAGCGGTTGCTGCACTCCGTCAACGCTACGAATCCTCAGAAGCTTTCAATTCCAAGTTAGTATTAGAGTATGCCATTGCATTGCTAGCGACTAAGAAATCAGCTGAAGCCCTAAAAGTGATAGAGGCTGCTGACAAACATAAGCTCAGCTCAGACGAGAGGCAAAAGCTTTTATACCTGAGGGTTAAGGCTTTAGCAAATGTAGGCATGTTTGACGCAGCTCTTAAACTTCTTCAAAGTGATGATTCTGACTTGGCAAGTCGTATGCGAGCAGGCTTATATTGGAAAGCTGAAAAATGGTCTAAAGCTGCTGATAGTTTATGGGCTATCCTCGACAAGCAAAAAGAGAAAGATCCTGAGTTGCTCGTGAATTACGCATTGATGCTTTACAAAGCACAAGATTTTCAGAAGCTTCAAGAGTTACGGAAAAAATATATAAAGCAAGTAGAAGGAACAAACTTTAAAGAACCGTTTATAGTTTTCACAAGCCAAGATCTGGCCAGCACCCCTAGCTTAGATCAGCTAAAGCTCCACCTTTCCCAGGTTGATGATTTCGAAGTATTGCTGGAGGAAAAAGCCAAATGAAACAGTTTCGATCTAGCTATAACCGAATCATCTACCTCACCTGTATAGCCCTTATCTTAATTGCTTCAGCTATTGAAGGGGGACAATATTTACGAGAACGACGTAACACTATCAATAATCTCGAAACGCAGGTAGATGAATATGCGTCTAACATCAATGTACGTGCACGATCAACTCAAGGCTATGTAGAGGGATTAAGGGAAACCGCCGAACAATATCTTTACTATATTAAACACTTCAATATGAGCTCTCCCCTTTGGAAGTATTTAAGCCAACTTCCGGGTGAAGATATGTACTCACTCAAACTTAAACCCGATGAAAAAGCCCGTGTGGGGAACCTAGCAGGTTATGGGCAACTCGAGCAGATGGACCAAGAGACCCTTGATGAACTACAAATGGCTCTTCTCCTCAATTCTGCTTTCCAAGTTGCATTTGAACATACACACGGATCCGTATGGGTTTACTATGATTCTTTAAAAGGCTTTCAAAGTCTATTTCCTTGGGTACCACCCAGCAAACCAGAGTATTATAAGGCCATTAGTAAAGACAGGTTATTGCTGCAAGCTGGCCCAACCCAAAACCCGCAGCACCTTAATTTATGGAGCCCTCCCTATCTAGATGGTAGCACCCATGGCAGCCGGTTTAGTCGGGGATATGTTGTCTCTAATATTTCACCTGTGTATCAAGATAGTCAATACTTAGGCACTATTTCCATCGATATCGCGCTAAGTGAATTTGAACGCATCATCTCTAATTTCCACATTCCCACGGGGGATCTCATCCTGTTTGATGAAGGTGGCAATGTCTTGGGCCACAACGCTTTAGACCGCGACGAGCCTCTCAACCATTTTCTCGAATCCTCAGCCGGGCTGGAAATTATTAACAAACTGAAAAGCACTCCTAGTCAAACTTTCCAAGTGGAAGACAACCTGGTTTACATGCACAAGCTTACCTCTGCCCCATGGACTCTCGTCTATATCGCTAAGCCACGTTTTCTATTCGAGGGCGATGTCATCCATGGCTTAGAAGATATACTTATCATTGCCCTGTGCCTTATCTTTGTTGTGGGAATTGGATATTTCGTTGTGACTCGAGATTTCATCTCTCCTGCACAAAAGCTCCTAAACCACATAGAAACGGAGAATAAAGGTGAACCGAGTGCTCCCACTGACCTCCCCAAACAATGGGCAGAGTGGTTTACGATTGTCAGTAATATCTTTAGGGAAAACAGAACTCTGATGGAAGATTTGGAGTCCCGCGTGAAATTACGGACCCAACAACTTCAAAAAAAGAATAAGAAGCTTGAAAAAGCTTTAGATGACCTGAAGATCGCCCAAGATCAAATTATATTACAAGAAAAGCTGGCCAGCCTTGGTGCCCTCACCGCTGGCATTGCCCATGAGATTAAAAACCCCCTCCACTTCATCATCAATTTCACGGATGTCTCAATCGAGTCATTAGAAGATCTAAAAAAGGGATTAACCCCAGAACAGGCAGCGCATATAAAAGAAGTCGCCGATAATATGGCTCGTGTCCTCGAGCACGCAAACCGGGCTGACTCAATTGTGAAAAGTATGCTTTCACATGCTCGGGGCAGTGATGGAACGTTTGAGTACTCTGACCTGAACAAGATGATTACTGAAGCCGCAGACCTTGCCTATGCTGGTTTTTGCGGCAAAGAGAATACGTTTCCTTTACACATACAAACTGATTTAGATGCCTCTCTTCCTGAAGTCAAAGTGTCTTCTCAAGATCTCTCGCGCGTATTTCTAAATATTACCAATAACGCCTGCCACGCCATGTATGAAAAGCTACAAAACCAAAAGGATGGCTATGACCCCATCCTACTGATCCGCACTAAAAAAGATAAGAATAGCATCCTGATTACCATTGAAGACAATGGCACTGGCATTCCTAAATCTGTGCAAAAGAAAATCTTTCACCCATTTTTCACAACCAAGGAAACAGGCAAAGGAACTGGCCTAGGACTTTCTCTAAGCTATGAGATCCTCACCAAACAGCATCAGGGTGACTTGTGGCTCGAAAGTGAACCGAATGAGTTCTCTCGTTTCTATATCAAAGTTCCTGTAAAGACGTAGAGAACCCTCTGCAAAAATCACCTTTTCGGCCCAAGATCCCAGTGTTTGCGTTTGTTACTCGAGTAAGCTCGGACAAACGCAAACACCGGAATAACGATAATACTCTGATTTAAATAAAACAAGCCATCCGGGAACGTAGAGGAGCCCAGTATGCCTGGGTGACGAGTCACGTATCCTAGCTCTCATCAAGCATGACGGACTTTCGCAGAGGGCTTATAGAGTCATCATGTTTTTTATGACATTTTTTTTGTGCTTGTCACACTTGACAATGCAATCTTTAATCGCAGTAGGATAGTGTTCACGACTGCAAGGATCCACACAGTGTACATACTCTTTTTCACATGATTCATGGGCAAACAAGGGGTATGCAAACCCTATAAACGTAAAACCGAGAGTCAAAACTGGTGTTATACTTTTTATACTACCCCCTATAGATTTTAACAGTTCCGGCCCCTTAGGGCCGGACTTACTTTATTGTATTAGGATTTTTTCGAATTCTCTTCTTTAGGTGTCGCCTCAGCCTTAGGCTCTGGCAATGGCTTACCATCTTTGTCCATCAACTGAACATTTGCTTCTTCACGAAGCCCCTTCATAAAGGAAATCAGTGATTCTTCCGCCATCAAAGTTTTAAGCTCTTCCTTTGACTCTTCGTAAGAAGGTGGCTTGGCATCACGATACTCATCAACCATGAAGATATGCCAACCTAGCTCCGTTTTGACTGGTTCAGGAGTATATCCTCCAGCCTTCACTTCGAAAATCTTGTCAGAAATCTCTTTTGGTAACATAGACTTAGCCATATAACCGATTTCGCCACCGCGCTTAGCAGTTGCTTTATCTTCAGATTTATCAACCAGCTTTTTAAAGTCTACCCGGTTTTTCAAAGCCTTAACAATTTGGTCTGCTTTGCTCTTATCACTGACCAAGATGTGACGAAGCTTGGCCTCTTTCTCATCCGGGAAGTTCGCAACCAGATCCTCATATTTTTTCTTCACATCACCATCTGCAATGCTGCCCTTGATCTTATCGGCCAAAAACGCCTGAATAAGAAACTGTTGGGTCATCATTTCCAAAGCTTTCTTGACTTCTTCCTTCTCAGCAATATTGGAGTCTTTAGCAGCTTTTTCAATTATAATATCATTCACAACTTTATTCTGCAGAAGTGGAAACAGCTTATCCTCAGGAACTCCCTTAAGCTCTTTACCAAGCGAGTCTTTTTGCTTCATGACTTCTTCAAAGGTGATATTTTTCCCATCAACAATGGCAACAACCGTATCATCAGCTGCAAATGAGGCTGTGGATGCCAATAGGCTACCAGCCAACGATACCCCCATTAAAAAATTCATTTTCATAGTACTCATGTCCTTCGATGGCTTGAAAACGAATGAACCGTGCCATCTTAACGATCCATTCTTTTAAAATATGGGGTTAAGTATAACCATATAAACACTTGTAAAACAAGCCTTGACCCTACTTTTGATCATTGAGCCTATCTATTATCTTGATCAAATGATTAACCTTATGACTCAATAACAACTTGTGAATTTGAAAAAAGTCCCTATATATAAAGAATAGTTGAATGATACGCAGTATTGCGCTTGATTTTAAATGATTTTTCCTCTGCCACCAAAGGTTAAGCGACGGAGGACTAATTGAATTTTTGGAAGGAGCCTGTTTCCATGAAAGAGTTTGGACTGATTCTGAAACTATTAGCTATCGTAACCCTGGTTACGCTATTTGGTGACGCTATTCCTCTAGCCATCCAAGAGTCTCTCCTTGCCATCAGCTATTTGATCAAGGACATCCTCACATTTGTAATTCCGTTTGTCGTGTTTATTTTCATTGCTTCATCACTGTTATCCTTTCAACGCAGCGCTCCTGCCTTAGTATTAATTCTGTTAGGTGCTGTGGTGACGGTAAACTATATAGTTACCTGCATGGGGTATGCCGTTGGAAACCTTTTCATGCCGGATTTAAGCGCTATTCAGACCGTTGCTCAAACTGCCGATCATAGTGCTTTACAGCCACTATTTCACATCCCCCTCCCCCAACTCATGACCACGGATGTGGGGCTCATTCTCGGAACACTTCTGGGCATCGCGGGTACATTCTGGGGATCTGAGAAATTAAAAGTATATATCGATACGTGCCGCACAAAATTGCAATGGGGGCTGACTCATATCTTTATCCCCATCTTGCCAGTTTATATTTTAGGCTTTCTTATTAAAGTTCAGCATGACGATTCTTTGAGTGACATGTTCGCTAACTATGCACCTATCCTCCTCATCATCATTGGAGGCATGTTTACGGCCATGCTAATTTGTTACTTCGTCGCAGCAAATGGCAATCCTCGCCGCACCTTTGAACTCATCAAAACTGCTTTGTCTTCCGGCCTTGTGGGCTTCTCTACCATTTCGAGTGCAGCCACCATGCCCGTCACATTAGAAGCCGCTCGCAAGAACACCAACAACCCTAAACTTGTACAGCTGGTCATTCCCGCGACAGCCAATATCAACCTCATTGCGGATTCAATCACAACCCCTGTGCTTATCGCTGCTGTGTATACCGTAAGCGGCCTACCACCCATGGGAATGGAAGCCTTCCTCATGTTTTCAGTATTTTATATCATCACTAAATTCGGCGTCGCCGCCGTACCCGGCGGCGGAATGCTGGTTGTCACACCATTCCTTGAAACACACTTTGGCTTTGACGCTCAAATGGTGGGGCTCATCATCACCCTCTATATCCTACTCGATCCATTCATTACCGCCTTTAACGTCATGTCTAACGGTGCTTTCGCCGTGTTCATGAACAACTTGTGTGGGAAAATGAAAGCCTTTCAGGAAGAGGTTCCTGTGGCAGCCTAAGCTTAACAGCTGGGTTAATTTCTCTTCGTATAGCTAGCAGGCCACGGCCCCATATCCCGCAAAGCCCAATATAGGTTTTGAATTCCGTTGGATTTCTTGGGATACAGGCTCCACCAAATCAGTGAGCTTCCTTTTTTCCAGGGCTTAATATCACCACTTTCCATATGAATAATGCTGGCAAAGTGCTGGTTAATATTTTGCCACTCTGTGGAAGGGTGTTTCTGAGCAAACCAGTTCCACTGGCTGTGGGCTGATGTCTCTTCCGGCTTCATTACTGTTTGCTGGCCAACTTCTTGTATGCGCCCCTTATAAATATCTGCAATTAGATCTTGTTCAGGGAATTGCAGCCTATCGACTAAACTTGGGTCATCCACAAATACTTTGTGGAATACACCCTCAGAGCGATCACGCCGCATCGCTTGAGTATTCATCACAAGCACTCCACAATTCACGTAACACAGGTCTGGGGATAAGCCTTGCTTTTCAAGATACTTATCAGCCCGGATATCCCTTGTCCCCTGCAGCCAATTCCCTTCCATAGATGCAGTAAACAACGGGGTTAAGTCTTCCCGAACAATGAGGTCAGAGTCTAGCCAAACAACTCTATCCGCCTTACTAAACATACTTGGGATGAGAAGTTTAAAAAACACAATACGTGGCCAACCCCAATCTTTATTGCGAATGGCATCAGGCAGCATTTCACTGGTGATGGAACGGAACTGCAAACTAAACTGACTCCCCCCCAGCATATTAATGAGTGAATAAAGCTTATGCTTACTCTTAGCCGATATAGGCGAGTCTGCATCCTCTAGCACTGTGAATTCATAACGAGTTTCTGGTTCTGCACTCAGCATAGCTGAAAGCATCGTCACTGCAGCATGAGGGGCGTAATTCTCATCAAAAGCCAAACACAGTTGTAATGGGTTTCCAGGGGTTGAAGCTAGAACTTGACTATCTTTCACTGGAAATTCTGGCAATAGACCCACAACGGTAGCTAAGTCAAAGAGATTCCGGAACCTTCGGGGGTTGGTCGTATTATCCATGGCGTGGTTTAACCCATTCAGCAGTTCTTGCTTTGAATTCAGAGTGAAATTCTCTTCACCTGTCGCCTGCTGAATGTAAGACAAAGCCCTTTCATGGTTCGGTCCCTCAGGGTCTTGTATCAAGGAAAGTAACGAATACAGCAATACCTTGGGAATCTCACCATTAGCAAGGTAGACCTCTGCCAAGAGAATAAAGGCTTGCGACTTCTCAGAACGTGACTTTGCAAGCTTTAAAGCTGATTCGGCTTTATAGAGGGAGCGTGCTGAATCAAAGCTCTCAACTGCAGCTGTAAATTTCTCCAACCGTACACTATCGCTAGCATCTACCTCGGCCTGAGCTGAGAAAGCTAAGCTAATAGCAATGAGAGAAACTCTCAAATTTATAAGTTTATATAGCATATAATTACACCCTATCTATTTTTGAAAGGGCCAAGGCCCCATGTCACGTAATGCCCAATAGAGATCTTGAACTCCATCTGCTCTCCAAGGAAGAAACGCCCAGTAAAAAGGTTGCTTACGTAACCGCCAGGGTTTCAAAGGAGCACCTGCCATGTGAATGACCTTAGAGTAATGCTTGTCAATATTGTACCACCTTGCATCAGGATGCTTTGAGTAAAACCAGTTCCATGGACCATGCGGATAGTAATGTCTCATTTGATTGCGCTGGTAACCTTCCTCATGGATATGGCCTTTAAAAGCAATAGAAAGTAGATCTTGCTCTGGGAAAGTTAGGGTGTTTTTAAGATCATGGTTTGAATCCATCACTTCCTGAACAAGATGGATATTAGGGTGAATACGATTATTGTAATATACCATTACACCTGCGTTAAAATAGCTATCACCTTCCTCTAATCCTAACCGAGCCGAGTGGTCAAGTGCATGAATATCCCGCACAGCTACAACCCATGCTCCCTCAGAATCTATTGAATAAAAAGGATTCAAGTCAGCTCGGACGATAAGGTCAGAATCCAACCATAGAATTTTGTCATACTGAGAATAAATCTCTGACAAATACGTCTTGAACATCACACTTCTTGGCCACTGTTTGAAAGTTCGTTCAGCCAACTCTTGGGGAAGTATGGCAGGATCATACAAGTCAAAAACGACCTGAAACCTACCACCTGGGAAAAGATCAGCCAACTCTTGAAGCTTTACCTTTTGATCATCTGTAATCATAAACTTAGACTCAGGGTCTTCAGGTACATGAAAAACATACTGGGTGCTAGGATCCGCGCTAAGCATAGCAGAAAGCATGGTAACAGCCCCATGATAGGTATAGTTACTATCGAAACCTATAATAACCTGGATAGGTTCAGTGAGCTTTGCATTCACGAGCTCTTGGGAATAAGGGAACTCAGGCAAAAAGCTTATAACTGATTTAAACTCAAAAAAATGTCGGAATGTTTTAGGATGATACATTCCCTCCATGCGCTCTACCAATCGAGCAATCACCTCTTGCTTCGAACCCTTTAGGTTGATATCTGAATCCCAGACACCCGTTAAGTAGAACTTAGCTTGCTCTTCCCGCTGATCCGTAAAATTATAAGCCAATGAAAGTACAGATGCCATCAATGCCTTAGGAGTATCTCCTTTGGCATAGAAGGCCTCTGCTAAACACATATAGGCTACAGCTTTGGAACTGGGTGTATCAGCCTCATTTAAGAATGCCTGAGCCTTAACAGTAGACCGGCCTTGCAGAAAATCCTTCAAAGCCTGCACTTTGGGCTGACCGGTATAAGGTTCAAGCAGCTCTAATGCAAGCTGCCTACGGGGTAATGAGGTATTATTCAAGCCCCGCAAAGTATAGGCCAGATCCATAGCGGCATCCACATCCTTGCCAACAAGAGCACCATGAGCTGTCTTTTGCATGGAGGTTAAAGAATGAACCGTACTGTCATATGACTTCGCAATTTGGCTCAACGATTCTCTAACACCACTATCAGAGGCCTTAGAGTCCTTAAGAGTTGAAATCTCACTTGTTGAATATGAGGGTTCAGCCTGCAGTGATATGCTGTATGCTATGAGGGCTAACCCTAAAACAAACGTCTTTAAATACATATATAAGTCTCCAGATAGTAGATTAATGTGCTTGGCTTGCAGGCCACGGCCCCATATCCCTGAGAGCCCAATAAATATTTTGTACCCCATCATTGGCTCGGGGGAATAATGACCAAGTCAAGGAACTGTATTTACGATTCCACGGCTTCCGTGACCGTGCCGCCATGTGAATAATCTTGGCATAGTGATTGTGAAGGTTTTCCCACTTCACCAGGTCATGTTTGGGTATATAGAACCAATTCCATTCACCGGATTTAAAGTAGAATTTATTTAACAACCAGTGCTGATAACCCTTTTCTTTGATATGACCTTGGTAAGCTACGGCATAAATGTCCTGCTCAGGGAACCGGAAAAAATCAGGGTCATGAGCATTGGCCGTTATCGTGGATTCAATGACTTGCCCTTGATTTCTTAACCTATTGATATCATAGAGGACAACGCCTGCATTGATATAAGCATCGTCCTTATCCAAACCTACACGTGGCAAATGATCGGTAGGATTCAAATCCCTCACCGCCATAATCCATTTACCGTCCATATTCTCATTATAGAAGGGATTCAAATCACTACGAATAATGAGGTCTGAATCCAACCACATGATCTTATCCAGATTGGAATAAAATTGCGGAATATAAAGCTTAAATAAAATCCCTCGTGGCCAGTGACGATATTCACGGTCTTTTAGGGCAGTAGGTAAGAACTCCTCAGAATATGTTTCGAAAGCTATCTTGAAGCGGCCTTCAGGGAATAGCTGGGTCAAACTCTGCAATTTTTCTTTGTGGTTTTCACTGATGGGTGTCTTCCCCTCCTCATCTTCCGGAACATGGAACACATACCGGCTAGTAGGATCAGCGCTTAGCATGGCTGAGAGAATAGTCACGGCCCCATGATAAGAGTAGTTTCCGTCAAAACCAATACACGTCTCAACGACCGGTGTCGGCCTCTGTGCTAGAAGCTCTGTACTATATGGAAATTCTGGCAATAGTCCAAGTACTGAAACTGTGGTGTAGTACCGTTGAAATGTAGGAGGGTTAATCATCCACTTCATTTCTTTGACCAATCGGTCAATAATCTCTTGTCTCGTCCCCTTAAATGACACATCTGAATCATATGAACCTGTAAGATACAGCTTTGCCTGCTGCTCACGCGCCTCAGAAAAATTATAAGCCAACGACAATACAGCAGCCATCATAGCCTTTGCTGTATCCCCTTTTGCATACTGAGCCTCTGCCAAACACATATAAGCCACGGCTAGGGATTTAGGTGAATCTGCTAACCGAATCAACTCAAGAGCCTTGGGGACAGAACGCCCGCCAAGAAAATCCTGCAATGCCTGAACCTTTGGTTTTTGGACATAGGGGTCAAGTACCATAAACGCTTTGTCCAATTGAGGTTCAGATATTTTATTGATCCCTCGGTAAATATAGGCCAACTCCATAGCCTCATCCGGGGTACTCACAGATTGCTCCCGTGTTGTAAGGGGCACTATTTCAGCATGCAGCAGGCCTACTCCATGTAACAGGAGAGCTGTAATAATTAAAGCGGACTTAAAAACTCTCATTGCATTACCTCTTAAAACAATTTGTTGGGCCATGGTGTCATCTCCCGTAGGGCCCAATACAAATTTTGCACTCCGTCATTCATCCAAGGATAGAATGTCCATAAGAGAGGGCTAGACTTACGATTCCATGGTTTCCGTGAACGCCCTGCTAAATGCAAAATGGCATAGTCAGACGAATTGATCTTATCCCAGGCAGAGGTTTCATCGATCTCATAAAACCAGTTCCATTTACTGTCAGCTGTTCCCTGATGATCGACCTGCTCAACGTGGCCTTTAAAAGCAACGGGATAAAGATCCTGTTCATTAAGTCGCATTTTCTCTACAAACTCAGAACCTGGTGCCAACAGCTCAGCATACACTGCTTCCAGCTTATTATTTCGTATGGCTTCGCTATTAAATAAAATCACCCCACCATTCAAATACGGCTCGGATTTATCAAGGCCCAGCATATCCAGGTTTTTCTCTGCATCAAGGTCACGGCTACCGACAATCCAATTATCTCCAAAGGATTGATTATATAAAGCTGTAAGATCTTCACGAATAATTATGTCTCCATCCAGACTCAAGATACGAGGCAAATCCTTATAGAAATATGCATAATAGGGCCGGAACAGCATTGTCCGAGGCCAACGCGCTGTATCTGCGTGAATCACGTAATCTGGCATAACACTCAGATCAAACGTATCGAACGATATTTTGAATCGATCTGAAGAAACCTGGCCAAGCATTTTCTGTAACTCAGACCGATGCTTGTCTGTGATCAATGATGACGAATCAGGGTCTTCGGCAATATGAAACACATACTGCGTATTCGGATTCGCACTCAGAGCAGCAGAAAGCAAAGCCACCGCCCCGTGATAAATGTAATTGTCATCAAAGGCGATGCAGATATGAACTGGCTCGCCGGGAGCCATGGTCAGTGTCTCGTGAGAATAGGGAAACTCTGGCAGCATTCCTAATATTGAAGCCAGTGTAAAGTATCTATGATATGCGTGAGGATTAAATGTTGATTGGGCAGCTGAATTAAGACTTGCTATAACTTCGTCCTTGCCACCCTCCAAAGGGATGGAAGATCTTGCGTTACCAGTAAGGTAAAGCTTAGTCTGACTTTCTCTCTCCTTGGAGAAATCATAGGCCAACGAGAGGGCTGAGAACATCAGAGCTTTGGCAACATCCCCTTCAGCATAGCTGGCTTCCGCTAAACACATATACCCCACAGCTCTGGACAGGGGAGAATTCGCAGCATCCAATACACCTTGTGCTGATTGCAAAGATCGTTGATTAAAGAAAGCCTTCAAGGCTTGAATCTTGGAGCTATCAAAATGCTGGTCCATTAACAGCTTCGCAAGGTCAATATTCTGAGCTATGTGCCCACTATAGCCTCTTAGAGCATACGCAAGATCTAAAACAGAGTCTGTATCTTTAATGGTTAAAGCACGATATATGGTGCGCTCTATCTCTCTTGCATCTTGCTGTTGGGAATCAAAAGAAGCTGCGAGGGCCGATAAGTTTTCCATTTGTTTTTCAGAACTTATAGAAGAGTTAGCTAATAAATCCACAGAGCCTTCAACAGCTAGAGACGGTGTACAAAACTGAACACTCGCAACCAATCCGCAAAAAAAGAGCCGAAACTTATCCAACAAACTTCCTCTTAAAACTGTGTGGCCCACGGTCCCATATCCCTCAACGCCCAATAAACGTTCTGCACTCCATCATTACGTTTTGGGGCCCAAGACCAGAGAGTCGGGCTCGATTTACGACGCCAAGGCTTTAATCCACCACCAGCCATATGGATAATGGAAGCGGAGTGATTATGCACATTGTTCCAATGGGTCATTTCACTGGTCTTATAGAACCAGTTCCACTTGGGTATTTGGATCTGACCGTCTGCTAAATGCACGGGCTTTTGATGCTCAAGCTCAAGGATATTGTCAGGGTACATAATTGCAAACATATCCTGTTCAGGGTATTTGAGGCTGTTCTCAAAACCAGCATTCTTTATGCAGTATTCACCAATACGCCCGCATCCATTGGACTTATTGATGGATTCGATATCATAAAGCAAAACCCCAACATTCAAGTATGGAGCACCTTTCGAAACGGGCAAATAATCATCGACCTTATCGCCACCATAATCCCTGACACCAGCGAACCATTTCCCATTCATTGATGTGTGGTAAAGCTGAGACAGGTCATCACGAATGATGAGATCCGCATCCAGCCACAAAATACGGTCAAGATTAGAAAATGTTTCAGGAATATACAGCTTAAAAAAGACCAACCGAGGCCAGCTGCGAAACTTTTCAATGCCCTGAATAGACTCAGGCAAAATAGTTTTATCAACAGGAACAAATGCAACTTCAAAACGGTTGCTATCAATTTCATTCACCATGTCACAGACACGCTCTTTATAACCTTCATCGAGGAGATTATCCGTATCCTCCATGACATAGAATGTATAACGGCTACTGGGATCAGCACTCAGCATTGCGGATAGAATTGTTACCGCCCCGTGCATCGCAAACCGGTCATCAAAAGCCATACACATATTCATTGGATCTGATGAAGGAGCTACTTTGTGATCAAGAGGGAAATTCGGCAGAAGCCCTAAAACAGTCGCCATAGAAAAATAACGACGAAATGTACGAGGGTTATAAATGCCGGCCATTTCTTCGTTCAAGCGAGATAAAACCTCTTCCTTTGACCCTTTTAACGACAAATCAGAATTCTTATCTGCAGTCAGGTAAAACTTTGCTTGCTCTTCACGTGCTTTCGTAAAATCCTGTGCAAGGGAGAGAGTCGCAAAAAGGATCGCCTTGGAAATATTGTTTTTCGCGTAATAAGCATCAGCAAGAACCATGTAAGCGACTGCCCTTGAACGAGGCGAGTCTGCTTTTGTTAGGAACTCACGAGCAAGCTCAATGTCACGAACCAATAGAAATTCTTTAAGAGCCTTCGCCTTTGGCTCTGCTATATAAGGCAAGATAACATCCATCGACAAAGTCTTGTCAGGTACAATTGAATTGTTTAGGCCCTTGCAGGTGTAAGATAACTCAAGAGCCGCATCAACATCATGTGAAATCAAGGCCTCAAACGCCGTCTTATATAGGTCAGGAAATGTTTTTCGTTTGATATCCCCCGCAGCCTCATATTCACGCGCCATAACCTCTAAGGCTCTCAACTTTTCTAAGTGGCTAGCATTAGGGTTATGTAGTGTTTCACGTGTCAGATTTTCTGTTGAGTAAGATTGGGCTAAAACCGCTGACCAGGGAATCAGAAATACGATCGCGAAGAAAAGGCTCAGAATCTTCACTTTTCCGACAAGAAATGATTTATTGAAATCAAATACTTTTCGCACAATCCCCAACCTCTTTTTATAAGCCAATCTATGAATATTGGTTGCTTATAATAGAATCATAGTTCCTTGTCTATAAATCATTTTTAAATAGAATACTAAAAATCCAAATCAGCATATTGGGCTGAAGGAGTGATAGCTGGCACAACATCACTCAACACACCTCGCAAGCTGGGACGAGATTTAACCCGTGCGTACCAATCTTTTGCTTCTTTATGCTTATGCCAAGGCACATCATCAAAATAGTCTATACAAGATAAATGAGCCGCAGCCGCTATGTCTGCCAATGAAAAACTATCTCCAGCCAGCCAATTTCGACGTTCACACAGCCAAGCAATGTATTCCAGATGATCGTGAATGTGAGCATTTCCTGCGCGGATCGAGGTAGTGTCAGGACTGCCATGCCCCATTTTCCGCTTTATCGCTTTTTCGTAGACTATATTATGAGTCACTTCAGCATTGAACTTCTCATCAAACCAAGCCACCAGGCGGCGTGTCTCCGCTCTTTGGGTTGCAGACTCGCCTAAAAGATGCGGCTCGAAGTATACTTCATCTAGGTATTCACTAATTGCATGAGAGTTTGAATAGGCTTGCCCATCTTCATCAATAAGGACCGGCACAAGACCTTCGGGATTGAGCCGTAGCAGTTCGGCATTTTGTTCCCAAGGGCGCACAAGAACATGCTCAAATTCCAACTTTTTCTCACCCAAAACGATGCGCACCTTTCGAGAAAAGGGGCAGAGAATATAGTGGTAAAGTTTTCGCATATGCAGGACTTGGCCTCTTGAAAAATCCGTGTTAATAATTCCCATCTTCTAACACAGGAGTTCACGTGTCTCTAGAGCAAATTATTATTTTAGCATTTGTCCAAGGTTTAACTGAGTTTCTACCGATTAGCTCGTCAGGCCATTTAGTTTTGGTTCCCTATTTGTTTGGCTGGGAGGACCAAGGCCTCATGATGGATGTATCTGCCCATGTCGGCACACTTGTGTCTGTTGTGATCTACTTTTACAAAGATGTCCTCAGGATGTTTTCAGGTCTTTGGCATATGCTTAGGGGTCGTATAAACGATGATGGACGCTTAGTAATCAACCTCATCATTGCCACTATACCTGCGGTGCTTGTAGGACTTTTCGTCGATTCATTTGTAGGAGAAGCCCTCCGCAGCGTGACCCTCATTGCTGTTATTGGAATCATATTCGGTTTATTGCTTTACGGTGCTGATAAGGTTGGCAAGCAAACCAAGACGGGCACGAATGTCACCCATAAAGAAGCTATATTCTATGGATTAGCTCAATCTCTCGCACTTATCAATGGTGTGAGCCGCTCAGGAATCTGTATGACAGCCGGGCGAAAAATGAACTACCGCCGCGCCGACACCGCTCGTTTTGCTTTTCTTATGGCAATCCCCACCATTGGAGGAGCAGGTATTCTCAAGGGATATCAACTCTTCAAATCAGGCGACACTTCTATTCTTCAAGATGCCTCACTGATGGCCTTTTTCTCATTCATCTTTGGCTTTTGTGCCATTGCCTTTATGATGAAATGGCTGCGCAGTTCAAACTTTACCCCCTTCGTCATATACCGCATTATTCTAGGCATTGGCTTAATCACCAGCGTTTACACCGGGTTCCTGTAAAAAATATGCTATACTGTCCCTAGAGGTTAACCCTAGCCGATAGGAGGACACCATGGCATTTATGAATCGAGAGCACTTCCTGTCAAAAGAAGAGCTGGAGTCATGCAAGACCTTGCTCATAAAGCATGGCTTTGACCCTAAGGATTTCAAAATTGATGTAATTGAAGATCAAGATGGAATGTCCATGGAGGATCTTGAGTATGTCATCATGCTCTATATCACTATTGTCCACCTCCCATCTCACACAACCCGAACCTATAATTGCGCACAGAATTCAGGATTGTGGATCAAAGAATTGGCCGAGGACTTGGATAATGGTTTATTTGGAACTCGTCACTAATTCAATGCTAATTAACCGTCCTAAGACCACATGACATACTGAATGAAACCTCTGCAAAAGTCCCCCATCCGGTCTAATTAGTGTGTAACTTTCTCTGTCATCAGGTTATAATTTTTTCAATGATAGACTTACATTGGAGGTACAATGAGCAGCTTTGCAGATATACTGGTGACTCAATCGACGAAGGGGTCAACCAAACTAGAACAGATCG
>CAJQNC010000057.1 GCA_905479605.1 uncultured Alphaproteobacteria bacterium | reverse complement strand
GCCTTTTTTTGCGTCACCGCAAGGGCTTCCAAAAAGAATTCTTTTCGGATCCACCCCTGGGATCGGTGAGGGCGGCTCCGAAAAGAATTCTTTCCGAAAACCCATGCTCAGGGAGTCTCATTTCTGTTTGAACTTATTCAGTATTTTTTTAGAAAAAATGAACAGGATGTTAAAATTTGACATATTGGAATAGAATAGAAGCCAATAATTTAGATTGAGCATCCGCAAACGTCACTTCTTTTGACAACGATCCCACACAAAAAAACGCCCTCTACCTGAGGGCGTTTTTTTTGGCCGAAGCCAACTCAATAAAGCGATAACGTTAAGTTATTACTTTACTGTAGGTGCATTGCGAGGGTCATACCTATCATCACTACCCATAGGAGATCCGACTTCGTCATCCATAGCTTTATCATCCCAATGGGGACTAACGTAAGCACGGCCGTCTGCATCTACTGAAACATCCCCTTTATAGTCTTTATATGTCTCTGGTTGATACTTAACCTCACCACGGTCATCTTTCTTAGGGTATGCTTTGAAACTACTCCCAATGTGTGAATGTAAACCAGGTGTATGTGCCGCGGTTTTACCCCCTGCATGCTCTGCATTTGCATCCATACCGAAACCGAAAACTGCTGCTACAACAGCTGATGTCAAAATTGTCTTTTTCATTGTAAGCCTCCTAAGCTATTCTATATTTTATTCCAACGAGTCATCGTCTACTTACTCACGATAACAGAGAATAGTTACCAAAAAATAAACAAAAGCTTACCAAAAACCGGTTTTTTGTTAATTTTTTGGTTGAGAAATCCACAGTTTAAGGCCACATATAAGACATGGCAAAGAAACGCGCCCCATTTGATTCAAACGATAACACAAAGCCAACCCGTCTTTGTGATCACTTGGGCTGTGAAGAGCCAGGGGAATTTCGGGCTCCGAAGGACCGTGTTCATTTGCGTGAATATTTTTGGTTCTGTCTTGAGCATGTGCGCGAGTACAACAAATCATGGGACTTTTACAAAGGCATGTCCCAAGATGAAATTATCAGCAGTCAAAACAGTGACGTCACCTGGGGGCGACCAACTTGGCCATTAGGCGCAGGCATGAAGGGGCACCATAAGATTCACCTCCAAGATGGTTTAGCTGACGAGATTTTTCATACAGGAGCTTACAGCACAGCCCCCAAAGAAGTACCCAAAGAATGCCGCGACGCGCTGGCTGTTTTTAATCTGACCTTTCCATTTGCTGAACAGGATCTCAAGACAACTTATAAGAAACTGGCCAAGCAATATCACCCTGACCTAAAGGAAGGGTGTAAGCTCGCGGAGGAGCGACTAAAAACTATCAACCATGCCTATGCAGTTTTAAAGAAGTTTCTGAAGTCATGACAAGCATTCAACCTCTAGAATTCAATGGCAGCACCTTTCCCATAGAGCTGCGGCGTAACAAACGCGCCAAACGAATCATCCTGCGTATTTGCCCCAAGGATAAAGCGATTCGCATTACCCTCCCCCAGCACATGTCTGTCAAGAAAGCCGAGGATTTTATACACTCCCACCAAAAATGGATTGAGCAAAAACTGGGGCTATTGACTGAAGAAGTCTCCTGCACTCACCTCAGTCTTCTGGGCGAAAAATATACCCTCAAAACCGATACTCTGCGCCGTAAGGCTCATATTTGTCATAAGGATAGGTGTATCTACCTGCCCAAGAAATCTCCCACCCTAGCCCTGCAGAAGGCCTTAATCACTTATGCCAAATCGAGCCTGATGGATATCTGCAACGATGCTGCGGAGAGTATTGGATATAAGATTACGGGTTTTAGCTTTCGCGATACCAAATCCCGTTGGGGCAGTTGTTCCTCACAAGGTAAGATCATGCTTTCCTGGCGCCTGATCCTCGCTCCTGAGGACGTGGCACGGTATGTTTGTTTCCACGAGGTCTGTCATCTTGAACACATGAATCATAGCCCGGCCTTTTGGATGCTTGTCGCTTCCTTTGACCCGAACTATAAGCGCAACCGCAAATGGCTAAAAGAAAATGGGAATCGCTTGTATGGGGTGATTTAGTACTTAAAACAAACTCTCCACTGGTGAGTATTGTTTAATTTTGAACTGCCTCTCTTCCAGACATAGACGAGCCCAGGCTTTGCCTGGGTTGTGAATCTTGTATTCAGGACCTCGAACCGAATATGGAACTTTTGCGGATACTTTATTAAGGTTTTTTTAATTTTCTGGCTATATACTAATAATATACATACGATAAATAGGAAGAAATACTATGTTTAAATCAACTCTCACTCTCTTGTCTGCATTCGGGTTCTTCTGGTTTGGAGAAGCGAACGCCGATGTAACATGTGACTCCAGCGATACCGGAAAGGGCTGCTGCCAAGGAGTAGATGGTGACCCAATTGATGTGCATACTATCACTTGTAAGGATTGCAAAGATCATTACGACAGTTCTACAAAAAACTGGACAAAAGGAAGTTGCTAGAATTAAAAACCTCTAAATTCTAGCTCCCTAAAACATAAACTGAGGATTAAACCGGAAGGTAAAAGACTGCATCTGGGCTATACGTTGTGGAGGAATCTTCAATGGATTACAGCGAGGATTCTTCACAGCACGCGCCGCACTCTCAGACGCTGACTGGAAGTAGGGATGATTTCGATTGCCACCCGTGACCTGTGCTACTGTTACCTGCCCCTGCCCATCCAACTCAACATGCACATCCACCACCAAGTCAGCCGCATCGCGAGCTCCTGCGGGTATATTCCAACACGACGCCACCTGTTGACGCAAGGCGCTCAACTCAGATGCTGATAAGATCTTTGAGATGTCCTCTTCCGCATCGGGATTGTTACCAGGGGTATGAGATACTGGACGCACATCTGTTTTCTTGTCCGTGACGTTCTTCAACAACGAGTCAAAAGACTTGTCATCCTTTTTCTTCTCAGGCTTTTTCTCGGCCACTTTTTGTGGCTTGGGTTTCGGAGGTTCTTTGGGCTTAGGCTGTTCTTTCGGTTCAGGCTTCTTCAGTTCTTCAATCACGTCATCATCCAAAAGAGAGAGAATATCCTGCTCAACGGCCACCAAATCCTCGATGGTTTCCACGGATTGCTGAGTTGGAGCCTCCGTCACTTTCTTTGGTTCTGGTTTGGGTTCAGGCTTCAGAGGTTCCACTGGCTTCGGCGGTGTTGGCTTGACTTCCTCAACTTGAGTAGGAGCCTGTGCCATCAACTCTAATTCATCAGAACTAATCAAGTCCACAGAGATCGGCGGTGGTGGAACCAGCTGAGTTTGGAAAAAATACGGCAATCCCAGCCACATCAGCAATATGACAGCTATGTGCAAAAAACCTGAAAGAATGTACCCTTCCCGCTGCATGGATTATCCTATTTCTTCTTACCGGCTGAGCCTTGAGGTGACTCGGAAATAAGAGCGACTTTCGTAAATCCAGCCCCATTGATCGCGCCCATGACTTCCATCACTTGGCCATAAGAAATGCTCTTATCCCCACGTACAAAGATACGGTTATCCGGATTGGAACCGGTAATAGCGTTCAGCCTAGGAATGAGCCCATCGGGATCCACTTTGGTTTCTTGGATATAGATTTCACCATTCTTATTTAAGGTTACCGTAAGAGGCTCTGTACTTTCATTCAAAGCACCGGCTTTGGTCTTCGGCAAATCGACCTGCACACCTAAAGTCATCAGCGGCGCTGTCACCATAAAGATAATAAGCAACACCAGCATCACATCCACAAGTGGAGTGATGTTGATCTCCGCCTTTGGAGCAAACCGCTGTCGGCGCCCTCGATTGGAAGAAGACATCTCAAGAGCCATAGCTATTTTCCTTCTTCCACACGACGAGAGACGATGGCTCCAAATTCAGTCATGAACGAATCCAGGCGTGTGCCGTAACGATTCACCTCTGAAGACAATTTGTTATAGGCCACATAAGCAGGGATAGCTGCAATCAATCCAATAGCCGTTGCAAACAACGCTTCCGCAATACCAGGGGCTACCACAGCCAAGCTGGTGTTGTGAGATGCCGCAATCGATTGGAAACTGTTAATGATTCCCCAAACA
Source organism: uncultured Alphaproteobacteria bacterium (assembly GCA_905479605.1). GTDB lineage: Bacteria > Pseudomonadota > Alphaproteobacteria > UBA9655 > UBA9655 > CAJQNC01. The sequence continues at coordinate 14,362 of CAJQNC010000057.1, read as the reverse complement.
GTTCCAAACAATCCGACCAGCACACCTGTTGAACCTAACGTGGCTAAGAATCCAAGGTGCTTCTCTAAATCTTCCAGCTCACGATTCATGGTCACCTGCATCACTCGTTCCACGCGTTGTGGCAACGTAGCTGCCAGCCTGTCCTTAGATTTTTCCGCCTGCTGCCATTCTCTCATAGCGGCTGAAAAGATGGTACGCATGGGGTCGATTGCTTGCTTACCGACACGCTGCATCAAGTCTTCAAGAGACCCTCCTGACCAAAACTGATCTTCAAAGGTGTCTGCCTCTTTCGCCAAAGACCGCAACTTCATAACCTTATTAAAGATGATCGACCATGACCAAAATGAGGCAAGCAGCAAACCAATGATGATCGCCTTAACAATAAAGTCTGCTGATAAAAACAAACCCCACATGGACATGTCGTGGACCACAGGTGCGACAGCACTGATAGTGGATGTAGTTACATCTGCAAGTTCAGTTGATTCCATTTCTACTTCTCCTTCAAATAATCGCCCATAAGACGCATGAACTCTGGGTCCATCGGGGCAGGTTTACGTTCTTGATTCACATTTACAAGATTCACATGGCCTTGGGCAAGGATTACTTCACCGCGCCGGATAACTTGTTCCATTTCGATCCTTACACGACCCATAGCCGAAATATGTGTATGCACGTCGATAAGGTCATCCAGGTAAGCCGGCTGCAGGTATTTGACGTTGATATCCCGTACCACAAAAAACCCCTTGCCTTCATTGAATGTTTCCGAATGACAGATTCCTACATGAGGACTGAGTTCTGTGCGTGCGCGCTCCATATATTTCAGGTAATTGGCATAGTAAACAATGCCTCCTGCATCCGTGTCCTCAAAATAAACTCTGACAGGAAAAACAAAGGCACCCTTATAGGTATGTGGATTAACACTCATTGGCGGACTCCAGGAGTGAGGGGTGAGAGGGGGCTTGCAATCCAATGGCCTGGTAAGCCTTTGAGGTCAGCTGACGACCTCGCGGAGTGCGACTGACAAAGCCTTGTTGAATAAGATAGGGTTCAATTACATCTTCAATGGCATCCTTTTCTTCTGCCAATGCCGCCGCCAAGGTTTCCAGACCCACAGGTCCACCGTGGTAATATTCAGCGATATAGCTTAGATAACGATGATCCATGGCATCCAAGCCCAAGCTATCCACTTCCAACTGAGTCAGAGCTTTATCAGCATTCTCTTTCGTTATAATAGGCGCACCTGCGACAGCGATGAAATCTCGCACTCGCCTGAGAAGTCTCAGAGCAATACGCGGTGTCCCCCGAGACCGGCGAGCAATTTCAATAGCACCCTCAGGGTCGATTGCTGTTTGCAGCACACCTGCCGCTCGGGTGATCACCTTCTCCAACTCTTCGGGAGTGTAAAACACCAGGCGAATGGGGATGCCAAAGCGGTCTCTAAGTGGAGAAGAAATCAGGCCAGAGCGTGTCGTCGCTCCCACCAATGTGAATGGGGACAGATCAATCTGCACCGAGCGCGCTGCTGGCCCTTCACCAATAATCAAATCCAGCTTGTAATCTTCCATGGCTGGGTAGAGAATTTCTTCAACCGCCGGGTTAAGGCGATGAATCTCATCTATAAACAACACATCATTGGGCTGGAGGTTAGTCAACAGTGCCGCTAGATCTCCTGCCTTCGCAATAACGGGTCCAGAAGTGGCACGAAACCCAACGCCTAATTCGCGGGCTACAATCTGTGAAAGAGTGGTTTTTCCTAATCCTGGAGGACCATAGAAAAGGACGTGATCCATTGGTTCCTGCCGATGCTTGGCTGCTTCAACAAATATCCGTAGATTCGCCTGCGCCTGGACTTGCCCGACAAACTCTCCCAGACTGAGTGGGCGCAAGGACGGGTCCTGCATCTTTTGATCCTCTTGGGGAGAGACCAGACGTTCGTCTTGTGCTGCATCCATCAGGCAGCCCTCCCCATATTGGCAAGGCCTACACGAATCAGATTACTCAGTAAGGCCCCCTCACCCAAACTCTGCTGGGCATTGTGAATGGCTTGCTGCGCTTCAGGGCGACGGTAACCAAGATTAATCAAAGCCGAGATGGCCTCTTCCAGCTCTGAGCAGGCAGGAGCTGCAAAAGGCTGTGCTGCCCCTGCGGACTGATTGGCCGATATAGTGGCAGCACTCAACTGAGGCACCTTGTCTTTCAACTCAGAAAGTATCCGACTCGCCAGCTTGGGCCCAACCCCATCAGCACGGGTGATAATGGTCTTGTCCTGAGTCGCGATGGCATGGAGAACCTTATCAGGAGTCAACGCAGAGAGTATGGCCAACCCCACACGCATGCCCACACCCTGGACGGTCGTCAGCAGCAGAAAGATGTTTTTCTCATCAAGGGTAGAAAATCCATACAACTGCAAATTGTCCTGCCTCAACACGGTCTCAATATGCAACGAAGTCGCTTCACCAATAGCCCCCATATGGGTAAGCGTTTGCCGCGAACAGGAGGCCAAATACCCCACACCATTCACATCAAGAATCACCCAAGTATCGCCCATATCTTCAATGATTCCTTTGAGTCGCGCTATCATACTGAGTTCCTTGAAGTTAATGGGATTATCTACATCATTTGTAGCACCACGGCGATGCGGGGGCAAGGTTGGATGTTGGAGTGCTGGAAGCGATGGCACAGGCTGACCCACTGCTTTCGCTAAAGACGCTCCCCCGACTACGCTCCCCGGAAGTTAGATGAGCCTGGGAACGAAGTGAGCAGGTAGCGAATCTTACTATCCGGGGTCCAGCTCGAACCACGACGTATAATCCCTTTGAGGCACCATGGGTCTCACATGTACTGAACCTACACAAACCCCATCTTCCCATTGAATTTACCTCAGTATTCATGTATGTTCCTCCCCATGAGTAACACACAAGAGACGACGACAGACAAACCGAAACGCTATTCAGCCAATCTGGTTCTACCTAAAAGCCTTGTTTTGGTAGGTATGATGGGTGCTGGAAAAAGTAGTATTGGTTGGCGCCTAGCCAAAAAGCTTGGCATTCCTTTTAATGATTCAGACCAAGAAGTCGAGCGAGCTGCAGGCTGTACCGTTGCAGACATTTTCGAAACTTGGGGTGAGAAAGCCTTCAAGGACGCTGAGCGTCGTGTTGTGAAACGGCTACTCGGTGAAGATGTTCAAATTATCTCCACTGGTGACGGGGCTTTCATTGATCCGGAAACGCGCGAACTTATTAAACAGAATGCAATATCACTTTGGCTCCGCGCTGATCCTGACATACTTTTTGAACGAGTCACCCGTCGTGACACCCGCCCCATTCTATTTGAAGGTGACCCGCGAAAGATTCTTGAAGAGATGGTCGATAAGCGTTACCCCATTTATGGCGAAGCTGATCTAATAGTGGATTCTAACGATGATGCTCACGAAGCTACGGTAAACCGCCTGATGCAAGTGCTCAAGGACCATATCTACGATTAGCCATGACATCTCTTTTCCTCATTCTCTCTGCGCTATGCGTTCTTATTCTCGTCATAGCGTCAGCTTTGTGCTCCGCTTCTGAAGCCTCTGTACTCGCCACCTCCCGCGTGCGACTGCATCACCTGGCGCAGCAAGGCAATCCGCGGGCCCAAACAATCCTCGACCTGCAAACCCGGATGGGTTCATTTATCAGTTCTATTCTTTTAGCAAATACCTGGTGCATCACGATCGTGACCGCGCTCGCTACAGGTATAATGACCACAATGTTTGGTCCTGTTGGTGCTGTCTATGCGGGTGTTGGAATCACAGCTCTCATTACAATTTACGCAGAAGTTCTTCCAAAGATGTATGTCTACACCAAACCCGATAGAGTCGCGTTAGCCTTTGCACCCGCATTCAAACCACTCGTTTGGATTCTTTCTCCAATTACTCATGTCGTGGAAGTCGTCGCACGGCTTAGCCTAAAATTAGTAGGTATTAAAATTGAACAGGAAACACAGGCTCAATCATCTGTCGAAGAACTGATGGGTGCCATTGAATTGCACGGAGGATCCGGCCGTATGGAGGCCATCCACGAGCGAGCCATGCTGCGCAGCATCCTTGATCTCACTCAAGTCGAAGTCGAAGAGATCATGTGTCACCGTAAAAAGATGTTCATGATAGATACAAACCTACCTCCGGAAGAATTATTTGATGCAGTCATCAACTCGCCCTATACACGCGTCCCATTATGGAAGGATAACCCAGACAATATCTTGGGTATCCTTCACACGAAGGATTTGTTGCGAACCGCCCGCTCGCTCAAAAATGATCTCAGCAAACTCAAGGTAGAAGAACTAGCCAAACCCGCTTGGTTTATCCCGGAATCAGCCAGCCTTCTCTCCCAGCTCCATGCGTTCCGCCGCAAGCGCGAACACTTCGCTTTGGTGGTGGATGAGTACGGTGCTCTGCAGGGCCTGGTCACCCTGGAAGATATCCTGGAAGAAATTGTCGGTGAAATCGTCGACGAACACGACCTCGAAATTCCCGGCGTTCGCATATCGTCAGAAGGAACGTACACAGTCGATGGCACGGTAACCATTCGTGACCTGAACCGCCAGTTCGAGTGGGACCTCCCCGATGAGAACGCTGCAACCGTAGCAGGCCTCATCCTCCACGAAAGCCGCAAGATCCCGCAAGTGGGTCAAACCTTCATGTTCCACGGCTTCCGCTTCGACATCCTCCGCCGCCACCGCCAGCAGATTACCCAGGTGAGGATTGTTCCACCAAAGGGCTAGAAGCGCCGACTCAAGGACCACGAGTGTCCAAAAAATGAACTGTTATTCTCTATAGATGCCAAGCAAACCCTTTTAGCTTTCTTGGATAATTGAGACGTGTACTTTATTTTTACCCACAACACGTTCCCCGCACTTGATGCGGGGAACGTACGATTTTATAGTTAAGATAGAACTGCGTAGTGGTTTTACAGGACAAGAGTGGCAAGGCAACAACATGACAAAGAAGTATTGAAAAGGAGAAAAAAAATCACCCTTCAATCTTAGAAAAGTCCGCCACTTGATGAAGAGTATTTCGTATCTTCGACAAAAGCTCCAACCGATTCTGGCGCAACGAGGGGTCATCCACATTGACGACCACCATATCAAAGAATGTGTCCACCGTTGGACGAAGTTCTGAGAGGATTGACATCACTTCATCAAAGTTCTCATTGTCCACAGCTCCCTTAAGGGAGCCATCCCCCGATTCCAACTCTTCAAAGAGAGACAGTTCTGCTGGTGAGTTAAGGAGCTCTTCTCGCACCTCTCCCTTATAGAGAATAGAATCGTTACGCTCTTCAATGCGCAGGATATTCGAAGCCCGCTTATACGCCGCCAAGAGGTTGGTTCCATTGTCCGTATCCAAGAACTGATCTAGGGCAGACACTCGTCGGGACAAAGTTTTGAAATCTGGCGTCCGTTCAGCGATTGCCAGCACAGCATCCACATGATCGTGAGGGCTCTGCTGTTGATCTCTAAGAAAGTGCTTAAAACGTTCCATCAGAAATGCCCACAATTCGTTTACAGTGCTTTCTTTTTCCAATACCGTTTCTTTACCAATCGCATCCCAATCATAAAGGTTATAAGCAAAAGAAAAAGCATCCTTCAACGCAATAGGTTGGCTCGATGCGCTTACCAAACTGAGTACACTCAATGCAGCACGACGCAGAGCAAACGGGTCTTTGGAGCCGGTAGGGCGAATACCCAGTGCGAAGAATCCTACTAACGTATCGATGCGATCGGCTAAGCCCAGCAGGATGCTCGTCATACGCTCAGGCGTTTTTCCACCACCACCCAGCGGCCAATAGTGTTCTTCTATAGCAGCTGCAACGTCTTCGCTGACTCCTTGATTGAGCGCATAAGCTCGACCAATCGTTCCCTGCAACTCAGGAAATTCACCAACCATCTGAGTCGCCAAGTCTGCTTTACACAGTTGAGCAGCCTCCATCACTTCTTTAGTGGGTGTCTCGGTAACGACCCCCAACCAGGCTGCTAGTTTTTCAATCCGATGCACTTTTTGGGAAAGGCTTCCCAGTTTCTGATGAAACATGAGCTTTTCCAGAGCAGAATTATAAGAAGCCAGTGGCTCAAGTTGATCCTGTTCCCAGAAGAAACGAGCATCGGCCAGGCGCGCTCGCAACACTCTTTCGTTACCAACGATGACGGTCTTACCATCATCCTTGGTTCGAGTATTAGCGATGACAACAAAATAAGGGGCTAACTTACCCGTGCTTTTATCACGCAAAGGAAAATATCTTTGGTGCACTCGCATAGGGGTGGTAATCACTGCATCTGGAAGCACCATAAACTGTTCATCTACTTGCCCCAGAAGAGGTACAGGATATTCAACTAAGCCAGTCACTTCATCCAGCAGTGAAGAGTTATCCGTTGAAACGCAACCCACCGTCTCAGCCAAGCGTCCCACCTCTTCTTTCACAAGGTGACGACGATCGTGCCAATCCAACACAACATTAGCCTGAGCCAGCTTGTCCCTATAGTCCACAAAGTTAGAAGCCTGGATAGGTCCTTCTGACATAAAGCGGTGACCCCAAGTCACGTTCGACGAATCCACACCTGCATAACTCAGAGGAATGACCTTGCCTTCATATATACATAGCAAGCCTCGTAAAGGCCGCACCCAGGTCTCTTTGCGACCTGCCCAAACCATAGACTTGGGCCAATGGAAGGCTTTGAGAATATTCAAAGCGATATCAGGAAGCAGTTCCTCCGTAGGCTGCCCTTTAATCAACTGTGTGGCAAAAAGGAATTTACCTTTTGCCGTATCTCGCTCTTCACATTGATCCAGGCTCAATCCCGATGTTTTCAAAAAGCCGTCAATGGCCACTTGCGGTGCATCCACCCGTGGACCTCGCTTTTCTTCCTGTTGATCAACTTGGCAGGTTTCGAGCGCCTCCACAAGAACCGTCAACCGTCGAGGCGTTGCAAACGTAGTAATCAAACCAGACTTCAACCGAGCCTGCTTCAAGCTTTGCGCTGTCAGCTCTTTCAACTGTTTTTGCGCCCCCGATTGCATGCGAGAAGGAATCTCTTCGGAAAATATTTCAAATAACCACTCAGCCATGAGCCTTCACCCCTTCCTTTGCAGCATGGTTTTCCATCCACAAGCTACAACACTTCCGGGACAATGTACGCACACGCCCAATATAGTTTGCCCGTTCGGTGACACTCACAACACCACGAGCATCCAAAAGATTAAACAAATGACTGGCCTTCATACAATGCTCAAAAGCCGGAAACACCAAACCTTCGTCCACTAAATGCCCTGCCGCTTCTTCGGCTTTATCAAATTGGCGCAGTGTTTCCTCCACATCCAACTCTTCAAAACTATAAGCGGACAACTCACGTTCAAACTGCTGGAACACATCACCATAGGTCATGGGGTTCGCACCCTCAGGATCATTCCAAGCGAGATCATAAACATTCTCCTTGCCCTGCAAAATGGTGATAAGCCGCTCGAGACCATAGGTCATTTCAGCTGTGACGGGGTTACAGGGAAATCCTCCCATTTGCTGAAAGTAGGTAAACTGAGTGACTTCTTGTCCGTCACACCACACTTCCCAACCAAGGCCGGAAGCACCCAATGTGGGGCCTTCCCAGTCATCTTCGACAAAACGAATATCGTGCACATGAGGATCGATGCCGATGGTGCGCAAGCTATCTAAATACAAATCCTGTACGTTATCTGGAGAAGGCTTCAACACTACTTGGTACTGATGATGACGGTATAAGCGGTTGGGGTTCTCACCATAACGCCCATCGCCGGGACGACGAGATGGCTGCACATAAGCCGCCCGCCAAGGTTTAGGGCCCAATGAATACAACGTGGTAGCAGGATGAAAAGTCCCCGCACCCACCTCAACATCATAAGGCTGCAGGATCACACATCCGTGGCTTGACCAATACTCTTGGAGCTTCAGAATGACGCTCTGAAAATCTGTTTTCATATCTCACTTAACCGTTTTAATGCTTGTTCACCGAAGGTAATCTGAGAGAGCTGTGGGGTCAACTAGATTTAAATCCCCGGAAGCCAGATAAGCCTGTGAGCGAATCTTGCTATCCGGGGTCCAGCTCGAATGACTACGGATATCTGTAAGGAACCACCATGGACCCCGGATAGTAAGCTTCGCCTTACTCGCTACGCTCGTGCTCACCTAAGCCCCGGGGAACGTGTGAGTACGATTTACAGAACCCAAATGAATATACGCTCCCCGGAAGCTAGATGAGCCTGTGAACGAAGTGAGCAGTGAGCGAATCTTGCTATCCGGGGTCCAGCTCGAATGACTACGGATATCTGTAAGGAACCACCATGGACCCCGGGTGCTAAGCTTCGCCTTACTCGCTCCGCTCGTGCTCACCTAAGCCCCGGGGAACGAGCAGCACAAATACGCAAATCAAAATGACAATTAATCAATTGGATTTAGAAGATTTTTATTCAAAAATCAGTCATGTATCCATCCAGATTTATCTGCGAGAATCACCAAAGGCCTGCTGCCTTCAGGCCAACTTTGAACAACCTCGTTAATACACTGGAATCCTTCCCTTTTCATCTTTCCTTCACAGCTAAATAAAGCCTTGTAAAAGGAGCCTGAAAAACTGGCTTTGCTACCCTCAAGAGAGCTTTCGAATTCCAAAGGAATGCTCCCTTTAACGTAGTCATCGACAGACTCTTCAACCATAAAAAAGTCATCAATCTCAGCCTCAATAAGATCTAGGCTAAAAAAATATGTCATAATCTTAGCAACTCTTACGACATCCACATCTCGGTCCACTGCTAAGAATTCGAATAGCAATGGCTTATTGGCATCTTCTATCCAACTCAGCACCCTTTTCCCCGATACGGATCCCCAAAAATCTTTTTCACTATTAATCTCAGGAGCTTCAAAAAATGCAGCTTTATTATCTAACAAAAGCCCAGACCTTCTCACACCTTCTCTGATAGAAGCTTCGGAACGCCTATCAATAGCTCCCTCAGAAGTAGGCATGAAGGTCATATTCACAGAATCAATGTCTTTGAAATCAACACGAATGGTTCTTGAAGGGGCGTCTCCTTCGCGATCAACGCATTCAAAATATACCGCTTCAGCGGAAAGAGACTGCGGCAACCCAACCGCTACATGACAAAAAATAAAAAATGTTATAAGACGCATCATAGTGTTGACTCCTCACCATTGTATCAAATGATAGATCGCATAATTAGGAGTGTCACGCCTTTTATACAAGGAGCTATATAGCCCATTTCAACTCCTTTGAGCCACTTCCGTCTAAACCTCCTGCAGTTGCCGCTCCCACATCTGGGCATAGATGCCTTTGCGCTTCAAGAGTTCAGTGTGACGACCTCGCTCAACGATCACGCCTTGATCCAGCACGATGATCTCATGAGCATGGATAACAGTGGAGAGACGGTGCGCAATGATCAGTGTGGTCCGATCCTGAGAGATCTCCTTCAGATTCGTCTGGATCACTTTCTCAGTCTTGGTATCCAAGGATGAAGTGGCCTCATCAAACAGATAGATACAGGGGTTTTTCAAGAAAGCTCGCGCAATAGCTACCCGTTGCTTTTCGCCTCCTGAAAGTTTCAGCCCCCGCTCACCCACAACGGTCTGATAACCCTCCGGCAACTGCTGTATAAAATCATGCAAATGAGCGGCTCTCGCAGCTTCTTCCACTTCTGTTGGGGTGGCATCCAGCTTGCCATAAGCGATGTTATAATAGAGGGTTTCATTGAATAGCACCGTATCCTGCGGCACCATGGCAATACTCTGACGCAAGCTGCGTTGCGTAACATCCCGCACATCTTGCCCATCCACAGTGATCCCACCGTTGGTAACATCGTAGAAACGAAACAGCAACCGTGAGATAGTGGATTTTCCAGCCCCACTCTCACCCACGATGGCGGTGGTCTTGCCGGCTGGGACAGTGAAGGAAATCCCTTTCAAAATGGGTCGATTCGGGTTGTAGGAAAAGTGAACATCCTCAAAGATGACTTCACCACCCTTCAGCTTTAGTGCTGGTGCATTGGGTCGATCCTGGATTTCCTCTGGCTCATCCATAAGATCCAACATCTTCTCGAGGTACACCAAAGACTGTTTAACTTCACGATAAGCAAACCCCAAGAAGCCCAGAGGCAAATAAACCTGCATCAAATAAGTGTTGATCAGCACGAAATCACCCACGGTCATCCGGCCATCCACCACAGCTGAGGCCGCCATCAGCAGCACGACGACACGACCAATATTGGAAATAACTCCTTGGCCAATGTTCAAAGCCGACAGTCCCATTTTGTTGATCACGGCTGCCTTTTCGTACCCCTGCAAAGAGACATCAAAGCGGGCCGCTTCTTTGTCTTCATTACAAAAGTACTTCACCGTCTCAAAGTTCATCAAGCTATCCACAGACTTCCCATGAGCCTCTGAGTCCTGCTTATTCATTTCCCGCACGTATTTATTACGCCACTCCGTCACGTAAAACGTAAATACCACATAGAGGGCCATACTAGTAAAGGTGACCAGCGCATACTCCACATCAAACATGACACCCAGCACCACACAGATAAATAAGATCTGGGTTAGTGTCGGGATAATATTGAACAGCAAGAAACGTAGCATACGCTCAATACCATGCACTCCATGCTCAATAGAGCGCGTAACCCCGCCGGTTTTCTTGTTAATATGAAACCGCAGACTCAGCCTATGCAAATGGCGAAAGACCTCCAAAGCGGCTTGGCGAATCGCCCGGTGTTCGGGCTTGGCAAACAACCCATCCCGCACTTCCGCAAAGACTTGGCTCAACAGATACCCACCACCATAAGCCAAAATCAATCCAATCGGCAGCGCCAAGGCCAGATTATCGGGCGCCAAATCATCTACGATCCCTTTGTAAAAGAACGGCACCACGAGCTTTAACAATTCTGAAGCAATCAGAGATATTATAGAAAGGACAACAAAACCCTTTATGACCCCATTCCCTTTAGGCCATAAGTACCCCCAAAGCTTACCAAAAGTCGACCACGTCCGTCGTGGTTTTTTCTGATCTGTCATCGGCGTGATCATGACCATTTAGCTTTCCTCCCAAGGAAACACAATCCAGATGTCTTGACTGACCTCTTTTACGAACTGGTCAACAACAGGCTTGCCTTGTGGCTTCGCATAGACCACCGCCATAGAAGCCTGTGGTAACAACTCTCGTACCAACTGAATAGTCTCTCCTGTATCTACCAAGTCATCGATAATTAACCACCCTGCACCATCGCCAAGCACCTCACTGGGTCCTTTCAGCAATTGTAGTTCCGTTTGTTGATGATCATCGCCATAACTTGCTAGAGAGATCACTTCGACGGTACGAATATCTAACTCATAAGCCAGCAAGGACGCCGGTACAAGCCCGCCACGAGCGATGGCCACGATTCCCTTCCAGTCTTGCTGTGAAGAAAGCTCACCGGCCAAAACCTTCACATCTCGTTGTAAAACATCCCAGGTTAAAATCAACTTTTTTGTCATGTGTGCATCTTATTAATTATTTGTTTTATGCAGTGGGCTCCGCCTTATTCCGCAACCATTTCTTCACTTTTACCACAATGAATCCTATCAATAACAACACTCCTAAACCGTAAAGAATATATTTAGAATACTGCTCGAACACCTCCATCACGACATGAGCAAAGTAGTAGCCTGCCAAGCAGCTCAGCACCGACCATACCGCAGCGGCAATAACATTTAATATGGTAAAACGCTTGGGCTCTATCCCAGCGACTCCAATGATGATGGGGCTGATAATACGAATACCATAGACGAATCGGAAGATCATGATGTAGGCATTGCCATAGCGCCGCAACAAGCGGAAAGCCCGGTCAGCGGGTTTCTGAAACTTAGGGAAACGGTCAAGAAAATGGCTCCCATAATGGCGACCTACATGATAGAGGACTTGGTCCGCAACGAGTGTTCCTACGAAGGCCAAGGCCATCACCTTCCACAAAGAGAGATACCCTTCATGGGCAAGGAAACTAGCCGTGAGGATGATGGACTCACCTTCAATGGTAGCCCCCAGAAACACCGCCAAATATCCCCACTCTTGAATCAATGGTGCAATCGATTCCATCAAGCTGCCTCTTTTTTCAATTCATCCAAATCATATCCAGCAGCTTGCATTTTCGCGCACGCTGCTGCCGACACTTCCTTAGCCAAGGCGGTCAGTGTCGAATCAAATACACAATAGTCCATCATCCACTTCGGCTGGAACCACATAATGTACTCAATGTCAGACCAAGTCGAGATGGGTGCCTCGACGTGCTGCAGATGGACTTCTAACTTATCCAAAGCTTTGACGAATTTAGCTTCATACGTTTCACACCCCTCGTACTCCTCCCACAGAGCCATAAACTGAGGGCCCTTTTCTGATCCTAGCTTTGCGCAAATCTCGATCATACCCTGCTCTTCAGCGTCGAACTTCGCCTGCTTATCCTCAGCCGTTAGAACATCAAAGACAGGCACATCTCCAGCCTTCGCCTCACCCAAATCATGAAGCACTGCCAACTGCAGACACTTAGTCAAATCCACTGACTGGTCCAAACGGTCATGAAGCAACATCACCATCAGCGCCAGCCGCCAGCTATGCTCAGCCACACTTTCCTGCCGACCATCAGATAACCAGCTATGGCGCATCTCTGTCTTGAGATTCTCTGCAGTCATTAACGTGTCAATAATCCCGGCTGTTTTTAGGGAGGACATAAATATTCATCTCAATTCTAAATAAAGAACGTCAGCATAACGAAGGGATACATTAATGGGAAGGAGTATTTGTCTCATAACTTTCCTACAAGGTTAAACCATACACCTCTGCACGCTCCCCGGAAGTTAGATGAGCCTGTGAACGAAGTGAGCAGTGAGCGAATCTTACTATCCGGGGTCCAGCGTGAACCACAACAGATATCCGTAATGAGGCACCATGGACCCCGGGTGCTAAGCTTCGCCAGACTCGCTACACTCGTGCTCACGTAAGCCCCGGGGAACGTGTGATGCACAAATACGTCCCCCATGTTTAATAGGGATATCTAAATTGCCCCCAAGGAAGATGAGGAATGTTTTTTGAAAATCAATAATTCCCCACAAAAACCCCTTCCCTATTCACTAATTCCCTTATAAACTGCGTCCAAACCATTAACCCAAGGAATAATTATGAACCGTAAATATGTTGTTTTCGCCGCTGCTCTTACTGCTGTCTCTGTGGCCCATGCAGACCCGTTGATTGTCGAGCTCAACCAAAAGGTGCAATACCTTGAAGATCAAAACCGTGAACTTCGCGGCACAGTCGAAGAGCTGACTCACGCCTACCGCAGCCTGAATCAAAAGTTCGAAACCTTCAGCTCTGATGTGGAAATGCGCCTCTCAACCCAGACACAGCAAACAGCTCCACTGGCTCAAGGACCGCAAAACTTAGGGGCGGCCCCACACGGCACACGGCCTTCCATTTTGCAAGAACCTATGGCCGCAGCTAAACCTCAGATTAACCCCAAAGACGCCTACGAGAATGCTCGCAGCTTACTCGAGCGCGGTGACTACCCCCAAGCAGGTACTAAGTTTTCTGAATTCATCAGTGAATATCCACAGGATGACCACATTCCTTCAGCAAACTACTGGCTCGGTGTTAGCCATCTGGTGCAAGGCCACTATGACCAAGCCGCCAGCACCTTTGCCAATGTTTACAAGGCCTACCCCTCTTCAGAAAAAGCTCCTCACGCTCTATTGAAAATGGCAAAAGCTTTGTCTGCTTTGGGTCGCAAGCCCGACGCGTGCACCACACTCAATGAATTTCACAGCAAATTCTCTGGTAAATTGGAATCCCAATACCAGCAAGAATGGAACACGATCGGGTGTCAGTAAACCAAGCATTCACTCAATTTATGCATGAAAGGGGGCTGCATAATGCGGCCCTTTCTTTTGCGGTGGCCACGTCAGGTGGGCCCGACAGTCTATGCCTTGCCCTCACAGCTCATGAGTGGGCCCAGGCTCATGGTGCTACTGCCGTTGCTCTGACCGTAGACCATGGCTTACGGCCAGAGTCAGCGACAGAGGCACAGCAAGTCCGGCAGTGGCTTACAGCACATGGCATGCCCCATCACATCCTCACATGGTCAGGCCCTAAGCCCACAACGGCTGTACAAGAATCAGCGCGCAATGCCCGCTATGACTTGTTGCTACAAGCCTGCCGTGACCACAACCTCACCCACCTTCTCCTCGGTCATCATGCCCAGGATCAACGGGAAACTTTCCTCATGCGCCTGACTTCAGGCAGTGGTCCCCACGGCCTGGCGTGCATGGCACCTGAGAGC
>CAJQNC010000056.1 GCA_905479605.1 uncultured Alphaproteobacteria bacterium | reverse complement strand
CTGACCTGAACAAAATTGAACCCATGTGGGCCAATATTAAACAAAGACTGAAATCTTACTCTGATAATGCAAAGTCATTCATTGATAACCTGGAATACCATTTTACGGATATGTGTAAATGTTAAGATAATCTGCTATAAGTACAAAACTCTTCACGTATACGAAGATGGAACTGTTCGTATTCCTAGGCCCAATGACGATCAACCTGAGTATATGAAAATTAAAGGCGTTGGAGTCATTTCCGTTGCATTACGCCCGACGCCAACACGTCTAACAAAGCTTTGCCCTGGAATGCCCCACCTTCCTGAGCAGGCTAACTGGGGACAGCCACAGGATGGAAATCAGATCCCCATTTATTGCTTCTTGCGTTAGCTTCCATCATTCGAAACATAGAGATAAGTAATATAAATAGCATAGCTGAATAGAAGGCCTGCACCCATAATCCGATTGATGGTTTTCATAAAGACCATTACCAGGAATAACATAAATGTAAGAGCTCCCATAACCCAGATATCGATTTGCATAAAGTGGGGGTTGACAGTCATCGGAAAGAAAAAGGCTGTGAGTCCGAGGACAACCATGATGTTAAACAGGTTGCTGCCAACTACATTGGCGAGGGTAATATAATTCTTGCCCTTGTAGGCTGCAAATACAGCAGTGACGAGTTCAGGCAAAGATGTTCCTAAAGCGACCATGGACAAACTGATAACGGCTTCAGAGATATTTAAGAGCCGGGCAATGCCTACGGCACCCTTAATCAAAAGTTCAGCTCCAGCCATAAGCATCAGCAAGCCTATAATGGCGAGGCCCAGGGATTTAAGGGCAGATTTACCGTCATCAATATCCTTGTCTGCAGGAAGATCAGAAACCACACTGTTACGACAAGAGTAGCAAAGGTACCCAATCAAGCATGCGATACACATTAATCCAAAGATAATATTGAGCCGCCCAAAGTACATGCAGACAGCGAGTAGAAGAAAGAGCAATAAGAGAAGACTATTTTCGAGTTTCAGCTCTTTAAGTTGAATTTTGATGGGTTGAATAACTGTAGCTATTCCCAAAACTAGCAGTGTATTGGCGATATTACTACCGATTACATTACCAATAGCGATATCGGGTAAGTTTTGATAAGAAGCACCCATTGAGACGATGAGTTCAGGGGCCGATGTTCCAAAACTAATAATGACGACTGAAATCCAAATAACAGAAAGCCGAATAATCCTTGCAAAAATAACCGAGTAGTGAAGAAGTAGCTCACCACCAAAAACCAGAAGGACTAATCCCAGTGAGAGGAATAGAAAGTTAAGCATATGTAGCTCCTTTCCAGTTCCTCACGATAAACCTGCAAGGTTTAGCCACTCATCTATTTTCTTGTAGGCAGCTTTGAATGTTGGGCGTGCTTTCGGATAGCGGCGGCGCAACCAAATACTTAGCCGTCGTGCCCAGCGGGCATGGTCTTTCAATAGAATGAGGCCAATTGCCACAAAAATCCATCCTTGTAGAATGGGGATAAAACCTCCGACCATACCAAAAAGCAAAAAGCCATAGCCTAGAGTGAGGCGAATGGCTTTAACATGGGTAGCTCTGTGGTTCTTCTTGGGCATTACATGTGAATGGCGCGTCCCGCAACATCTAAGGCTGCCTCTTTGACCGCTTCATTTAATGTGGGGTGGGCATGGCATGTACGAGCGATGTCCTCTGCGCTTCCTCCAAATTCCATGACAGAAACTATTTCGGCTATCAATGTTCCAGCCTCAGGTCCGATGATGTGAACACCCAGAATTTTATCACTTTCTTTATGGGCGATAATCTTGACCAAACCGTCAGTTTCTCCTATGGCTTTGCCACGACTATTAGCTGTGAAAGGGAATTTACCAATATTGTAAGGAATGCGATCTTCCTCAAGCTCTCCTTCAGTTTTACCGACACTTGCGACCTCGGGATTTGTATAGATGACTGCAGGGATGGCATCGTAGTTCACATGGCCATACTGACCGGTCAAGTTTTCTACTGCTGCGATGCCTTCCTCTTCGGCAACATGAGCGAGCATGGGGCCTGGGATGACATCACCGATCGCGTATATACCCGAAACCGATGTTTCAAATTTATCATTTACGGGAATAAACCCTCGGCTGTCTTTAGCGACTCCAACTTTCTCAAGATTGAGACCATCTGTATTGGGGCGACGGCCTACGGACATGAGTAGAGTTTCTACTTCTAGAGTTTCAGATTTGCCTCCGTCAGCAGGTTCAAGTGTGACAGCAAGTTTACCTTTTTTCTTATCAATCTTGGTCACCTTGGTTGATAATTTGAACTTCAAGCCTTGTTTTTCTAAAATCTTTTGGAGCTGAATGATGATATCTTTATCCATAGCAGGGACAATACGGTCCATAAACTCCACAATGGTAACCTCTGTGCCAAGTCTGCGCCATACTGATCCCATCTCAAGGCCAATGTAACCACCACCCACAACGATCATGGACTTGGGAACTTTCTTAAGAGATAATGCTCCTGTGGAAGAAATCACGTCTTTTTCATCAATCTCGATACCTGGTAATGTGGCCACTTCTGATCCTGTAGCGATGAGGATGTTTTTCCCTAGCCACTCTTCAGTTGATCCATCCTCTTTGGTGATTATGATCTCGTTGGAGCTCTTGAATGTTGCTGAGCCTTGAACCCGAGTAATCTTATTTTTCTTAAAAAGATAATCGATACCTTGGTTCAGCTCTTTGACCACCGTGTCCTTATTGGCGATCATTTTTTTCAGGTCTAGATCTACCTTTTTTACCATGACTCCATGTTTAGCAAACTCATGTTGTGCCATGTCATAGAGGTGCGATGAATGAAGAAGCGCCTTAGAAGGAATACAGCCCACATTGAGACATGTACCACCCAGGCCACTTTGTTTGTCTACACACATGACGTTTAGACCCAGTTGAGCTCCACGAATGGCAGCGACATATCCCCCTGGCCCAGCACCTATGACAATCAGATCTGCTTTTTGTAAAGCCATACAAAGTCTCCTTTAAACATCTAAGAGGATACGTTGAGGATCCTCGATACATTCCTTAACTCGTACTAAGAAGGTCACCGCCTCTTTTCCATCAATAATACGGTGATCATAAGACAACGCCAGATACATCATAGGGCGGGCTTCTATGCTGCCGTCGGGCATAACCATGGGGCGCTTTTGAATTTTGTGCATGCCTAGGATACCTGATTGAGGAGGGTTCAAAATGGGTGTAGACATCAAAGAGCCATATACACCGCCGTTAGATATGGTGAAAGTTCCGCCTTGCATATCTTGCATTGTAAGCTGCCCATCACGGGCTTTAAGACCAAGGCCAGAAATAGTCTTTTCGATGCCCGCAAAGCTTAGTTGATCTGCATCGCGTATAACAGGAACGACGAGGCCTTGTTCAGTCCCTACTGCGACTCCAATATCATAGTGATTTTTAAAGATTAACTCATTGTCATGAATTTCAGCATTCACGGCAGGATTTTCTTTGAGGGCTACGATTGCTGCTTTTACAAAGAAGGACATAAATCCCAATTTGACGCCATGTTTTTTCTCGAAACTATCTTTTATAGAGGAGCGCAAGTTCATCACATGAGTCATGTCCACCTCATTAAAGGTGGTTAGGATTGCTGCTGTGTTTTGCGCTTCTTTTAACCGCTCTGCAATGCGCTGACGAAGGCGTGTCATAGGTACGCGTTCTTCACGGGCCCCTAGTTCACGTGGTAAAGTTGCTATCGTTGATGGTTGTGGTGATGGAGCAGCTGATGGAGCTGGTGCTTGAGTTGCTTTTTGAGATTTGATTTTCTCAATAAAATCCAATACGTCGCCCTTTGTGAGTCGACCATCTTTGCCGTTACCCTGAATTTGATGTGGATCAATGTGGTTCTCTTGTACAAGTTTTTTGACTGCAGGAGACATGGGGATCTCTGCTGAAGTAGTCGACTGAGAGGCAGCAGATTCAGCCACAGGAGTTTGAGGTTTAGATTCCGCTTCTGCCTTTTGAGGGGCGGCACTTGCACCTTCTTGGACTGCGCCCAATATGGCACCCACTTCTACAGTTCCACCTTCAGCAACGGCTTGTGAGGCGAGAACACCATCTGCAGGGGCACCCACTTCTAAAGTGACTTTGTCTGTCTCAAGTTCAACCAAAGGTTCATCTAAAGAAACTGAATCACCTACATTTTTCAGCCATCGAGAAATGGTGGCTTCTGTAACAGATTCCCCCATAGGTGGGACGATAATATCTTTATTAGCTTTGGCGGAGGGTTTTGTACTCATTAGATCCTCTTTTTTATATAAGTTTTAGAGCTTGGCTCACTAGTAAATTCTGTTCAAATACATGTCGACTTTGCAGTCCTGTGGCGGTAGATGCGGCTTCCATGCGGCCCACATAATGGGGGCGCAAATTCGTATTCTTAGTTTTTTGGAGAATAGACTCAATCCGGCGGTCAAGGAAAGTCCATGCTCCCATGTTCTTGGGTTCTTCCTGACACCATATCACATCAGCATTGGGATAACGCTTCAGTTCTTTCTCAAGTTCAGAGCCAGGGAAGGGGTAGAACTGTTCTAATCGAATAATAGCAATGTCCTTAATGCCCTCTTCCTCGCGTTTTTCAATCAGGTCATAGTAAACTTTTCCGCTGCAAAGTACGACGCGGGAAATGTCCTTATCCTTCTTGAGCTTTTCAGTCTCAGGAATCACTTCAAGGAAATGAGTGCCATTGATAAAGTCAGCCAACGTCGATACGGCTCGCTTATGACGTAGTAGTGACTTGGGTGTCATAACTATTAATGGTTTGCGATAAGGCCTATGGATTTGGCGACGTAATGCATGGAAATAGTTGGCAGGTGTTGTCGCGTTGATGACTTGCATATTATCTTCAGCACAGAGCTGTAGGTAACGTTCAAGTCGGGCAGAGGAGTGCTCTGGTCCCTGTCCTTCATAGCCATGGGGCAACAGCATAACCAGACCGGACATGCGTAACCATTTGCTCTCACCGGAAGAGACGAACTGGTCAACAATCACTTGGGCCCCATTGGCAAAGTCACCGAACTGAGCTTCCCACAAAACGAGTGCTTCCGGCTCAGCCAGGCTATAGCCCATTTCAAAACCAAGAACTGAGGCTTCAGCGAGTGGGCTGTCCCATACTTCAAAATTTCCTTGTTTTTTGGAGATGTGATTTAAAGAAATAAATCGTTCGCCCGTGGTTTGATCTTTAAAAACAGCATGGCGCTGGGTGAAAGTCCCCCTGCCTGAATCTTGACCGCTGAGTCGAACTCTCATACCTTCATCTACGAGTGAGGCGAAAGCGAGAGCTTCACCCATAGACCAATCAAAATGTTGACCGGTCCGTAGCATTTCTTCCCGCCCTGAGAGGAACCGTTTTAATTTTGTGTTCAGGTTGAAGGATTCAGGGATCTTAGTAAGAGCTTTCCCAATTTTTTTCAGCTCTTTTTCTGATATACCAGTGTCAGCATGACGTTCCATTTCATGCATAGACTTAAAGCCTTTCCAGCGACCTTCTAACCAATCGGCTCGCTCGGGTTTAAAGTCTTGAGAAAGATCAAATTCACTCTGTAAGCGAGTTTGGATAGTCTGTTGGATAGCATTAAGCTCATCTTGGCTGAAGGAGTTCTCTTCTAGCAACCTGTCTGCATAAATTGACTTTATGGTGGGGTGCTGAGAAATACGATTATACATGATCGGTTGTGTAAACTTAGGTTCATCAGCCTCATTATGTCCAAAGCGACGATAGCAAATAAGATCAACGACAACATCGGAATTGAAAAGCTGGCGGTATTCGGCGGCCACTTTCATAACTTTTGCCACGGCTTCAGGGTAATCAGCATTCACGTGGAAAATGGGTGCTTGAACGGTTTTGGCCAAGTCTGAACTGTGGGCGGTTGAGCGGGAGTATTCGGGGCTGGTGGTGAACCCAATTTGGTTATTGATGATGACATGGAACGTTCCACCTGTATTATAACCAAGCAACTCAGACATGCAGAGGGTCTCCGCGACCAGTCCTTGGCCAGCAAAAGCAGCATCTCCATGCAACAGCAATCCCATCACCTGTTTTCTTTCCGTATCGCCTAATTGGTCTTGCTTAGCTCGGACTTTGCCGACGACAACTGGATCAACAGCCTCTAGGTGTGAGGGGTTCGCAGTGAGGGAAAGGTGAATTTTATTTTCTCCAAATATTCGGTCTGTTGACGTTCCTAAGTGGTACTTTACGTCACCAGAGCCCTGAACATCCTCAGGGTTCGCACTGCCACCTTGGAATTCAGAGAAAATTGCGCGGTACGGTTTGCCCATTATATTGGCGAGAACATTTAAACGCCCTCGGTGAGCCATGCCGATGACAACATCTTTAATCCCCATGTCTGCAGAAGTTGCTAGGGCTTGTTCCAGTCCTGGAATTAAGCTTTCGGCACCATCTAAACCAAAGCGCTTGGCGGCAGGATATTTGACATGGAGAAATTGTTCGAAAGTTTCAGCGGCAGCCAGATCTTCAAAGACGTGAGTTTTGAAAGCTTTATCTGTCAAGGGTGCACCGATGCCAGGAGTGTCATGACCACCCTCCATCATGCGTTGCAACCATTGTTTTTTTTCGGAATCTTGAATATGAAGAAACTCAATGCCGATCTGCCCACAATAGTTACGTTTTAAAATGGCAATAATTTCACGAAGTGTAAGAGCTTCAAAGCCGAGGAAATTATCAATGAATATAGGGCGATCCATGTCCTGTTCGGTGAAACCATAGTTCTGTGGATCTAAGTCTGAAAGGTAATCCTTATTGGCTAGCCCTAAAGGATCCAAGTCGGCTACTAGATGGCCGCATACACGGTAAGCGCGAATCAACATGATCGCTCGGACAGAGTCTAAAATGGCTTGGCGTGTTGTCTGGTCCGTAGGAGAGGGAGGCATTACTGAATGCTGAGCCTTGCTTTCAGTTTCTTGATGAGGTGTAACAGACCTTTGATTCCAACTGGGGCCCAACAGATCTTTTAATACAGCATGTTCTTCATCGGACATGGTCGAGAAGTAATCAACCCAACTTTGATCCACACTCGAGGGATCTTTTCGGCTTTGAGCATACATGCGCGCAGTATAGAGTGCGTTATCTCCACTAAGGAAAGTACGTCCTTCATCTGACCATGTGGATTCGTGAGGATTCTTCATATTCTCACCCATTCGTAACTCCTTTTATGCACGGGCGCGGTTGCTATTCCCTTGCAGTAGATCAAACAATGTTTGTCCAATCAATGCAGGGTTATCAGCTACAACTATTCCAGCATCTCGCATGGCTGTCATTTTGGCTTCAGCTCCACCTTGAGAGCCAGAGATAACAGCACCAGCATGTCCCATACGACGACCTGGGGGCGCAGTTACACCCGCGATAAATCCAACAACAGGTTTGGGTAATCCGATGCTTTTGAGATATTCAGCCGCTTCTTCTTCAGCCGATCCACCAATTTCACCAATCATAATGATCGCCTCTGTTTGTGGGTCATCGTTAAAAAGTTGTAAGCAGTCGATAAAGTTTGTACCGTTTACTGGGTCACCGCCAATACCAATGCATGTGGACTGACCTAAGTCAGTTTGCGTGGTTTGGGCAACCGCTTCATATGTTAACGTTCCGGAACGGGAAACAATCCCGACCTTGCCAGGCTTATGAATATGACCGGGCATAATGCCAATTTTACATTCACCTGGGGTGATGATTCCGGGGCAGTTTGGGCCAATTAAGCGAGTTTTAGAGCCCTGCAACGCTCGTTTTACGCGCACCATATCTAAGACAGGAATTCCCTCAGTTATGCATACAGCAAGAGGAATCTCAGCTTCGATGGCTTCTAATATAGCATCTGCTGCAAAGGGAGGGGGCACATAGATTACAGTTGCATTGGCTTGAGTCGCTTCGACTGCTTTACGCACTGTATCAAAAACGGGTAAATTCAGGTGAGTTTGTCCCCCTTTTCCAGGAGTTACACCGCCAACCATTTTGGTGCCGTACTCAATGGCTTGTTGAGAGTGGAAAGTCCCTTGGGCTCCTGTGAATCCCTGGCATATTAGGCGGGTATCTTTATTAACGAGAACTGACATTATGCGGCCTCCTTTACTGCTTTCACAATTGTTTGAGCTGCCTCTGCCAACCCTTCAGCAGGTACAATGGGTAGTCCTGATTGGCGAAGAATTTCTTTGCCTAGATCAACGTTTGTTCCTTCAAGACGAACCACCAGAGGTACGTTCAAGTGTACTTCTTTTGCCGCAGCCACTATGCCTTCTGCAATGATATCGCATCGCATAATGCCACCAAAGATATTACCAGTGCGCCTTTTACATTGGGGTCCGAAAGGATGAGTTTAAAAGCTACGGTAACTCGATCTTTGGTCGCTCCTCCTCCAACGTCGAGGAAGTTGGCGGGCTCTGCGCCGTAGAGCTTGATGATATCCATAGTTGCCATTGCGAGCCCGGCTCCATTAACCATACACCCGATGCTTCCATCCAATTTGATGTAGTTTAGTTCGTGCTGGTCTGCTTCACGTTCAGCTGGATCTTCTTCACTTTCATCACGCAACTCTTCTAAGTCAGGATGACGGAACAAGGCATTATCATCAAAGGAGATTTTTGCATCCAGGGCCATAACTTCACCCTCAGCGGTAGTGATGAGAGGGTTAATTTCAATGAGGCTTGTATCCAATTCAATAGCTGCTTTGTAAAGGTTTGCTGCAAACTTCATGAAGGACTTGGCTTGAGACCCACTTAGGCCCAGAGCAAATGAAAGTTCACGAGCATGGAAGGATTGAAAGCCCATGGCAGGGTCAATGGAAACTTTGATAATCTTCTCAGGTGTCTTTTCAGCAACCTCTTCAACATCCATTCCACCTTCGGTAGATACAAGGAAAGTGAGGCGGCTCGTTACACGATCCACCAAAAGACTGAGGTAATACTCATGCTCTATAGAACACCCTTCTTCAATGTAGACACGACCAACCTCTTTTCCTTGAGGTCCTGTTTGGTGGGTCACCAATGTCATTCCCAGCATTTCGTTTGCGGCTTCTTTGACTGCTTCTTTTGATTGTACAATCTTGACTCCGCCAGCTTTACCGCGACCACCTGCATGAATCTGGGCTTTGATAACCCATACATCACCGCCTAGTTTTTGAGCGGCGAGAAATGCATCCTGTGCAGAAAAGGCTACTTGCCCTTGGGGAACATTAACCCCATATTTTCTCAGTAGTTCCTTACCTTGATACTCATGAATATTCATTTTAGTCCTCTCTTAAGATCCTACTGATCCAGTCTTATCTCCGTTCGTGTCAATGTCTTTGACTGCCTTAAGTAATTCTTTCACAGAATCGACAGAATATTTAAACATTTGACGCTCTTCTTCGTTCAAATCAATTTCCACAACTTTCTCTACACCGTTGCCACCTATAACGGCAGGGACTCCAACGTAAATTCCATTTACACCATATTCACCGCTTAAGAAAGCAGCACAGGGCAAAATTCGTTTTTGATCATTGAGGTAAGATTGAGCCATGAGAATGGCGGATGAAGCTGGGGCATAAAAAGCGGAGCCTGTTTTTAGGTAATTTACAATCTCTCCTCCACCCTTGCGAGTGCGGTCAACAATAGCATCCAGTTTGGCTTGTGTGGTCCATCCCATCTTTACCAGTTCGGGTAAGGCTATGCCAGCTACAGTAGAGTGGCGAATCAAGGGAACCATTGTGTCCCCATGTCCACCGAGAACAGAGGCATGCACATCTTTGATTGAGACATTGAATTCGTCAGCTAGGAAATGGCAAAAGCGTGCGCTATCAAGGACACCTGCCATCCCCACAACTCGGTTATGAGGAAAACCACAGGCTTCTTGAAGCACGTATACCATTGCATCCAATGGATTGGTGATGACGATGACGAAGGCTTCAGGACAATACTTTTTCAAGTTTCCCCCAACCTGGCGCATCACATAAGTATTGATGCTTAGCAGGTCATCACGAGACATTCCGGGCTTACGAGGTACACCAGCGGTGATAATAATTACATCCGCATCTTCGATGTCTTTGTAATTATTTGTACCCCTTAATGTAGCATCAAAGCCCTCGATGGAACCTGATTGAGCGATATCTAGAGCTTTTCCTTCCGGTATTCCCTCTGCGATGTCAAAAAGAACGACATCGCCCATTTCTTTGAGTCCTGCCAGTGAGGCAAGGGTTCCACCGATGTTTCCGGCGCCGATTAATGCAATTTTGGTTCTTTTTTTCATGGCATTCCTCAATGCTTTATAATCTATCATTTTTAACGGGTTTCCCTTGAAACCTCAAGGCGCTCAAGCCTTTGCTTTCTTTGTTTCCTCTGTATCTTGACTCAAGTGTTGTTTTAAGAACGCAGCTCCCATTCCTAAGCCTTGCACATCAATGTGATGCTCGACTTCAGGGAGAATCTGAGTACTCACTTCCAAGCCCATAGCTCTAAGTTGTTCATCAGCAGCCAGCGTGGTTTCGTGGGGTAAAACCTGATCTTGCTCGCCATGAATCAACAGTACAGGTGGCTTGCCAACCTTTACACGGCCGGCATCGTGGATATAACCGCCTGAATAGCCTACAACTCCAGCGACGCTGGGTCTGTGAAGAGCTGCCTCAAGAGCCATAAATGTCCCCAAGGAAAAGCCTACAAAGGCAAGCTGGTTAAACTCGAGGCTTCGTTTTTCAAGCTCTCGGTCAATGTATTGGTTCAAAGGGTCTGTAATCTCCCGTAATTCCTGACCAATGCGTTGAGAATCCCAATCGGTTAGACTGCACCACTGATAGCCATTGGGATTCTGCTCACATATTTGTGGAGCATTGGGGGCAACAAAATCGGTGTTGGGAAGAACTCGGGACCATTGCCTGCCGAGTTGGATAAGATCATCTCCGGTGGCACCGTAGCCATGCAAAAATACCACCAAAGACTCAGTGTTTTGGCTATTTGCTTTCATTTCAGGGCCTTGAAACGTGATGGGCATAAAACCTCCTTTTCAAATCGTCCCTGTCTTTATGGTCCTCTTCCGAAAATTTCTCAATAGAAATTCGCAGGTAAACTTCATAGAACGTACTGATTTCATCTTAATTTTTCGTTAAAAAAGAGCATGATTGCGGGCACATGCCCAAAAATTCACCATTTACTAAGCCTCCTCTTGCATCATTGCTTATCTTCCTCTAGAGCTAGAATTATGAAAAAAACACGTTTTGCTCCTAGCCCCACAGGATACTTGCATTTAGGTCATGCCTATTCAGCTATGCAGTGTTGGAGCTGGGCCTCTCAGGAAGGGGGAAGCGTAATTCTTCGCATTGAGGATATCGATCAGGCCCGTTGTAGGGAGCTGTTCGTTCAGGGGATCTTTGACGATTTAAGCTGGATGGGGTTCGCTTGGGAAGATTCTGTCCGCTTTCAATCTCAGCATGGAGAGGATTATCAGGCTGCCCTTGGGAAACTTCAGGACTTAGGTGTCCTATATCCTTGTACCTGTTCCCGAAAAGATATTGAGAAGGCACTGTCCGCTCCACACATTGAGGATCAGAGTATTTATCCAGGAACCTGCCGAGATAATCCTGCTGCTGTCCAAGAAATGCCCCACAACTTGCGGCTTGATGTGAAGAAGGCTATTGGAATCACAGGGCCGCTATTTTGGACAGACGAGCGAGCAGGAAAGCAACAGGCTGAGCCTGCACAGTTGGGTGATGTTGTCATCGCCCGTAAAGGCATCGGAACTAGTTACCATCTGAGCGTGGTGGTTGATGATGCTTTGCAGGGAATTGATACGATCATAAGGGGACAAGATCTTTTTCAGGTCACCCATATCCACCGACTGTTACAAGCTCTCCTTGAACTTCACACGCCCCATTATATCCATCATGATTTGCTGTTAGATAAGGATGGGAAACGCTTTGCCAAGCGATTGGGAGGGGGATTAATCAGGACGTTACGTGAGGGAGGTCAGCATCCCGCTAATGTATTGGAGAAGATCAAACTGTTTTCCCAGGAGGACGCAGACTCCCAAAGCCAAGCATAAAGCAGGACCGAGGGGGATCATGCGGCGTTTCAGAATAAGAGATGTGAGAATACCTCCAATACCGGTTATGGCGAGGAATAGGGGAAGTTGGGAAAAGCTAAGCCACAGCCCAGCCATGACTAGGAACTTTACATCTCCCCGTCCTAGAGGAGGACTTTCAAACATCTGTCGGATTAGATAGCCACAAACTGCAAGGCTTATGGCTAGCCCTATATTGGCGGATTGCAAGCTAGGGAAAGCAAGCAATCCTGCCAATACAACCCATAAGGTGGGGATTCGGCCCACTCTGAGGTCGGTCATGGCAATGATGGTCAAGGCTAAAAGAAGGAACGTTATGGAGAATCCGAGTATATAGCTTGTTGTTAACAGCAAGGCTAAGCAAGCTAATTCCCATATAAGGTACTTATATCCAATAGGAGATTGGCAATAGCGGCAAGACCCTTTCAGTGAAATCCAGGAGTATAATGGAATCATATCCTCTGCTTTAAGGGGGAAGGAACATGAATCGCAGTGGTATTGCCCTTGCTGGGAAAATAGCACTTTGGTTCGATTAATCATATACAAACAAAAGCTTACAAAAATAAAAGCAAATAGAAATAAAAACAGTAGCGTCATTCAAAATTCATCCTATAATTAGATTGTAATTATATATGAATCATGACAGGGCACAATGAAAAATCGACCATGGCTCCTGGTCATGGTAGTCGCAATGCTCACAGGCTGTGAGCTTCCCGAGCATCGCCACTTTCATGACCCTCACTTAAAACTCTCAGCTGAGGATATTTCACCTCTCACAAATCCTGCTGGTGGGCAGGAAACGGTTCTGGATATTTCAAGAAAGCCCACACTTACAGAATCCATGAAGGCGGATGTGACCTTGTCGGTATCGCCTGATTTATCATTACAAGATATATGTCATGAGATCTCACTCCAGGCTGATGTGGGGCTGGCTTTCAGCCCAGATATGGAAGTGCAGTCTGCAGGAGTGGTGTATTCAGCGAAGGATAAGCCGGTGATTAAGGTCATTGAGGACCTATGTCTTATGACACAGCATCGGTTTCAAGTACGTGGTGATATAATCTTTATTGAGCCTGAGACCCCTTATTTGCAAACCTATCAGGTTAACTTTCTCAGTCAAACACGGGCCAGTGAGAACCGTATGTCTATTACCACTGACGTCTTTACAGTTATGGAAAATGGTAAAGCACGAGCTGATAATGGCTCGGATAGTATGCTCAAAGCTTCAGGTTCAGCCGACTTCTGGGGAGAGCTAGAGGAGAATCTGAAAATGATTGTGAAGTCCTCTGGAGAAGGGTCCGAACCCAATTTTACTTTCCACAAGCAAGCTGGACTGATTGCGGTGAACGTCACGGCTCAGCAACATGACTGTATTAGGGAATATCTGGGAAAGCTTCAGGAAAATATGGGTACTCAAGTCTTGATTGAAGCAAAGATCGTGGAGGTGAATCTCCATGATGAATTTCGTAGTGGAATTAACTGGAACTTGTTGGGGAATACCCTCCAACTTGGCGCTCCCATGGGAACTCTTAGTACACCTGGAGCCTTTGATGTGCTTCAGGGCTTTCGACGAGATACTTTCACCTTCGCCATCAATGCAAAGGACTTTGCCTCTGTAGTGAAGCTTGTTAAGACATTTGGTAAGGTTCGTACTTTATCCAACCCACGTATGACCGTAATGAACAACCAGCCGGCCATGTTAAAAGTGGCCACCAACGAGGTGTTCTTCCAGCTAGAGTTTGATCGATACTTTCAAGCAGATGGTAAGCCAGATGTTGAAAGTTTTTCCAGCCATATTATGACCGTACCCATTGGGCTGGTCTTGGTGGTGCAGCCAGCAGTGAATCACCGAACTGGGGAGATTATGCTAACTCTGCGCCCTACAGTTTCTCGCATTGAGAGCTTTGTGGAGGATCCTGCCGTCGCCATAAAGTCCAACCAAAAAGTGACCTCTCGTATTCCTGTGGTACAAGTACGGGAAATAGATTCGGTTTTGAAACTGCAGTCAGGAGAAGTGGTTATACTTGGTGGTTTGATGGAGGATAGATCCCGTCACCAAACATCTTCAATTCCTTTCCTTGATCAGATTCCGATTATTAGCGAGTTGGTTCGTGGGAAACGATGATGAGCGGAAAGTCACAGAACTCGTCATATTTTTAACGGCCAGCCTTATGAATAGTCCGCAAGTATCTACAGCTGATGAGCGTTTTTATAATTCCTATTCAGAGGAGGGGCTTTTATGAGTGTAGCCCTTTGATAAATAGTCTGAAAAAAGCTGCACAAGTGAAAAACTTTATGCTACAAGGAGTAAACACTCAATTTAGCACTGTGGAGCATGTATGTTTGCAAAACTGTTAGGAATGCTTTCCGATGATATGGCAATCGATCTGGGAACAGCGAATACACTAGTGTTTGTTAAAGGTCGAGGCATAATTTTGAATGAACCCTCTGTGGTTGCAATGACAACCAACAAAGACCGGAAACAAGTATTGGCTGTAGGTGACGATGCCAAGCTCATGGTAGGACGAACTCCTGGAAATATCCAGGCTATTCGGCCTTTGCGTGAAGGCGTCATCGCTGACTTCGAAGTCGCTGAGGAAATGATTAAATACTTTATGCGTAAGGTGCATAAGCGCCGCTCTTTTATAAGTCCTCGAGTGATTATCTGCGTTCCTTCTGGTTCAACTGCTGTGGAACGCCGTGCCATTCAAGAATCTGCTGAAAGCGCCGGTGCACGCAGTGTATATCTTATTGAAGAGCCGATGGCTGCTGCTATTGGGGCGGGCTTGCCGGTGACTGAGCCGACGGGGTCCATGGTTGTTGACATCGGGGGTGGAACCACAGAGGTTGCAGTCTTGTCCCTGGGTGGCATTGTATACGCACGTTCAGTTCGCGTAGGTGGTGATAACATGGATGAAGCAATCATCAACTTTATCCGCAAGCATCACAATCTTCTTATTGGTGAGGCCAGCTCTGAGCGTATCAAGAAAGAGATTGGCTCTGCATTGGTACCAGAGCGTGGCGAGGGACGCACGATGGAAATCAAGGGGCGTGATCTGATGAATGGTATTCCCAAAGAGATTACGATCAGTGAAAAACAGATTGCTCAAAGTTTGAAAGAACCGGTTTCAGCCATTGTAGAAGGTGTTAAGACAGCACTTGAACATACCGAACCTGAATTGGCAGCGGATATTGTGGATCGTGGAATTGTTCTGACTGGAGGCGGTTCGCTTCTGACTAACTTGGATGTGGTTCTCCGTAATGCGACAGGACTTCCAGTCTTTGTGGCAGAGAATGCTCTTTCATGTGTGGCATTAGGGACCGGAAAAGCTCTCGACCTGATGTCTCATCATAAAAATGTTCTTATTAGCATGGGCTAATTTAAGGGGGGTAAGGTGAGCCTATTTCTTAAGTCTCAAAAAGTTGGGCCACTTCCCCCTGTTTCAAATCCATATCCTTCGCGGTTTCAACAACTGCGCCGGCGAGTTAATCGTTACGGTGCCTTAGGGGTTGTACTTCTGCTTCTTTGTTCTCTGTTTTTTCCTCAATGGAGGGAAACTTTTTTGCGTTCAAGCCTCGATGGGGTCACTCATTTCGTTGCTGTAGCTCAAACTCCCTTAGAGTTTTTATCAGATACGTTTCACAATGCGAAGTCCCTGAGTACACTAAAGGATGAGGTGAATAAGCTGGAAGATGAAGTTCGTGTGCTTAAGCAAGAAATTATTAAATATAATCAACTGAAGTTTGAAAATGATGTTTTAAAGCTTTATCTTAATGTTCCTGAACGGGAGGATATCAAATTCTTCACGGCTCCGGTTGTTGCGATTCCCAAAGGTTCGGTCAAGCAAAACATTTTGATTGGAATTGGTGCTGCTGATGGCGTGGAGGAGGGCCAAGGTGTTATCTCTAACTCAGGTGTGGTTGGTCGATTAAAAACGGTGGGTCAAACCAGTTCACGAGTAAGGCTTCTAACTGATTACGAAAGCCGAATTCCTGTCTATCTGCCTCGTTCTCAAGAGCGAGCTATCCTGGCTGGCAATGGAAGTTCTTATACATACTTGGTATACATTACCGATCCCACAGATATCGTTAAAGGAGATGAAATATTGACATCTGGCCTCGGGGGTGTTTTTCCTCAGGGTATCCCAGTTGGAAAAATTAAGAAAATTGATGGTGGTATGATTACCGTCGAATTGAAAACCAATGCAAGGGATAGCTATTTTGTTCAAGTATTAAAGACATTTAAGAACGAGTCCAAGATCCATAGGACTGCTGGTGGTGAATAAGCTAATTTCCTATGTTCCTATGTTTGTTTTTAGCTTTCTCACCCTTGGGTGTTCTACCTCCGAAATTTGGGGAGTACCCTTTTTGCCGGGGCTCGCCTTTGCGTGGATATTCCATTGGACACTATATCGACCCCATCAGCTTCTTGCTTTGCCACTTGTCCTTATTGGGGCGATCTATGATCTTATCACCGATAATCCTATGGGGATGAGTCCTCTATTGTTTCTTTCTAGTCATGTGGCTATTTTGTATTTTAGGTCTCGTATATTCCCGTTAGCTTTTAATTTGGTTTGGGCTGTGTTTGCGGTATTTGCAATCTTATGTGCATTTACGTACGGACTCCTCTTCTGCTTACTTTCCTTTCAATGGCTGTTTGTAAATAACGTTGCAAATTCGTTTCTATGGGCTGCAATGCTCTATCCCTTTCTTAGCCGCATGATGATCTTTATTCAACGGAAGACTCATTATGGCTGAACAAACTTTTATTCACCGCTCTTTGTTTTTGGTAGGTTTTATCCTTGTCACGATTCTTATCATTATTGGTCGTTTGTACTACCTTCAGATTTATGAGGGGCAGCACTTCCGTTCTCTTGCTGAAGGAAACCGTATCGCATTGCAGCCCAATCTCTCTTTGCGGGGAGAGGTTTTTGATCGTAATGGAGTTGCATTAGCTCAAAATAAATCAACTTTTCGTATTACCCTTATGAAGGAAAAAGGGACTGATATTAATCAAGCTTTGGAAAATCTCGAGCCTTATATCTATATTTCAGCAGAGGAAAAAGAAAATATTCTTAAGCGTTCTCGTAAGCGTCAAGGCTTAGAACCACTCACCATTAAGGATCACTTGACTTGGGAGGAGGTGTCTCTAGTTGAAATGAATCTAGAAGATTTGCCTGGACTCTCCATAGAGGTTGGGCATATGCGTACATATCCTAAGGATGAACTCGTTGCTCATCTATTGGGATATGTTTCAGCTCCGTCTGAGAAAGAGCAAGAAGCTGATCCTGTGCTTACTATTCCAGGCATTGCAGTTGGTAAAGTTGGTATTGAAAAGCAGTTGGACAAAGACCTCAGGGGTATCCCTGGGCATAAACAGTTAGAGGTAAACGCAGGTCGTCGTATTGTTCGTGAGCTTTCTGACTTTCCTGCACGCTCGGGTAAACCACTTACTCTCACGATAGATTTAAGGTTGCAAGAGTATGCTGTAGAGCGACTGGCTGAGCATGAAAGTGGATCAGCTATTGTGATGGATGTGAATAATGGTGAAGTTCTGGCATTTGTTTCACATCCAAGTTTTGATCCTAATCTTTTTGTGGATGGTATTAGCCATCATAACTGGCGGGAACTAATGGACAATGTGTATGTTCCTCTGACCAATAAAGCTGTTTCAGGAACCTACCCTCCAGCTTCAACCCTTAAGGTACTATCTGTTCTTGGGGCTTTAGAAAGCGGAATAGTTAATGAAGATACAACATTCTTTTGTCCAGGTTACATGTATATAGGAAGTCACAAATTCCACTGTTGGAGAAAGCATGGTCATGGTGCAGTCAATGCTCGTAAAGCCATCGTTGAATCTTGTGATGTCTACTTCTATGAAGTGGCCAAAAAGATGGGTTATGAATCGTTGAAGCAAGTTTATGAAGAGTTTGGGCTCGCGTCTAAACAGCTTTGGCAATACCCCCATGAGAGATCTGGATTGGTCTCTAGCGAGGCTTTGAAAAGAAAAAAAACCGGACATAAGTGGACTGTAACCGACACTATTCTTTCTATTATCGGGCAAGGTTATATGCTTGCCACCCCTATCCAACTTGCGGTAGTGGCTGCACGACTTGGCTCGGGCAAAATGATTGAGCCGCAGCTTATTCGTACCAAGGAGAACCCGACTTTCCCTTCGATGAATGTCGATCCTCATGCCTTGCAAGTGGTCCGAGATGCTATGTCAGCCGCTGTGAATTCGCCTCAAGGGACCGCTTTTCGTTTTCGTTTGAAAGAGGGGGCGTTTGCAGGTAAAACGGGAACCAGCCAGGTCCGGCGCATCACTATGGAGGAACGGGCGCGCAATTTAGCGCGAGGAACCCATCTAGATTGGAAGTATCGAGAACATGGATTGTTCATCGGTTACTATCCCGCTGAAAATCCCAAGTATGCTATTTCTATTGTCCTTGAGCATGCAGGGGGCGGATCCAAAGCTGCGATGGCTGCCCGAGATATTATTACCAAGATTCAAGAACTGGAAAAAGAAGATGCTGGAGAAACTGAGACACATTAATCCATATCCTCTCGCTGTGATTTTTCTCATCTCAAGCGTAGGCTTTGTGCTGCTGTTTTCAGCCGGTGGTAGCTCTCTCATGCCTTGGGCTCTTAAACAATTCATTCGATTTGTGGTGGGGATGGCTATTCTCCTTGCTGTTGCTAATATTGATATCCGATTCTATTTTCGAGTGGCTTATATATTTTACGTCGTCACATTTCTCCTGCTTATTTTGGTTGAGCTTATGGGGTTTGTAGGGATGGGAGCACAAAGATGGATTGATCTTTACATTATCCAAATCCAACCCTCTGAACTGATGAAGGTAGCCCTGGTTCTTGCATTAGCTCGCTACTTTCATGAACTCGATTCTGCTAAGGTCAGCCGTCTTAAGAACCTGATTCTTCCTGTGCTGATGATGGCTCTTCCCGCTCTGTTGGTAATACGCCAACCAGACTTAGGAACGGCGCTCGTGCTTCTCACGGTCGGAGCGTGTCTTCTATTTCTTGCAGGACTTTCTCTCTGGTATTTCATTGCTGCGGGTGTGGGAGCGGTTTCGTCAATACCCATCCTGTGGAACTTTCTCCATGAGTATCAAAAACAGCGTGTATTAATCTTCTTTGATCCCGGTCGAGATCCTCTAGGGACAGGGTATCACATAACTCAATCAAAAATAGCTATGGGTTCCGGAGGTTTTTTTGGTCGTGGTTATGGACAAGGCACGCAGGCCGCCCTCAATTTCCTACCAGAAAAGCAAACAGACTTCATCTTCACAATGTTTTGTGAAGAGTATGGCTTCGTGGGTGCTATAGGTCTCATTTCACTTTACGTGGTTCTGATCATGTATGGTGTGCGGGTGGCTATGCTGGCATCATCCACATTCTCTCGCCTGGTGGCGTGGGGGATTACCTTCAGCTTCTTCATTTACATGTTTGTGAACATGTCCATGGTCATCGGGTTACTGCCTGTGGTTGGTGTTCCACTTCCACTTGTTTCCTACGGAGGTACTGCAATGCTCACTCTCCTGATGGGGTTTGGTTTGCTTTTTTGTGTGGACCTGCATCGTAACGTTAAATTACCCCAAAAGGTGATTGGACTGTTCTAGATATCTGCTCTGCTGGCGAGCCTAATAAGGTATGGGGGCGTTTTATTTAGCACATAAGCTAGAACATTAAGGATATATACTTATACCTTTCATTGTTACAGAGTGGTAATTTTTCTTCCTTTATGGTTAGGGGTTTCTTGCAGCTTTAGTAAGCTGACCAAAAGTACGAACATTTGTACGATAGAACCTTGGGTCATCTGGCTTTACGTTACCTTCATAAAGTTCTTTCAGGTTAAACTCGCACCAGTAAAAATGAATAAATGGTGAAATTAAATACTCACCGTCTTGCCAAGCTGAAAGTAAGGGGTCTCCTTGAAAGAGTAACCGTATACATTCTAACATCTTGCTGATATTGCCGAGGTCTTTAATTTCTCTTCTGACGACAATTTCAGCCAATAAGTTCTGAATTACAGGCAATCCCATTAGACCCATATACCCGTCGGAACTTTCCTGTGTAATATCTAAGGTCTTACCAAATATTCTAAATCTAATTTTTGTTAGTAAGTTGAGATTGTCATAGTCGTCAAGAACAACACTTCCTGTTCCATGCCGATTAAGGAGCTGTACGAGTTCGCCAAAGCGGTCAAGCGAATACAACAAATATGTATAACTATCTAGATAGTGTTCAGGAATAAAGTTTGGGTCCTGATGAAGCTCATCTGTAATTTCGGCTGCTTTTCCTTGGTTTCCCGTACGTATATAAGCTAATGCTGCCTGGAGCTTGTCTACAATATATGAAGAAAACTCATCTTCTCCCTCGTAGTCACGTTTTCCCATTTCAGAATAACGAAGATACCACTCCGCAGCCAGTTCATTATATAAATTACGATCATTGTTAGTAGTAAATTCTAAACTAGCCACTTCGGAAATTTGTGCCATATGTAGAAAATGTACAGGGACTGGCGGATCCTGGTCCCAAGATATTGGGTTAGGGTCATCACCTTTGATTCTTAAAATCTGATCTAACCTGCAAAGTACTTTGAGTTTATAGAGCGATTTACGTATTTGTTGTTGTGTTGAGAAGAACTTTTCTGAAGGTATTCCATCCTTAGGATGGAACGTTAATTCACTATGCAAAATTTCTCTTATCAATAGCTCTCCCTTTTTTTCACTTCCTTCACCTTCACCTTCAGCTTTGACTAGAACTTTAGCTTGCGACATGAATCGATAGAATAGTTTTGATAGACCTATCAATACTTCATCGTAATCTTTTTGTAACCGTTGATCAAAGCCAGACTCTTTATTTAAAGCTACAAACGAATCGAAAAGAAGATTGAAAAATATATATTCTTGTGGGTTTAAATGAAGAGTTTCAGCAGCCTTCTTAACTGGAAAAGGGTAACTTTGTTCATCGTTATCTGCTCTCTGATGAGAAATTGCTACTGTACTAGCACTGGGGTTTAGATCATCATCAACTTCGGCTTTTCGGGCTATTCGTGCCTCTGCGCATGTTCCATCGCATGGAATAGTATCACAGGCTATAGAATAGGGCGTAAAGCCTAGCATTAAGTATAAGGTTAACAGTCGAATTTGATAAACCATGAATCCCCCTTCTTTTCTGCAGCATTCATATCATGTTTTAGACTCTTTGCAAGATAAAAAAATCTACGGGGTGTATGATGATATATCCTCTTTGCAGATATATTATTTGCGTGTATTGAAACTTAAAAAAGCTGAGGATAACCCATCAGGCCTTCCACTTAATATTACACCCAATGCTCGGTTTTTGGTTCTCAGAGATTGGGTTACCAGCTAATAGTGTATCGAGAGCGTTTGTAATATCCTGACCTGTAGGAGGAGTGTCATTACCCGGACGCGAATCATCAAATTGTCCTCGGTAAACACATTTCAGATTCTTATCGAATATATAGAAATCAGGGGTACAAGCTGCTTGATAGGCCTTAGCTACGTCTTGTGTTTCATCAAATAGATAGGGGAAGGGGTAGTCAAACTCTATGGCGGCCTCTTTCATTCTTTCAGGTGAGTCTTCTGGAAATGCGTCGGCATCATTAGAGTTAATAGTAATAAAACTTACACCCTTGGCCATATAAGTCTTCGCCACATCAACGAGTTGAGTTTGAATATGTTTCACAAAGGGGCAATGGTTGCACATAAAAACAACGACTGTCGCCGTGTCTGACTTGAGGTCAGATAGAGCTTTTTCTGCACCCGTGACAGCATCCATCAGCTTAAAATCGGGAGCTATCGTCCCCAAGGGCATCATTGTGGAGGGGGTGAGAACCATAGTCTTATCCTTTTTCTGGTGTGTCCCAATTATTAGTCATTGTACTGATAGTCATTTGGGTCCTTAAGTGAAAGTTCAACAGTGTAGCATGTTCGACCTTTATGGTGAGGCTCGTTAAGAATGAGTTCATTGGGGTACAAACGGTAGAGATTATATATATCTTGTTCTGTTAGGAACTGAGCACATATCTCATAGGATGAGTCATTGATCTTTCTGTATTCGTAAGGCTTATTTGTGACGCTATCTAAAATGTCTTTTCTGGATTTTATATTGCCAGAATGAAGATCTTCAAGGTTTGAAGGGATACTCTTATCTCTACTATCCATATTCTCTATAGCAAATTTGATGTTTTGTAAGCGCTGCAGCTGTTCTTGATCTTCACGTGCTAGACGCCCAGTCCAAGGAGGTGCGATAAAGAATCCAAGTGCAAAGGATACAGTACAGAAGACTAGAAAAAATGATGATTTTGTGGATAGGAATTTCAGTGTGTCCTTACGTCGTGTTTCTGAGATACAGAATAAAATAATAGAGGAGACAACTGTTAAGGTTACCAAAGTTACCAAAAGGTTGATCGTATCACTTCGACCCGTCATCACTCCAGATATGATTGTAAAGAGGTCAACTACCGCAAAGAGAGAGGCAATGAGAACAATTCCGCCTAAAATCCAAAATCGAATAGCATTGCTAGGACTAATAATATTTTTGTCTTCAAGCTGACTGGCAACATACCTGACCCCAAAAAAGATAACTGTGCCGATTAGTAGCAATGTAGTGGCAGCTCCGTAACTCATGTTGAAAATCAGAACAGTCTGCTTTTGTTTAATAATGAAGTCAGCGAGAACATTTCCATAAAGAGTCGATAGCCCATTGTAAAGTATGAATAAACTGAGACAAAATAGGCCATAGACTATGAAACTGAGGCTTTGTGCGTTCTTTGTAAGGTTCATTAGGTGTTCTCTTTTCTAATATTTTTTTCATTATTCACCCTATTGGTAACTTGGTCAATATGAGTAGAGCGCATGAAGCGAAGACATCCATACTATGTTCTAAAAACCCCTCGACAACTGCTCGAGTCTTTGCTACACAAAGCTTATCTTGTCCCGTGGGCGCTTAGCTCAGTTGGTAGAGCAGCTGACTCTTAATCAGCGGGTCACAGGTTCGAGCCCTGTAGCGCCCACCAAGGATAAGGGGTCTTTTGTGGCTTCTCACTAAAGTATATTTTCTAATTGTCTCCAAAGAGTCGGCATATGAATCGATCTTGATGAAGTTTGGTAGATTTAAAAATGTAACCCATGTCTCGAGAATATTTTGTAACCTATGTCTCAGGAAGAACAGGGTGGGTTTTAGAAATCACTCGTTCTTCCATCTTTCGTACAGGATAGACCCATTCGAGTCATTAGATGCAACAGAAGCGGGACATAGCCCGCCCCTCATTACCTTCTAGCTATCCATACTTTACTTTCTAAAGTCATGATCACCAACTTGAAGAACCGTAACTTTATGCGTCTTCTTATCCACATGGAAGAATAGGCGGTGCTTTTCGGTAATGCGAACATAGTAAATATTTTTATTTTTACGGCTCTTCAGAGATCCAAAATTATGGTCTCCATCACTCCAAATCTCCCGCGAATGAGGAGCTTCACTTCTTAGTCGCTCGAGTATTTCTGCCAACTTCAAAGAGTTATGAATCTCCAGCCCTTTCACTGCTACACTTTGCATATCGCTAACATCAAGGATATCTTCTCCGCTGGGGAAGTGAACAGTAAAGGGAATATTATTCTGTGTTCTTTTTGTTTTGGGTTTCTTAACCCCTTCTGCAACTCTAGTGAATATGGAATGAGCTCTCTGCGCGGCCCTCAGTGCTGTTTGAGCCACCTCAGGACCGTGTTCTGTGATCATGGCATTCATGAAGCTTTTAGGATCAAAGGTCGTCCCACCATTGGCCAAAGCTGCATTTACTTCTAACATTGAATTTCTGCGAATGAGTTCACGGGTTTCTGAAGTAATTGTAACTCCTCCTACAGAGGGATACTTTTCTTCATCTTCACTTGATGATGAAGAATTCACTCGACCCCTTTTCGCCCCATGGAGGGGGCCGGCCTTTTTTGGTTGAGGCGCATATCTGGCTGCACTAGAAGCTTTTCCGTTTTTGCTTTGTTTTGCTCTTTGCTTCTGAGATCGCTCCAACTTTTTATTAGCAGTGATGAGGCGGTCCTTTAGGTCCTGCTCCAAATCACGGTCACCTTCAAGATAGTTTTCTCTTCCCTTAAAAAGCTCTATAATCTCCCTATATTTTCCGGTAGCGCCATAATACACACATAATTCTTTGCAAGCTAGGAGCCAGGATTCTAGAACTTTCTTTTTTCGGCCTTTTCTCAATGAAGGGCGTTCCACAAGCTCCGCAAGAGAATGTACTCCTTCTTCTGCTCGTTGATAATCTCCGCCCTTTAAAGTTGCTTTATCACGAGCTAACTCAAACTCCTTATTAAATGCAACTTCGGCGGCTGAGGGCATTGCCTCTTTACCCTTCTCTTTTGAAGAACTCTTTTGTTTTGGTTGTTTCTTGCCAACTGAGTTTGGCTCTTTTTCTTTTACTAAGCCTTCCCCTAAATCTATAAGGTCTGTTGCACCTATGACAGAGGCACTGGAGGTCCGCTTCCTAGCTTCAATTGAAATCTCTTTTGCACGATCTACGTTGCGAATTTTTTCATGAGAATCAACAGCAGCAGAATATGTCGAAGCATCTTGATCTGGGTTAATTTCTAAAAGCTTATTAAAATGCTTTGCTGCTTGGTCATAGCTACCATAATTATAATGAGAGTATGCGGCGCTGAGATATGTAAATGCATCTTGATCCGGATTGAGTTGCAGCAGCTTATCATAAAGCTCAGCTGCTCGGCTATAGTTGCCACTCTTATAATGAGAGAGTGCGGAATTAAAGTATCCGACAGCACTTACATCTTCGTCCAACTTCAAGTACTGATCAAAAAGCTTTGCTGCAGGACCATAGGAATTTATAGCATAATGAGAGTGTGCCGCATAAAAATATGTATCCCAGTCTTGGTGGGGATCCAGCTCAAGAAGGTTATTAAAAAGCTTTGCTGCACGCTTACAAGCGCCGTTTTTGTAGTGTGAAAGCGCGGCATTATAATATGTCGAAGCATCTTGATTCGGATCTAGCTTTAGGAGCCTATCATAAAGCTCCGCAGCTCGTGCATGTCGACCACTCTGATAATGAGAGTAAGCTGCACTATCATATGTCGAAGCACTCTGATCTGGATCAACCTCTAAAAGATTATCATAAAGATTTGCTGCATGAGTATAAGATTTATTAAGAAATTGTGAAGACGCCGCATAAATAAACCAATAAGGCCTTGGA
The DNA here is from genome assembly GCA_905479605.1 of uncultured Alphaproteobacteria bacterium. GTDB lineage: Bacteria > Pseudomonadota > Alphaproteobacteria > UBA9655 > UBA9655 > CAJQNC01. The sequence continues at coordinate 7,760 of CAJQNC010000056.1, read as the reverse complement.
TTTGGCTCAAGCTCTAAACACTTATCATAAAGCTCTGCTGCTCGTTTATAGTTGCTTAAAGTATAATAAGAGTACGCGGCTTTGAGATATGTAAATGCACATTGATCTGGGTCCATTTCAAATAACTTGCCATATAGTTCAGCGGCACGATTAAAATCTTCACACCTATAGTAGGTGGCGGCAGCAAGAGAAAAAAAGTCAAAACTCTTCTCTGAATCGTCGTTCATAGCCGCATTACAAAGCTTTACAACACGTCCGAGATTATTGGAAAAGAGATTGTATTCAAGATAACGTTTAGCACAGCCAGCTGTATCCCTTTTAAAGAGAAAAAATGGAATGTCCATATCGTCTAAAGAATGTGAATAATTATCGCTTTCATTTCTTTGCCCTGGTGCACTTATAGAAGATGAAAGTTCATTGTGAAATCTTTCCTGATTAGACAGGGGTTTTGAGAGGCCCCTTTGAATAGCATTGTTATTTGGAAGAGTAGCATCACTTTCACCCCACTTCCCACACCACCCTAAAGGTGTAAACGCACAGGAAAGAAAAACAAAAGTTAAAAAATTAAGCCTACTAACGCACATCGAAACCCTCATTGCTTTGATTGTAAAAAACCACTATGTTTAACAGGTAATAGCTTTTACCAATTTTTCAAGAAATAAATTAAAAAACTTGCTTCTACTATTTGTCTTCTCAATCTGAAGATTTACATTCTTCGATAACTTCAGACCACGAATGAGTTCACAAAATCGTGTCCACCAACTTAAAGAACCGTGGCTTTGTCATATTACTGAGGTTCTGTCGCATCTGTTATATTATCCTGCCCAACCCCTTCATTAGTTTGGTCTTTATACACACTCCGCCATGAGAGTCGCAAAATTGTGAAAGGTTGAGTGTGATGGATTTTGTCTGAACATTTATCCTTTTTGTATGGTGCGAATATTTTCAATGCCAGCAATTGTGGCCTTTGCAGGGCGGACGTTTTTGAAGCCCAAAGTGGGACGTGTATGTAGAAGAAATTGTCACCGCATGGTGAAATGGTTGAGATTTTCTAAAGGAGTTAATCAAGTCCAGCATAGTACCAATAACTATCTGTTTTCATATATGAAATAGCGCAGCTTTAGGCTATGCCTGCAACTCAAGCCACACTCCAACCTCCCTCTCTTAACAAGCGGGTCACAGGTTCGAGCCCTGTAGCGCCCACCAAGGATAGGTTTGCTTTCAGAGTTACTTTCCTTGATGCAAAGCAAATTCACAGATGCGACTAAACTCAATGCATGACGAATTAATATTCCATATTGTAATTCATCAATAAGAAGTGTACACACTCATTCTTTATTGTATGATTTAAAGGTGTTTGGCTATGAAATTCAAGGACTTTACCTCGATTGTTGCACCTTTACTGAGTATGTTCATTCTGATGAATGGTATAGGGCTTTTGGGAACCCTTATCCCTATTCGTTTAGAGTTAGATCACGTTTCGTCTTGGGAGATTGGCCTTATTACCTCTGCTTATTATGGTGGTATGGTTCTGGGTGCCTTCAGAAATGCACATTTTATACTCCGCGTGGGACATATCAGAGCTTATGCGGCCTTTGCCTCTATTATCGCTGTTGTTGTTTTGTCTCAAGGACTATTCTATTCCTTGTGGTATTGGGTTATTCTTCGAGCCATATGTGGATACTGTTTGTCAGGTCTTTCTGTTGTCGTAGAAAGTTGGATGTTGGGGAAGAGTACGCCGAAGACACGTGGACAGTTTCTTTCCCTCTACATGATATCGCTATATGGAGCTTCAGCCTTGGGGCAATTTCTGTTGAATATGTTTCCTATTGATGCCCTGATTCCCTTTGCAATTGTGACAATACTTTCGTCTCTCTCTGTTGTTCCCGTAGCTATTACCAAAGTTGAAAATCCTACAATTGAAGAGCCTTCAGCTCTGACAGTCTTTCAGCTTTATAAATTCTCACCTACGGGTATTGTTGCATGCACATGTTCAGGACTTATACTGGGCTCAGTACTTGGTCTGCTTCCTCTTTATACCCAGCTTACCATTGATAATGTCAAGGAAACGTCTCTCATCATGTTCTTTCTTATTTTGGGGGGAACAGCCCTGCAATACCCAGTAGGTCATTTGTCCGATAAGTTTGATCGACGCAAGATGCTTATTACATTATGTGGTGTTTTGTTTGTGATTGGTTTTATCATTATGCCTTTATCCAAAGACTATCTAACAACTATCTATATCCTCATGTTTATTTTTGGAGGAGCCGCTTTTGCTGTGTACCCTGTAAGTATAAGCCATACTTGTGATGTTTTAGATCAAAAAGACATTGTGTCAGCAACCCAAGGCTTGATGCTGGCTTATGGTATTGGAGCTGTCATAGGCCCTGTAGTCGCTTCAGCAACCATGAGTTTATTTGGTAGTGTAGGCCTATTTCTCTATTCTTGTCTTGTTGCGGCTGGACTCGCCGGGTATTTGATACACCGTGTCATGGTTCAGGCCCCTCCAAAAGAAGAAGATCAGCAAGAGTTTGTGACTTTGCCAGGGACAACACCAGTGGCGTCTGAGCTGGATCCACGCTCTGATTAGGAAATTTTACCTCTCACAGCATCTCTTATCTCCTCAAGGAGAATTTCCTGGCGTGAGGGCTCCTTGGGTTTTTCGGGTTCTTGGTATACTTTGGAAATAAGCCTTAAGAGAATAAACAAGACCAAAGACACAAGCATGAAGGTTAGAGCAGAGCTTAGGAAGAGACCAATGTTGACCGTTATTGCACCAGCTTCCTTGGCTGCTGCAAGGGTCGGGTATGGACCTTTTGTTGTGCCAGATTTAAGGATTAAGAAGATGTCTGTGTAATTGATACCATTAGTCATGAGTCCAAGAAAGGGCATAAAAATATCATCTACTAGAGACTGTGCAATACTACTGAAAGCTGCTCCTATGATAATACCTACAGCCATATCAATGACATTACCACGCAGTGCAAAATCTTTAAATTCTTTTGTAATTTTCATGGAGGCGTCCCTTTAGTAATTGATTAATAGTAATTCAATTAGGCTGGTATTCTTGAGTCCTGAGCTATTTGGGGGATTGGATCATTACTCACAATAGTAAGAGCTGAAGTTTGAGCTTCCAATTTTTGCCGAGGAAATTTGATATCGGAATCTAATAAAGCCTTTGTACCTCTTATGTATATATCTGACTGAAAATCTTTTTCATATCGAGAATCAATTACATATGCATTCACTGAAACCTCAAAGGATAGAGCATCAGCATGCCATGCTTTATCGATGACTATATTGATGGGTTCATCTAGATAGGCGTATTTACTTGTTATGATAACTTCCTTCAAGATATTTTTGACTAGTTCCAGATTGCTTGAGATACAAACGTGAAATTTGGTAACAACATTTAAGCTAAGCTTTCCCTTGTTAGCGCAAACAACTGCTTCGGTGACAAAAATAAGATTCGGTATTGTAACTATGCTCATATCCAAGGTCTGAAGCCTTACGGCCCGAAGCCCTACGTGCTTAACTTCACCATACATCTCTTTAAATCTTACTCTGTCTCCAACTTGGAAAGGCGGGTCCATTATAATGGTGATGCCAGAAATTAGTGAGGCAACTAGGTCTCTAAGTGCAAGCCCAACGGCAAAGGTGGCACTACCTAGAAGGGCAATCATGAGTTCTTGTGGTGGCTTTAATATCCCATAGAAGATGAAGAAGCTTCCTCCAAGATTAAGGAAAAAACTTAGAATTGTAGCGATTTGGGAAATCAAAATGCGACGTGAAGGGAGTTTGTGATGAAGCCGCTCAGATGCGATCTTTACAAACTTAGACAAGCAAAGCAAACCGCCAATACACAGAATTAATAAGAGTATTTTTTCTGTATTGAAAAAGCCTGATAAGGCAGTTAGGTACCCTAAAGATAAATTATCCATAGACATAGTTTTTCCTCCGTAATGAACGAATAATGTAGCCCGCAAGATCTGGGTTTAGTCTGAAGGTATTGTTCTCATGCTCTACAATAAGCCTCCGCTCGATAGACCGCTTGATAACTCGAGTAACAATACCTTTGTCTTGATTTGTTATTTGGCCTATTTGTTCAGGCTCAAGACTTTCATGGCGGATGAGAGAGGCACACATAAAATGAATATCATCATCCAGGTCCAAGAAGTCTGACATGTCCTCCAGGGGAGGCTTGAGAACCATCATAGTTTCGTGACCATCAAAATTGAGTGATTTCAGCCAAAGAGCAACCGCTCGTGTTGGATTACCCTCAGTTTGTTCCCAGAGAAGTTTGAAAAAGCGGCTTTCGATTGTATCGCGATTCTCTCTTCCCTTCTTTTTGCCTAGGATGGTTAGAATCTTGTCAAAAGAAACCTTGAACCCTGATCTAGCATGACAGGTCATGATATAATCTTGCAACTCTTCTGCTGACCAGGCGGGTAACTCAAGCACCTGATCAAAGCACAGATATTCCCGCAATGCTCTGCGTATGAAATGCCAACTTTCACGGTGGAAGGAGACGCACCAGAAAATATTATCAATATCCGAATTGATAATATCCATAAGGGTACGCATGGCTTCAAATCCATGGAGCTGTGATAAGAATAGATTATGAGTGTTGTCTATATAAATAATTGTTTTTTTGTTTATATTTGACTTCCAGAATTTGATAAGCTTTTCAGGATCATCACTTTCTCCACCCAGAATCTTTTGAAGTTTCCTGATAATGCCTGTTGCCTTTGTCTCTTTATCCTTTAAGTCAATAAAGTATGAATTGGCACCTTTGGTACAGTCTTTGAGCTCAGAAAGCATTATAGATTTCCCTGACCCATTGGAACCATAAACAAGCATTGAATGGTGAGTGGCTCCTTGAGAAATCCAGTTTTCAATATTGTCTCTTGCTTGTATAAATTGCTTGCGCTTGGTGATGAATTCTTTAGTTAGGCAACTGGGGTTAAAGTGAGTTATGTAAGATTCAGGCAATGGCTTTTGTCCATTGCCAGCATTAATGTCGTGGACCTTATTCAAGCGCGCTCTCAGCATCAAAGCACTCAGTTTTTTGAAGGAGTCAAACTTACTGAGATAACTGATAGTCCAGTCGAAAATATTTAGCCCTACAATGACGAGCAATACGATGAAGGATGAAAACAAATGGAATCTCTTAATCTTTGATTGCAAAGATGAAGGCAGTCTCTTGGTGATATTTAACCATTCTTTTGAATTTAAAATCTCTTCACTCCAACGACTGGTCAGGTAAATAATATATAGGCCACCCAACGTATATAGAACATTGAAAGCAATACTGTAGATCATGGCTTTGCCAACAACTGTATTAATCGTGTGCAAGATGGCAATTGAAATGAATAAAAATCTTCCCATAGATCGGTTAATTCGAAATAGCTTTAGTTTCTGGTTTGGTTTAGGATCAATCAGCCCAACACTTTTTAATCTAGTGAAAAAATCATCGGTGGATATCAGATACAATCGATAATAAATATAAAAATCAATATAGGGAAAAAGGTTAGAGAGCTCTCTAACAGAGGATACTTCCACAAGCCCAATGGCAAACCATACACCCATTAGCAATAAGACCCATGGGATAGACTTATTTAATACAGTTAAGCCATACATCCAAATCCAGTGTGTGGACGATGTGGCCAGTTTTTTATGCATTCGTTCCGCATAGCTTTCAAACACAGCAACAAATTTATGGAATGTCCAAACGAAAAAAATACCGAACGATATTAAACAGAGAAAAAGGATGAGTTCCTTAGTGATATAAAGGTATCCTTCTATTCCTGAGCGAGAGTAATCACGGAATTCCAACAACTTTGAATAGAATGTTGCTGTCCAACGTACAGGTATGATTCTAAGTTCGCGGACAAAGTCTTCTATATTGTTTTTAGTAATAGTCCTTGTTGATGTGTACCCCAGCGCTTGAAGCCTCTGGTATTGTTGTGAACGAAGTTTTCCTGCAGCGAGAAGAACCTTGCTATATTTTAAAGAGTCTTTTTCTTGCCGGGCGTCAAATCCAGCAAGGGACTGGTTGAATAGCCGAGTCACTTCATTATTCAAATCTTGTAAAGATGAGTATGATTCTACAGAAATCTTTTCTGCCAGCGTATTGTCTAACTGAGGCACTGTAGGGAAAGATCTCTCAATAATTGCACCAGATATATTATCGAAAGAATGGTCTGCAAACTTACGCCAAACATCAACAACGAAGTTGTAGTCCTGTAGCAGATCTGCATAATTCCAGTTTTGTTTGAGTTTCTGATCAATTGCAGAAAGTCGTTCAAGTTTATCATCATAAAAAATCGATCTCTCGTCAAATGTCGCAACCCACTTTTTTTCGGCATTTTGGATCGCAATCTTTGACTCTTGTAACTCAGCCTGTAGAGTTTCAAAATACGATGAATTACTTCCGTTAATATTTTCTATTTCGGCCAAACAAAAACTTATTGGCAGTGAAAGTAGCGCATACAATGTTAATAAGGCGAGTCGTTTGGTCATCGTTTGAAGCTATCTGTATATCATTTTAATAATTGTAGATCCTATCCTCTAAATTTAAGGCAGTCTATAGAAACAGGAAGTTTCTATCCCACAATATATAAGGAGTTAGTAACTGTATTTAATAAGTGCTAGGGTGTAGAGAAATATATAAATGGATGTGATGGTAATGAAAAAAAGTAACTTCGAAATCTGCGGGCTTTCTGTACCACCAGGAACACGGAGGCGTTGTGAGATCGAAGTAGCTCAGCTCTTTGATCAGACTCAAATGACGATGCCTCTTGAAGTTGTTAGAGGAAAGGAAGATGGCCCCACATTGCTTCTTACAGGAGCTATGCATGGAGATGAAATCAATGGATGTGAGATTGTCAAACGTATCCTTACCCATCGCAACTTGCTATCCAAACTCAAAGGAACTCTGGTTGCTGTCCCCATTATAAATGTGTTCGGTTTTAATCGAAATGTTCGGTATCTCCCTGATAGAAGGGATTTAAACAAATGTTTTCCGGGGGATAAAAACGGATCGTTGGGAGCTCAACTTGCCCATACGTTACTGCAGGAAATTGCTCTCAAATGTACCCATGTTATTGACTTCCATACGGGGGCTATCCATCGGAGCAACTACCCACAGGTTCGTGCCTGTCTTGATAATGAGCACCATAGGAAGCTTGCTCAAGCTTTTAACGTCCCTCTCATCTTGAATTCTTCACTCAGAGAAGGATCCATGCGGAAAGCCTTAAACAAATACAACATACCCAACATAGTTTTTGAAGGTGGGGAAGCGCTCCGATACGATGAACCTGTGATTAAAACTGGGATAAATGGAACATTTTCTCTGATGATCAATCTGGGAATGCTCGAAGCTGGTGCTATTAAAGTGCATAAGTTAAAGGAAAAACCTTTCATTGCCCAGTCCTCCCTTTGGCTTCGCGCCCCAAGCTCAGGAAGTTTGAGGCTGACTCGCCGATTAGGCGCTCATATAAAAGAGGGAGATCTTGTCGGGGTTATATCGAATCCCTTTGGTCGAAATAAATCCTATATTCGCGCTCAGCATGATGGGGTGATCATTGGGATCAGCAACCTGCCTCTCGTGATAAGTGGAGATGCTCTTATTCATATAGCCACGTTTAAAAACCCTAAGGAAGTTCGGAGAGAAATCGAACTTCTAGACGATGAGATTGATATTTACAATTTTTAGATTACAGGTATTGGGAGAGTAACATCGCGATACCTAAGAATGA
>CAJQNC010000055.1 GCA_905479605.1 uncultured Alphaproteobacteria bacterium | reverse complement strand
GGCAAATTCTTTAATGCATCTCTCGATAAAGCGAGTGAATTTAACGAACGGAATTCTTTGGTTGTGAAAACGAAAAAGGGCGTGGAAATCCTATTTGTACAAATTGCAGGCCTCGTGGCTCGGCGTATTCTTTGTGATGTGAAAGAGGGCGATGAAGTTCTAGCCGGTCAGCGCTATGGAATCATTCGATTTGGAAGTCGCACGGATATTTACCTTCCCAATGGGGTGAATCCACAAGTCTGTATAGGCCAACGCCTCATAGGAGGAGAAACCATTTTGGCTGATCTCTCCAGTAAACAAAAGGCCCTGGAAGGTGAGATTCGATGATTTCGTCCCGGCGTAAAGATAGAGCTCGAGGCTTTAAAAGAACGCGCCTCCTTCAGATCATTCCCAATGCTGTAACTGTCACTGCCCTTTGTACAGGCCTTAGTTCCATTCGCTTTGCTCTTATGGAACGGTGGGAGATGGCCGTTACACTGATTATCATCGCTGCTATTTTGGACGGACTTGATGGTAGCGTTGCCCGCTTATTGCGAGCGTCTTCTCGTTTTGGCGCTGAGCTGGATTCCTTGTCTGACTTTATAGCCTTTGGTGTGGCACCAGCTTTGGTACTATATCTTTATACATTGCAAAATTGGGCGGGTGCTGGATGGGCCGTAGCCCTGCTTTTTTCGACAGCTCAAGCTTTGCGTTTAGCTCGATTTAATTCTCGTCTCGATGTACCTGAGGACCCAGAGTGGACCAAGAGTTACAGTGTGGGCGTACCCGCACCGGCTGGTGCCTTCATTGCTCTTTTACCCCTCATGAGTCATTTTGCATGGGATATAAATTTGTCCGAGCATCCTTATTTTATAGCGGCCTTTATGATACTCAGTGCCCTACTGATGGTAAGTCGCATCCCAACATTTTTGATCAAGAATGTCCAGTTGGCCAATAAACATGTGCGGATGATTCTTATCGCTGTAGCGATCTTTGTAGCGGCTTTGTTTAGCGCTCCTTGGGCGACCCTCACTGCTTGCGCATTTCTTTACCTGGCATCAATCCCCATTAGTTTAATGAAGTATAAGCGCACAAACAAAAAGTCTACCAATTAGACTTAGCTTAAACCTGCGTTGTGAATCTAAAGAAATTGGTTGGGGTGGCAGGATTCGAACCTGCGCATGGCGGTACCAAAAACCGCTGCCTTACCGCTTGGCTACACCCCAAAGGTCCAGTGGGGCTCAACATAATCAGTCTTCTGTAAAAATGCAACATCTGTTTTGCTAGAACGCTCTCGAAAAAGCTAAATCAATTTATGAAATCAGGTCCCCCCGGGCTTAGGTGAACAACAGCGAGGGGGGGGGAATAACGTGCGTGAGAACTTAGTTGATTTGCAAGGGCCTGTTCAAATTAAGTCATTCCCAACTTTGCGAATAAACTCAGTATTTTCGTTTGTGAAGATATTACGATCATTCAGGTTCCCTTTAGCTAATCCCCTTTTTGAAAAGGAGTGTAATAATAGACTGGCGCTATCCAGGAAAAAAAGTAAAGAGGCTCCCTTACCAGAGAGCCTTTTAGAACTTTATTGCATACTCTTACAGCCTTCTAATGAAGCCGTGATTTCATGAAGCATGGCTAACTTTCAACTCTACGAATAAACTCTGTTTTCCCGTCTGTATAGGCTCTACGATCATCTTGGTTGGCTTTAGCCAATTCCATTTTTAACTGAGCATATTCCTCTGATAGTTCGGGGTGTTGGCGTAAGACATCCCGAAACTTGAGATGCCTGTCAACATTTGGATCCCCTTGTTGAAACACATGTACATTATGGGTTCGTTTCTCTAGGCTTTTGCAAAAGAATCGGCGCCCTGGAATGCCAAGTTCCCCCATGCATATATATTCCATAGCTTCCATTTCCTCATTAATTCCATCAACTTTGTTCAGGTCATAGACCACTGGCATCATATCAATAAGTGGCTTAGCCATCAGACCAGGTATGGAAGTACTGCCAATATGATGAATCTCGACCAGGTGATCCTCCAAGATAGGGAGTAGCTGTGCAGCTTCCTTCTCAAACTGTGCCGGCCATTGGGGATCATAAGGAACAAGTTCAATGGGATGATTATGTATGGGATGGTTTTGCATCATCACCTTTATCCTGACTTGGAGAATAACGATAGTGCCCCGTAATCTTGTATGAAAAAAGGATATCTTCTAATTCAGGACCCGCTCCAATGTTATGTATAATGAGGGGCCTTTGAGAGTTCTCTGGATAGACATCAGAAACAATTCCGATGTGGGGTAATGCCCCTTTAGTGCACAAATTCCAAGTTACAATATCTCCAGGTTTGTAATCTTTTGGATCGTTGGTAATTTTTAATATCTCGCCCTGTCGAGAGAAGAAAACTGCTAGATTTGGAACGCGCCTATGGTCGATATTTGTGTCGGTAGATCGCAATCCCCACAAGTTAGGATATTCTGTGAAGTTTTCGTTCATATCCTCATGTACGCGTTTTTGCAGATCAATATCAAGAGCTCGGTAGGCACGGATGACAACGTCAGTACAAACGCCCTTATCAGAAGGAACATCGCCATTGGGATAAGGTATGACAAAGTAAGCAGGATCATAACGGGTTGATGTGGTTGTTTGTCGTTTAGCAGCTCCGATTAAGGTGTCAATGGGAATGGCTTGTATCTGTGCTGTGTAGGCACAAACTATTGCGACAGCAATCTGGAATGGTCTCAAATTCATCGGTATATCCTCATTAAATCAATAATAAATTCTGCGGTAACTCAAGGCTTCAGCAACATGATGCTCTTTAATAATTTCACATTTTTCTAAATCTGCCAAGGTGCGAGTAACGCGTTGAACACGGCGGTAACCACGAGCGGAAAGTTTAAACTTCTCTGTGGCATTCTTTAAAAGCAACTCACTCTTTTTATCCAATGGTGCTACCCTATCAAGAGTCTCTCCATCGGCCTCGGCGTTGGTGCGTACATTATCCCCAAAGGGTTTATAGCGGCTTAACTGCAGCTGCCGTGTTTCGAGTACTCGCTGCGCAATGATTTCAGATGACTCGCCTGCGGCAGGATTTGTGAGTTCACGGGCGCTCACTTCTGGCACATCAATATGAATATCGATACGATCCAGAATTGGGCCAGATATTTTTGCTTGGTAATCAGCACCGCATTGCGGGGCTCGCGAACACGCTCGTTCTGAATCAGCCATATGGCCACATCTGCAGGGGTTCATGGCGGCTATCAATTGTACACGAGCGGGATAGGTGGCATGTGCATTGGCACGGGAGACCATGATCTTTCCTGTTTCCAATGGCTGACGTAAGGCTTCTAGTACACCTCGTTGAAACTCAGGTAATTCGTCTAAGAAGAGAACTACCAGGTGGGCCAGAGAGACCTCACCAGGGTTTGCGCGTAATCCACCCCCCACAAGAGAAGGCATCGATGCGGAATGGTGAGGGTCCCTGAAAGGACGGGTTCGAATGAGTCGACCCTCTTTGAGCTTTCCTGCCAAGCTGTGGATCATGGTCACATCCAAAGCTTCTTGTGGTTCAAGGGGGGGAAGAATGCCTGGGAGTCTTGCCGCCAACATCGATTTTCCAGCCCCAGGTGGACCAACCATGAGCATATTATGGCCGCCAGCAGCAACGACTTCGAGAGCCCGTTTAGCACTTTTCTGCCCTTTGATGTCACGTAAATCCAGTGTAATCTTCTGAGTGATATTCTCGATCTCAGGTTGGGGTGGATTCATGACCTGTATTCCACGCACATGATTAACAAAAGCCAATAAACTGCTAGGAGCAAGGACCTGCACATCATCGGCCCAGGCGGCTTCTCCACCACAGGCTTGCGGGCAAATAAGGTTTTTCTCTTGAGCCGAGGCATGAATGGCAGCAGGAAGAACGCCGGATACAGGGGCAATTTTCCCATCCAACGCTAGCTCCCCCAGGGCTATGGAATTTTCTATCGCATCGCTAGGGATAGCACGCATGGCTACCAGCAGTCCCAAGGCAATGGGGAGGTCAAAATGGCTGCCTTCCTTCTGAATGTCTGCGGGGGATAAGTTCACAGCGATATGTTTAGTGGGCAGTGCCAGCCCCATGGCATGAAGTGCGGCCCGCACCCGTTCGCGCGATTCTGCGACCGCTTTGTCAGGCAAACCCCCAATTTGAAATTTGGGCATGCCAGGAGAAAGTTGGACTTGGACATCTACATCCAAAACCTCGATGCCTTGAAAGGCAACCGTTTGTATTCGAGTAAACATTCCCTGCTCCTAGTTTGGACCAGCGAATTTTATAGATTAACGCTGGTCAGTTTCCTCAGAGGCCGAAACTTCTCCAGCTGGGGATTGCTGTTGATACATGACATTTTCATGTTCAAAGTAAGGAGTTGGGATGTGCTCTTTTATCTCAACGAAACTGACGACGTTACGAATTCCAGTTACGTCTGCAGCATTTTCTAAGAGAGCGTCCAAATCGTCTTGATCAAGTGCCGTTCCCATCAGATATACAATCCCGTCATAGGTGCGGATCGTAAAATTATGGGCGGCCACCCGTCTGTCTGCGACAATATTTGAGCGCAGCTTCGTGGTGATCCAAGCGTCAGCGAAATAATTATCTTTTCCACCAATCTTGGTGGCGTCGATGACTTCACGAACACCGGGTGCAAACCTTGCCAATCGTACGGCCTCTGACTGTGCCTGTTCATCATGAACGGGACCAGTCAGTAGGACCTTACCATTGTAGACGGTGGTTTCAATACCAGCAAAATCCAGCGGGCTATTAGCCCATTCGTAATTAATACGTCCACGGATTGACTGATCACTGACAGCACCGTCTATTCCTCTTTCCTCCATAGCGGCAGTACCCACCATACATGTTCCCCCAACAGCGAGTGGAACGGCGGCGACACAGCCGGATAAAGCAAAAGGTAATAGACACGATACAAGTTTCACAATTTTTTCTCCTATAAGCCCCCCCAAGCATGGGTTAAATGTTTGGGCCATGACCATGGTTTTATCACGACCACATCGAAACGTAAATCGCTTCTGTGTAATTTTTCATGACGAGTGAGATACAGTTCCATAGCCCGTTGAATTCGTTGTTGTTGCTTTTTTGTAATGGCTTCAAAGCCCTCTTTATGAGTAGGGCGTGCCTTTACCTCAACTGCCACTAACAACGAACCGCGCTGAACAATCAGATCAATCTCGCCTACATGAGTTTTATAGCGGCGCTCGCGAATGTGATAGCCTTGCAGTTGTAACCACACCCCGGCCCACCGTTCGGCCCAAACGCCGCGGTTCCAGTGTTTACTTCTTTTCTTTAAGGGCCAGCGCCAGGGTATAAAGTTCTTTTTTCCCATGGCCGGTTTTCTCTGCCACATAGGCCGCAGCCTCCTTGGTCTTGCGAGTTTTCAGTGCCTCTCTTAGCTCTGATTCTAGGTTAAAGGATTGCTCAGGTACACAAGATTCAATAACGAGAACAATCTCTCCCTTGGGTGGGTGCTCTTCATACCAAGCTAGTACCTCGGATACAGGGCCCTTTTTGACTTCTTCATAAAGCTTAGAAAGTTCGCGGCAGACGGCGAGCTGACAATCACCCATGATTTTGTAAATATCCTTGAGACACTCCACAAGACGATGGGGACTTTCAAAGAAAATGCGAGTTGCGGGAAGCATGAAGAACTCTTCCAGAACCCTCTGGCGCTCACCTCTTTTAGAAGGCAGAAACCCACCAAATATAAAACGATCAGGAGCCAATCCTGAGGCTACCAAAGCCGTTAGAACCGCAGACGGCCCTGGCAAAACGGTGTATTTTAACTCTGCCTTCTGACAGGCCGTTACTAGGCGATAACCTGGATCAGAAATTGCTGGCATACCCGCATCAGAGATAACAGCAATAGATTTTCCAGCCTGCAGTTGTGCAAGTATATGCGGCCGTACCTTTTCAGCATTATGTTCGTGATAAGATTCTAGGGGTGTATCAATGCCATAGTGACTTAAAAGCTTGCGAGATTGCCGCTTGTCTTCACAATAAATGATATCAGCATGTTTCAGAGCTTCCAGCGCTCGAAGCGTAATATCCTGCAAGTTTCCAATAGGTGTAGGGACAAGGGTGAGCATGGAGTTCCTTTTTTGTTTGTGAAGCACTATGGCATAAAACCATTTCAGGGGCACTGAAAACTTATGGAGTTTATATACGGAATCTTAATCAAATACTGGTAGGGTTGAACTACATAGATTAATGGAGATCACCCATGACGAAAACACATTTACTATCCATTATTATCTTTGGCTCTTTAAGCCTTATAACTTTTGATGTGACTGCACATACCAATCAGAAATGTAAAAATTCTGCAAAGGAATTAAGCCAGAAGTGTCATAATTTATGTATTGAGAGTGTTTATAATTCATCTCAAGACGATCCAAGTACTTTGACTAAATTTAAGCATTGCATGCAAGGGTGTTATCCAAAGGTTCTTCGTGAAATTAAAATGTGTGTTGGTTGAGGCAAGCAATTATTTAACTTTTATTATGTTAGAATTTTACCTAATAGATAGGAGTGTAATATGATGAATATATTGCCTGTAACTTTACTGTATATGGCATTTTCTATGCCCAACGCCATGGCCATGGCCATGGGCTATCTTGCGAAGGATCCTCCTGCTGAGGTGAAAAATGATATGGATCAGGAGAGTTGCTCTGCTAAGTGTTCCACCCTTGCTATGAAATGCCATCAAAAATGCGTCAAGAAAATGTACAAGCCCGATCATAAGCATGTCTGTGAAGATGGTTGTGATATGGCAACAACCCTTATGTGCCATGAGTTTTGCTTTATGGAACCTCTTCAAAAGAAGCGCAATAAGACAAAAAGCCACTAAGTGATTAACCGATTTTCTGTACGTAAATACTAGTTCATTCTGAATAAGTTCAAACAGAAATGAGACTCCCTGAGCATGGGTTTTCGGAAAGAATTCTTTTCGGAGCCGCCCTCACCGATCCCAGGGGTGGATCCGAAAAGAATTCTTTTTGGAAGCCCTTGCGGTGACGCAAAAAAAGG
>CAJQNC010000054.1 GCA_905479605.1 uncultured Alphaproteobacteria bacterium | reverse complement strand
AATGAATCCTTAAGCTTAGCCATCCATAGCCCTCATGAAAGTGGCGTCTATGAAGATGTGTTTCTTTCCACAAAAAATCGTGTTATTTCGGCACGTTCCCCCATGCAAGCGGAGTATATCGAAGCCCTAAAAAACTATGATCTTGTACTGGCATTAGGTCCTGCAGGCACAGGGAAAACTTACTTAGCTGTGGCCCTCGGTGTACAAATGATGTTAACGGGGCAAGTGGATCGTATGATTTTATCTCGACCCGCGGTGGAAGCAGGAGAAAAACTAGGATTTCTGCCAGGGGATATGCGTGAAAAAGTAGACCCTTACCTGCGCCCCCTCTATGACGCACTCCATGATATGTTGCCCATGGAACAAGTTGCCCGCAAAATTGCAGTTGGTGAGATCGAAGTTGCACCACTGGCCTTTATGCGTGGACGCACCCTTTCCAACTCTGTGGTCATCCTCGATGAAGCCCAAAATACCACTCCAGTACAAATGAAAATGTTCCTCACCCGTATGGGAAACAATACGCGTATGATTGTCACAGGAGATCTTTCGCAGATTGACCTTCCGAAGGGAACAACCTCTGGTTTGAGCGATGCAGTAAATACCTTGCAAGATGTGAAGGGAATCTCTACAATCGAGCTTACGAAAGCCGACGTGGTACGCCACCCGCTGGTATCACGCATTGTTGAAGCCTATGACGCAAAAACTACCTGACTTTTACGTTTTTACAGAATCAGAAAAATGGAATAAATCACAAGCTGAGAATTGTGTAGTCTCCGTTGTGAAGCAATTCCCTATTTTGCTGGATAGAGACTTATCGCAGTTTATTGTTAATTTCATACTTGCGAATGATGTTCACTTGCAAGCCTACAACAAGCTCTACCGTAATCAAGACAAGCCCACCAATGTATTATCATTCCCTTACAATCCAGATGATGGAGCCCCGGAAGAAGACTTCGAAATCCTAGGGGATGTATGGTTTGCTTATGAAACCATTGAACGAGAAGCCGCTGAGCAAGACAAGCCTATTTGGAACCACTTTTCTCACTTGGTTGCCCATGGGCTATTACATCTGCTAGGCTACGACCACGAAAATGATAAGGATGCCGAAGTCATGGAAGCCCTAGAAGTACAGATTCTCAATGCCATAGATATTCCCAACCCTTACGAAGAGGGAGCTGCTTAATGTGGTCTAAACTTCGCAAATGGCTCCCTTTCAGGGAAAATGACAACACAGTCCGTGATGTCATCGAAGAGCTCATCGAGGAAGATGAAGCTGGTGACGCGTCGCTTGCGCCTGATGAAAGGGAGATGCTGACAAACATTCTCGAATTACGAGACCTAACCGTTGAAGATGTCATGATTCCTCGCGCTGAAATTATCGCACTTAAGTCTGATAACACTTTAGAAGAAGTACGAGATTTATTTAAATCGCACCATTTTAAACGTGTTCCTGTCTATACAGACAACCTCGATGATGTATCAGGATATATCGATATTCGGTGTCTACTGGACGCGAGCCCAAAGAATTTTAACTTATCTAAATTGATTCAAAAAATCGATTTCGTCGCTCCCTCCCTCAGAGTCCTGGACTTACTGTTGCAGATGCGCTCTTCTGATACGCGCATTGCCCTTGTGGTGGATGAGTACGGAGGTGTAGATGGTCTTATTTCCATGGGAGATATCATTGAAGAAATTGTGGGCGACATTCAGGATGTGGCCTCTATTAAAAATCCTAAACTCCAATATTTTGAACGACCTGACGGAATTGTAGTTGTGGATGCTCGTATAGACCTCGATGACTTGGAAGAAAACACAGGACCTTTTCTCACTGAAGATGAACGCGAAGAAAGCCTAGATACTCTTGGAGGTTTAGTTTGTCATCTCGCTGATCGTGTCCCACAGAGAGGCGAGCTTATCCGCCACACTTCAGGACTCTCCTTTGAAATAATCGAGGCTAATCCTCGACAAGTAAAACGAATCGGTATCCATGGTGTACAAAAATCAAGTGCTCAGTAAACAAATTAACCTTCTCGATCAACTTTCCCTGCAAAGGCTTTGCTTTGTCAGCTTTTTCTTAGGCGGTGTGGGAGCCATGGCTTTACCTCCTACCTATGCCTTTCCCATGATCTTGGCATTTTCTGCACTTCTTCTGATCCTTGACAGTTGCATGGACCGCCCTCAACCCTTGAAAAGTAGTTTCTGGACAACCTGGTCCTTTGGATTTGGTTACTTCACTTTTGGCCTTTACTGGATTGCAAATGCCCTCACTGTTGATATAGCCAAGTTTTGGTGGGTCACGCCATTTAGTATCCTCGGCTTGCCATTCATACTCGCTTTCTTTACAGCTATCCCAGGCGTCCTATGTGGGCTCTTGCGTTGGCGCGGAGTCATGCTTGGACTAGCGTTTGCCATATTCTGGGTCATAGCCGAGTGGCTTCGCTCATTCGTGCTGACTGGCTTTCCTTGGAATTTTACAGGCTATATGTGGTGCTTTTCCGATGAAATGTTGCAAATTACTTCTATTACAGGAATATATGGCCTCAGTTTCCTCACGCTACTGTTAGCGGCCGGATTCCTCTGCCTCCTTCAACGGCCTTACCAATGGCTAGCTGGAGGGATTACAGGACTCACCGTGGCGATTTTTCTTTTCGGTTCCCTCAGACTAAATACTCCAACTGAAACCTTCGATGATGTATGGCTACGTATTGTTCAACCGAGCATTCCGCAAACCAGCAAATGGGACCCAGTTGAAAAAGAAAAGAACTTTGAGAAACTCCTTTCTCTAAGTAGCCTCGCCTCTTCCCATAAGATAAACGCGATCATATGGCCAGAAACAGCTGTCCCATTTTTCATTGAACAGGAAGGCTTCCGACGAGATCTCATTGAACAAGTCATTCCAAACGAAGGCTTTCTTCTGACTGGAGCACCACGTCGTACCCCCTATGGAGTCAGCCCCGTAGAGATATGGAATAGTATCCTGGCCTTGAACTCTACTGGTGATGTCGTTGCCCACTATGATAAATCTCATCTGGTTCCGTTTGGAGAGTACTTCCCACTTCGCAGGTATATTGAACCCTACTTTGCCGTTCGTAAAATTACGGCAGGAGCACAGGACTTTTCTTCCGGCTCCGGGCCAAGTGTTCTGCAATTGGGCAGCCTTCCTCCCTTTGGTGGTCAGGTATGCTATGAATCAATCTTTCCTGGCAAGGTTGTCAATCGTGAACAAGAACGGCCTCAATGGCTCTTAAATGTCACCAATGATGCTTGGTATGGAAATTCACCAGGACCATACCAACACTTACAAATCTCCCGAGTCCGTAGTATTGAAGAGGGCCTTCCCATGGTCCGTGCAGCTAACACAGGGATTTCAGCAGTATTTGATGCCTACGGCCGTGAATTAGATCGACTGGAGCTCATGGCAATAGGCAATCTTGACTTTCAATTACCCAAGCCTTCGGCCAATGTGACAATATATGGCACCTATGGTAATATTTTGATTCTAGGGCTCCTAGGTCTTATTTTTATTGGCCTTGCGATTCTAAATAGACGAGGAACGTATGAAAGATTTTACCTTCACCAGTGAGAGCGTGTCAGAGGGGCACTCTGATAAAGTCTGTGATCAGATTTCTGATGCTATCTTGGATCACTACATCAAAGAGAACCCTGAATCCCGCACTGCTATTGAAACAGTTGCCACTACTAACCGTGTCATTTTGCTTGGCGAAGCTTCTGGTCCCAAATCAATCACCCATGAAGTCTTAGATGACATTGCTCGTAAAAAAATACAGCAAATAGGGTACCAACAGCTAGGGTTTGATTGGCGCAAGCTAAAAATTAGTAACTACATCCATGAACAATCTTCGGATATTAGCCAAGGCATTTCAGCGAAAAACAACAAGCCGGAAGGAGCAGGAGACCAAGGAGTCATGTTTGGTTATGCTTCCAACGAAACCGATACCTTGATGCCAGCTCCTCTTCATTACTGCAACCGGCTGTTATTCCGACTCTCTCAAGCCCGTCATAAAGGTAAGCTATCGCAACTCGGGCCGGATGCAAAAGCACAGATCTCGTTAAAGTACATCGATCATAAACCTGTGGAAGCCACCTCGATCGTTTTATCAACTCAGCATATTGATAGCTTGAATCAAGAAGAAGTCTCTGACTTAGTGCGGCCTTATATTATGACCACCCTGCCTGATGGTTGGACCACAGATAAAACCCAAATTCACGTTAACCCCACGGGTCGTTTTGTGGTGGGAGGACCCGATGGTGATACGGGCATGACTGGACGTAAAATTGTTGTCGATACTTATGGGGGAGCCGCACCGCATGGAGGAGGAGCTTTCTCGGGCAAGGATCCCACAAAAGTCGATCGTTCTGGCGCTTATATGGCTCGTTACTTAGCAAAGAATATTGTTGCAGCAGGATTAGCTGATCGATGCACAATCCAACTTTCTTATATCATTGGTTTAGCAGAGCCTAGCTCTCTTTACATCAACACTCACGGCACAGGAAAAATTGAAGATCATCGTCTTGCTCAGACGGTAAGGAATATGATTGCCCTGACACCACGCAATATTCGCACGATTCTTGATCTGAATAAGCCTATCTATGCTCGCACGGCAGCTTATGGACATTTTGGCCGGGCACCTGATAAAGACGGGGGCTTTTCCTGGGAGAGACTGGATCTTGTTGATCAATTAAAATCTGAATTTATGTAACCTAATAAATGTAATAGTCGTTATAAATCATGGAAAAATTACTTCAAACCTTTGGCCGTAGAAGAGGCCGCAAGCTACGCCCTCATCTGCAAGAGCTCTATGACAAACTGTTGCCGCAACTGCGCTTAGATTCCCAACAGCAGATCTCACGAGTCTTTAGTCTTTTTTCAACCAAGGTGGAAGAGGTTTGGCTCGAAATTGGTTTCGGCGGTGGTGAACATATCAAAGCCCAGCTCGACATTAACCCTCAACTTGGAATTATCGGCTGCGAGCCCTTTGCCAATGGGGTTGCTAATCTCCTTAAGCAACTGACTCCTGAAGATACTCAGCGGTTACGCCTGCACGATAATGACGTACGACAACTCTTCACAATCCTACCTGAACAGCAACTCTCTCGTATCTATATTCTATTTCCAGATCCCTGGCCGAAGGCTCGCCATCATAAGCGTCGCCTTATCCAAGTCGACTTTATCAACCAGCTCTTACCCCTCCTCAAGCCAGAGGGACAAATACGCATCGGCACTGATGACCATCCCTATGTAGATTACATCATGGACGTTTTTCGTGCCATCCCACAGTTTAACCAGCTGGAAGGCCCTACTGACTCTGACCCTGCGACTTGGCCAAGTCGCCCAGAGGATTGGCCGCAAACACGTTATGAAAGAAAAGCTGTCACCAAGGCCGGGTTTTTTGTGTTCCAGAAAGGATGATGTTTATAAAAGGGCCTTGCTCTAGCTTGGCACAATGTTTGCTTATAACTTGATGAACAACCAAAAGGACAAAACGTGGCACGCCGACTTCTTTCACTTTCGTTGATCCTCGTTAGCCTCACTGGGTGTGAGCGCTATAATAACGAGCGTGCAAAGCTAATTTTGTCCAAAGGGTGGGTGGGACCTACGCAACGTATGGACCCCCCACCTCTCTATTGCTACAAAACGATTGGCTATCCTGACTGTTACCCCGAACCCCTTCCAGGCCAACAGCTTCGTCTGATTAGTGCGTACTACCAAAAACCTCCTGAACCAGTCAAATACTGTCCACCGAAGGGAACTTCTCAGCCTATTATTGAGGAAGAGTTTTCATTTGAAGAGTCTGTCATTGAACCGTTCCCAACAACAGGACCAATAAAAATTACACCTCTTTCGTAAAGTCTATCCGTTCGAACTTTTTCTTATCTCCTGGAGTGAGCTTAACTGACAGATGGGAATAGTCCTCATCATCACGGCGGGCAATGACCTCTCCGTGGCGGTAGAGCCATGCCACCTTTGCCCCTTCAGCGATGGGAACTTTGATATGGTATTCTTCACATTGAGCCGAGAAGAAAGCATCGATATCCTTCAACAGTACTGGCACACCCTCCCCTTTGAGAGCTGAGACCAATACCTGCTTAGGAGACTGAGAATGCTGAAACTCATCTTTCAAGGCATCTAATTTCTCATGGCCAAGCAGATCCGCTTTGTTAAGCACTTCAATTGCATGAGAATCGTAATCATCACGCAGCTCCAAATCATCAAGGATGTTAAGAACATCCTCTCGTTGATGCTCTGTATTAGCAGATGAAATATCTCGGACATGGAGGATTAAGTCTGCAGCCACAACCTCTTCCAAAGTCGCACGGAAGGCAGCTACCAGGTCGGTAGGTAAGTCAGAGATAAAACCCACAGTGTCTGACAAAATAACCTCACGACCTGATGGAAGCTTAAGAGACCGCATAGTCGGGTCCAGAGTGGCAAACAGCAAATCTTCTGCCATCACATGGGCGGATGTTAACTTATTGAAAAGTGTAGATTTCCCCGCATTGGTGTAGCCTACCAGAGCCACGACAGGGTAAGGAATTTTTTGCCGAGCCTTGCGATGCAAGCCTCTGGTTTTCTTAACTTTTTCCAGCTGTTTTTTCAACTTACCAATCCGGTCATCGATAAGCCGACGATCCACCTCGAGCTGGGATTCTCCAGGGCCACCCATGAATCCAAAACCACC
The DNA here is from genome assembly GCA_905479605.1 of uncultured Alphaproteobacteria bacterium. Lineage (GTDB taxonomy): Bacteria > Pseudomonadota > Alphaproteobacteria > UBA9655 > UBA9655 > CAJQNC01. The sequence continues at coordinate 11,784 of CAJQNC010000054.1, read as the reverse complement.
ACGCTGGCGTTCTAAGTGAGTCCAGGACCTCACCAAGCGGCTGCGCTGATAAGAGAGGGAGGCCAGCTCTACTTGCAATTTACCTTCTGCTGTACGAGCCCGTTCACCAAAAATTTCGAGTATCAGGCCTGTACGATCGATAACCTTGCATTGCCATACTTCCTCTAAGTTTCGTTGCTGCACGGGAGAAATAGAAGCATCCACAATGATTAGTTTAACCTCGAGGTGCTTAATAAGCCCTTCGATCTCTTCTATATGACCTGAACTGATATACGTGGCTGGCTTTGTAGAACTTTGCTTAACCACTAAAGCATCCAAAACGTCAAGATTAATAGCTCGGGCCAAGCCCGCGGCCTCATCTAGGCGCGCTTCTGGACTGAGACTCGCATTGGCTTGGGGACCCCGTTGAATCAGGGGGTAAACAATCAAACAAGTTCCAGTTGTTTTATCTTCTGGTGGATTTTCGCTATGTGAACTCACGTTAACCGACAAAATGTTATGTTTGAAAATAAGCTAACATGAATCACTCTCAATGAAAATCCTCCTAAAAAATTATTAATTCCATTAAAGTAAACTGACACCAGCTTTATATCACACGAGTGAGGTCATCATGAGCATGAAAAACTACCTAAAATGGGAATCACAAGTATGCGCACCTAACTATAATCCTATCCCTGTAGTTCTTTGCCGTGGCGAAGGCGTATGGTTGTGGGATCTGGACGATAAGAAGTACATCGATATGATGTCAGCCTACTCTGCTGTGAGCCATGGACACTGTAACCCTCGCCTGTTGAAAGCTCTGCAAGAGCAAGCGGCAATGGTATGCATCACCTCAAGAGCGTATCATACAGATCGCCTTGCACCATTGATGCAGAAGTTATTAGATATGAGTGGCATGGATCTTGGTTTACCTATGAATACCGGAGCTGAAGCTGTGGAAACAGCAATCAAGGCTGCACGCCGCTGGGGTCACGAAGCAAAGGGCATTCCTGAAAACCAAGCAGAAATCATTGTGTGCTCACAAAACTTTCATGGCCGGACGACCACCATTATCAGCTTTTCCTCAGAACCTGAGTATAAACGTGGATTTGGGGCCTTTACTCCAGGATTTGTGGACATTCCTTTCGGAGATGCGGATGCCCTGCGCAAGGCGATTACACCCAATACGGCCGCTTTCCTTGTTGAACCAATGCAAGGCGAAGCTGGTATTATCATTCCTCCTGAAGGTTGGATGACTGAAGTACGCAAAATATGCACTGAGAACAACGTGCTGCTTATATTTGATGAAGTGCAAACAGGCTTAGGACGCACAGGAAAAATGTTTGCTTTCCAACATGAGAACGCGATCCCTGACGGCCTCATCCTAGGCAAGGCCCTCGGTGGAGGTATCTTGCCCGTATCAGCGTTCCTCGGGCGTAGAGACATGATGGAATTGCTCACCCCAGGCAGTCATGGCTCCACCTTCGGCGGCAATCCTTTAGGCTGTGCAGTAGCCTTAGAAGGTCTTAAAATCCTCGAAGAAGATGACCTAGCTGAAAAATCACGTGTTATGGGCGAGTATATGATGAACCGGCTCATGAGCTTTGACTCTCCCATGGTCCGCGATGTCCGAGGCAAAGGCTTATGGGTCGGTGTAGATTTCCATCCTCACATTATCTCAGCACGTGAAGTGTGCGAGCGCTTCATGGAGAATGGGGCTCTGTCCAAGGAGACCCATGATACGGTTGTCCGTCTCGCCCCTCCCCTTACTATTACTAAGGAAGAGCTAGACTATGCTTTGGATATTCTGGAAAAAACTATTCGTGAGTTAGAAGCAGAGAAATTGGCGAGTTAACATCATTAAAAAGACCACGACAATAAGACTCGTAGCCACCGCTCAACCCCAAGGCTTGACCTCACTAGTGTCCGGGAACGAGAAGCCGCAAATTAGCAGAGCCCAGAGTCCCCCATGCGTATGAGCCTTTATGGAAGAATTTGACTTAACTTAGGAAAGGTTATTCATTCACACCACATAATACGTTCCCCGGCCTTGAGCCGGGGCCCATGGTGCCACAAAGGCGATGACTTTTTTGATTCAAGATGGGCCCCGGCTCAAGGCCGGGGAACGTATTTCTAAGGTGCTTGGAAAAGTTTATTAGCTTAAGCTGCAAGGCAAATATTTTTTACCGGACACTAGTGAGGTCAAGCCTTGGCATAAGAGGAGTCTGAAGTAGAGCTTTAGATAAAAATAGATCACTCTCCCACAAGGGGCGAGGTGGGTTTTCAGGAAGACTTCTCCCCACCCTTCTTCAGCAGCACATCACGAGCTTCATTGAGCTTTGAGGCCATGTAGGTCGACCCTCCATGATCGGGATGGTTTTTGGCAATGAGACGGCGGAAAGCTTCCTGCACATCTTGTTCAGTGGCTTTTTCGTCCAAGCCCAACACCTCACGAGCTTCTTTATCATCCATCTTTGGCGGCAACGCCTCACGAATACGGAGGACTTTCTTAAAGGCTTTAAAGATTTGTGGACCAAAGAATAAGGCAAATAATACTAGCCCTCCGGCAGCAAAGGCTATGCGGCCAGTAAAGAACAGCACGCCAATACCGATAACAAAGATCATGAATGCCGTCCAACGCACTACCAAACTAAGAAACTTGGATTCAACCTTACCTAGAGCTTGTAAAAGCAATAAAAACAATAAAGCAGCTAGTGCTAGGAGAAGGAGATAGGGCATGGGCCTCTGATGGGTTAAATCGGTTTATTCTATGAGCATTGTATCATGAAGTTTTTGCGGCGGAAAGGCCGGTTGGTGCAATGGTAATAAAGAAGGTCTTCCAATATTCCCAACACCCGTTATCCCAAAATACCTCTCATGCCAAGGCTTGACCTTGGCATACATGAGTGCTTTAACACAGTCTATACCTTAAAAAGTGGACCCCAAGGTCAAGCCTTGGGGTTGAGCGAATTATTGTGGGCTATTAAGCCATCTATCTACCAATATTATTTTACCGGACATTAGTGAGGCCAAACTTGGGGTTAAGCGAGGGATAAGAAGATTTTTGGCATGGCCAATTCATCTAATCTCTAATACTCAAACTCTAGTCCTAACACACATTCACGGAAGACTTTTCCTTCTTACCTGGAGCTAGAGATTTCTTCTTTGTCTTTTTATCCTCAGCATTCAGGGCTGTATAAACTTCATGAAGGTCCTTCATAAAGGCAGCAGCCATGTCATGTGTGAAAGTCTCACGTACCACTACACGAAGCATGTATACACTCTCAGCATTGGCAGGAAGGTTATAGGCTGACACAATCCACCCTTTTTGCCGCATAGCATAAGACACATCAAACACGGTGAAGGACTCTCCACCTTTAAGTTGGAACGTTACGATTGGTAGGATCGTCTTCGCTCCTAATAGTTTGAAGTTATCATTCTCCTCGATGCGATTAGCTAAATACTGCGCATTCTCAAGGATCGACTTCATCACAGCTGTATAGCCTTCATGACCCAAACGAATAAAATTGTAATACTGACCGAGGATACCTGTAGCAGGCTTTGAGAAGTTCAATGTATAAGAGCTCTCTGTTTGCCCCAGATAGTTCACGTAGAAAATGATCTCCTCAGGCAAATCTTCCACATCGCGGAAGATTAACCAGCCAATTCCAGGGTAAACTAAGCAATACTTGTGGCCAGAGGTGTTAATAGAACGCACACGCTCATAACGGAAATCCCATTTAACATCCGGATAAGCAAAGGGCATAACGAACCCGCCACTGGCAGCATCCACGTGAATGCCGATATCCCACCCCTTTTCTTTGTTAATTCTTGTAAGTAGGTCGTTGATATCCCCTACCGGATCCAGCTGACCGGTGTAAGTCGTACCGACCACACAACCCACACAAATTGTATTCTCATCAATCAGCTTCTCTACATCATCTGCTGTAATGGTATAGTCATCCTTATCCATGGGCACAATACGAGCTTCAACATCGAAATATTTTGCGAACTTATTCCAACATACGTGAACCTCAGCCCCAATAATCAAGTTGGGCTTCGCAGTCGATTTACCTTCTTTTTCACGGCGCGCCTTCCATTTCCACTTATGAGCCAGCAGACCCAACATAATGGCTTCAGAAGAGCCAATAGTAGCCGTTCCCGCATAGTTAGCAGCATCAGGCGCATTGAAAAGGTTCGCTAGAATGTTCACACAACGAGCTTCAATAATCTGTGACTGAGGGTACTGAAAGTGATCAATGAAGTTCTTATCCAGGTTTTCCACCATAAGCTTTTCAACTTCAGGCTCCATCCAAGTAGTCACAAAGCTTGAGAGATTTAACTCTGGTTTCCCATCAAGCTGCAACTCGTTATGAATAATTTGATAAGCGGCCTGAGCTGGTGCACCTGTCTGAGGAAGAGTCAGACGGGGTATAGGGTTGATGCTATAACGTCCCGACAAAGAGGTATTAATATTATTGTCTTTCTCTTTGTTATTCTTGGTCGTTTTTTCTTTTGTAATCATATCTGACTCCTAAGTAGCTAGTTTTTCAAATTGTTGCATCAACGCTGTTTTATTATCTTCCACATCCTTCAGATGATTTTGCTTCACGTGGCCGTACCCTCGTATATGTTCGGGCAGTTCGGCCATTTCAACAGCGAACTCATAATTCTTTTTATTCGTTTTTTTCAAGAGGAGACCAACCATGTCTTCATATTCACGAATCAAGCGACGCTCTAACTGTCTTTCTCCTGACATCCCAAAAATGTCAAAGGTCGTCCCGCGCAAACCCTTGAGTTTAGCAAGTAGCTGGAAGCCATAATACATCCAACCACCAAACTCACGCTTAATAGGTTCACCAGTGCGTGGATCACGCTTGGCGATAAGGGGAGGAGCAAGGTAGAAAGTGAGCTTATAATCGCCTTCAAACTGCTTGTTTAGGTTCTTCATAAAACGACCATCTGTGTATAGACGGGCTACTTCATATTCATCCTTATAAGCCATTAACTTGGCGTAATAGTTGGCCACTGCGAAGCTTAGCTCTTTCCGACCGAGCTCTTTATCGAGAGCCTCTACCTTGCGAACCAAGGCCTCATAGCGATCAGCATAAGCTTTATTTTGATAGCCATTGAGATGTGAACGCCGGTGAGAAATCATCTCCTCGAGTGTTTGCGGAATGATATCCTCTGACTTTATCAAGTCAGGCAAGCCTGCCGCCTCCTCTACCTCTTGCAAATTAAGAGCAGCTAGCCGACCCCAGCGAATCGCTTGGATATTTTGTTCCACAGCCACCTTATTTAAACGAATTGCTTCTTCAAGAGCCTTCGCTGTAATTGGCAAGGCCCCCTTCTGGTAGGCAAAGCCCAACATAAACAAGTTGGTTGCAATAGAGTCCCCCATCAGCTGAGTCGCTAACTGAGTCGCGGGAAGAAAGTCCACGTCACGCTTGCCAATGCTTGTTTGAATGGCTTCACGGATGGCCTTGTGTTTGAAATCATAATCGGGATTCCCAATGAAATGGCCCGTAATTGTCTGATCATCATTGATGATGGCATGAGTGTGGTCCTTTTTCACTTTTGCCAATGTATCCGGATAACTGGCCACCACCATGTCACAGCCCAACAACAAGTCCATGCCCTCAACAGCAATCCGAGTAGCATGGATATCTTCAGGCTTCTCAGAAATACGAATGTGTGAGACCACAGCCCCACCCTTTTGAGCGAGACCCGCCATATCCACAATGGAACAACCCTTCTTATCCAGATGGGCCGCCATCCCTACCAACGCTCCTACTGTCAACACACCTGTACCTCCAACACCTGTAAGGTAGATAGAGTATGGCTTGTCTAGCTTAGGGTGATTGGGCTCAGGTAAATTATCGAGCTGCTTAAGATCGTTCTCAGGTGGCTTGGATTTACGAATCTTTCCCCCCTCGACACTCACAAAGCTAGGGCAAAAACCCTTTACACACGAGTAATCTTTATTACATGAAGACTGGTCAATTTTCCGCTTACGACCAAATTCCGTATCAATGGGATGCACTGACAGACAATTGGATTTCTCACTGCAGTCGCCACACCCTTCACATACCGTCTGATTTATGAAAATCCGTTTGGACGGATCCTCTACCAAACCACGCTTGCGGCGGCGCCGTAGTTCCGCTGCACAAGTCTGATCATAAAGAATAGCTGAAACACCAGGCCAATAGCGTATGTCCTCTTGTATAGTCGGCAGCTCATCGCGGTGATGCAGTGTAACCCCCGGTGCAAAGGAAGCCAGATTATCGTATTTACCAGGATCATTGCTCACCACTTTAATACAACGAACACCCTCTGCAGCCAGCTGCCGACTAATCATCGGCACATCCAATGGACCGTCTACATGTTGCCCTCCGGTCATAGCCACGGCATCATTGTAGAGGATCTTGTAGGTGATGTTCACACCAGCAGCCACTGCGGCACGAATAGCCATAATGCCAGAGTGGTGGTAGGTTCCATCACCTAAATTGGCAAAAATGTGGTTCTCATCAGTAAACGGCGCTTGGCCAATCCAAGGGACGCCTTCACCACCCATTTGAGTGAATGTGGCTGTTGTGTGTGGAGAAATCCATGCTGCCATATAATGACACCCAATACCCGCTACAGCACGACTTCCCTCAGGCAAACGAATAGTGGAGGTATTATGGGGACAACCGGAACAATAGTAAGGCAGTCGCATAATCTCTGGCTCAGCCTCCATCTGATTCTTAAATAGCTTATCTAAATGATGGTAGGCCTCTTGAATCTTCTGAGACTTGGTAAACTTTAACAGCCGCTGAGCCAATACATGAGTTATCTCTGGCACTTGCAGCTCAGATGTGTCGCGCAGCAAAGTTTGCCCTTTTTCATCTTTCTTACCCAAAACCCGGGGCCGCTTTGTTTCAGGTAGGTTAAAGAGGATCTCTTTCACTTGCGATTCAATAACAGGACGTTTATCCTCTACCACCAAAATCTCCTCTAGATCGCTGGCAAAGTGCAGAAGTCCTGTGGGCTCAATGGGCCAGTTCATGGCCAGCTTATAAAGGCTGATCCCCATCTTGGCTGCTTGATCCTCTGAAATCCCCAGATTATCCAGAGCTTGCCTCACATCGTGGTATGACTTGCCACAAGTCACAATACCGAAACGGGGGGATTTGCCTTTAATGATCATCTTATCCAGCCCATTGGCCTTCACAAAGGCTTGAGCGGCTTGCAGTTTATATTCTCTTAGGCGCTTTTCTTGTTCCAAGGGAGCATCGGGCCAGCGAATATTCAGGCCATCTTCCGGCATGATAAAGTCTTTTGGTAAAACTATCTTCACCCGATTAGGATCCACGGTCACAGAGGCAGACGTATCCACCTTATCCGCAATGACCTTAAAACCAACCCAGCATCCCGAATAGCGAGACATAGCCCAGCCATAGAGCCCCAAATCTAATATGTCCTGGACATTAGAAGGCACAAGTACCGGAATAGAAGCATCCATGAAGGAATACTCGCTCTGATGCGGAAGCGTGGACGACTTACATGTATGATCATCGCCTGCAAGGGCTAACACACCGCCATGGGTCGAAGTCCCAGCTGCATTAGCATGCTTGAATACGTCACCTGTACGATCAACGCCAGGCCCTTTGCCGTACCACATACCAAAGACACCATCCACACGTGTACCCTTAAATAAGGGTGTTTGCTGAGATCCCCAAACAGCTGTCGCACCCAGGTCTTCGTTAACTCCAGGACTAAATTGAATATGATTTTCATCCAGAAGGGTTTGCGCCTCCCACAACGCCTGATCAAACACACCCAGAGGTGAGCCACGGTACCCGGATATAAATCCTGCGGTTTTAAGGCCCTGCTTGTGATCTCTTTGCGCTTGCATAAGCGGCAGCCGAACAAGAGCCTGGGTCCCAGTAATATAGATCTGGCCTTTTTCAAGCGTATATTTGTCATCCAAATGGACGCGGCGTATTGCCATTCTTCTTCCTCCTGGATATGTACACAGCTATTTTAATCGGTAGAGTGTTAAGAAATGGTTACTGGGCAGCTAACTCAAAATACTTAGGAGGTGTATCATTCACGGTCATTAACTTTTTGTTATCCTCTCCATGCTACACTTCACGTGTTCGCTGCCCTCAGAAAGAAAAGATTATGGAAGAAACGATAAGATATTTGCTAAACAACATTTCAGTTACGACCTCCTTACTGCTTTGCATTGCATTTGGAGTCGATATCCTCATTAATTCTTCTCGAAGTTGGGCCGAGAGATTCTTCTTTTGGTTTTTGATTTTTCCAGTTGGGTTAACTTGCCTGTATGCGGGAGTATTCCACATCTTCTTTCAAGATATTGCTGCAGGTCTCATTGGATGGCAACCAAGCCCATTCGAGACAGAAATAGGGATTGCGAATTTAAGTTTTGCCGCCATGGCTATCATTGCCGCATTTTATGGATTTGAAGGAAGATTGATACTTATCACGGGATATTCAATCTTTTTATGGGGGGCAGCAATTGGTCATGTCAACCAAATGATTGTAAATAACAACTATCATTCTGCCAATGCAGGCCCATTTTTCTGGACAGATGTTCTCTTTCCTCTTGTGGGTATCATTCTTCTGTTTATGACTTACAGAAAAAAAGGGGCTTAGAGACCATTGCAAGACCTCATAGCGCCGACCGCCCCACCCCAAGATCAAACATTGAGTTAAGTGGAATATAAAGGCTTATGTTTAGATTTTCTCGTTCCTAGCGGTGTTTTGCAATGGCCTCACTTAACTATTTTTTTACCTGCTATTCTTCACAATGTATTGGTGCATAAAGATGAATGAAGGTTGTCCATGAAACGACTGGAATACATATACCCAATCAACCTGAAGAAGCCACCCTTTGTTTCCATAGATAGTATGAAGACTATAAATAGACTCTTTTAAAACTGTCGGGTGGTAGGCATTTTTACCCTAACTCCTTGCCACATCCAAACAAAAATGCTAATCACAGCCTAACGATAAACCATTAGGAAAAGTCATGACTAGCGATATTTGTCAAAGCTTCATGTTGGATGACTCTCACATTCGTGGACGCTTGATTCGCTTAGATAATGTCTCCACGGAGATCCTCGGGAAGCACAAGTACCCTCCTACTGTTGCACAAATATTGTCTGAACTGTTGGCGGCTGGCTGTGCCCTTGCTGGTTTATTGAAATATGAAGGGATATTCACTTTCCAGTCCCGCACCGATGGCCCTATTAACCTTACAGTCGTTGACGTCACTCACCATGGCCATGTACGTGGCTACATCCAATATGACGAAGCAGCTATTGACGGCAAGTCAACTTTTTCTGAGCTCATGGGCCAAGGATATCTCGCATTCACCGTAGACCAAGGCACATCGGTAGATCGCTACCAAGGTATCGTCAACCTGCAGGGAGAAACTCTCTGCGAAGGACTGGAGCACTACTTTACCCAGTCAGAACAAATGGTCTCGCGAGTGGTGATTCGCTCACAGAAGACTCCTGATGGTCACTGGAAAGCGGCGGCTCTCGTTCTCCAACAACTCCCCAAGGAAGATGTGGATGAAGATACCTGGCCTCATATCGAAGCCCTGCTGCAGACCGTCAATAATGATGAATTATTCAGCGATTCACTAGCTTCTGAGGAAATTCTCTACCGACTTTTCCACGAGCTAAACATTGAGATATATGAGCCACAAAAGCTGCACGCCCACTGTCGCTGCACTCCAGAACGGATCAAAGACATCCTCACCCACCAATCTCCAACTGAATTAGAGGAGTTTTTTGAAGATAATCAGCTTAAGATGACTTGCCAGTTCTGCAACGAAGAGTATACATTCGCGAGAGATGATATTATTAAAATACATTAAGGATGAAATTATGCGTAAAATACTGATTGCCCTCGGAGTCACTGCATTTACTCTTACAGCTTGTGCACCTACACCCAAACTCTCTGAACCCAAAGGTTTGCCCTATATTGCAGAGCATCCCATGCGCTTGGATCTGGATCGTATTGAAGTTGTTAAAGCTTATACATCACCAGGAAAGCTCCCCAATGTCGAGCATCAATTCCCTGTTCCACCCACAGCTCTTATCCAACAATGGGTACAAGATCGACTTCTTCCCATTGGCCACGAAGATTATGCCGTTGTGACTATCGAAGATGCATCCGTAGTGGAAACCCCACTTTCTCGCACCGATGGAATGGCTGGCTGGTTTACGGTGGATCAAACCGAACGTTATGACGCTTCTCTCAAAGTTAAAGTAGAAGTGTTTGATCGCGCCAACCACTCACGTGGTTTTGCATCAGCTTCTGCCACAGGATCCCAAACCGTCACTGAAAACATGACTCTTGGGCAACGCCGAAAAGTCTGGGTGGATCTAATGGAAAAAGTCATGACTCAACTGGATAACGAGCTTGAAACAAATATTAAGGGTCACTTAGGGACATATGTACGGGGTTAAATATGCCCCACTCGACGCTTAGATGTGAAAATTTTTTGTTGACTTTTTTACTAAAGAAACTACATACACAGTAAGTTAAGAATTTTTTATTATTAATATTTTTTAGATGGGTAATATGATGGGTTATTATTTAAACAGAATTCGATTGTTTCTTTCACTAACATTCTTCCGCCGCTTAGCTGCTTTAATAGTCGTTCTAAGCTTTGTTTTTTCCCCCTCCCTACTTCTCGCTGTAAAAACCGAGCTCTCCTCAGCTGAAGATGCCAGAAAGTCTAATCTAAAACCGCACCCAGTTGTAAATGGACCTTTATCTGACTTCTATGCAAAGGCTATTAGTACATGGGAACGAAATCGTGACAGACGGGTTCACGAAGGAATGAATGTTGTCCAAGAAGTACCATCGGATATATTCAGAGTATTAACCGTTGTTAAACATAGTAATTTAGAAAACCGAGGCGAAAAAGAACCATTTATTTATGCCCTTTCTCGCGAAGCCGGGCTAAGTTGTATAATATCCTCGTTTACCTACAAAAACTTTGCACTTGAGGTCCTCGCTAAGTTTTTACCCAATCCATCAGCTGTAATTCCAAGCGACATTCGAAGTTTCTATAACGCCTTTAAAAATGATTATGGTGTTGTCACACTTAAGGACCTGCTAAGTAAGATTCAACCTTGGAATAAGTCAACTACAAAGGCAGTTATAGACAAGTACTTAGACAAGCAAAGCCTGCAAGAACTCTGCCTTGCTCGTGACTTATTTTGCCTAGGCGACCTATACGCTAGAAATATCGTACTCTGCTGGACAAATGGAAAAATAGGTTTCTATGCCTTTGATACAGGTGGAAATTATAGTCAGGGACAGATCATTGCTGATTCCATGGGTGCAAGCCCTAACGGTAACGACATTATTGATTTATGCTTACGTGACAGCCTGACAGCAAAATCACGCTCTATAATTTCTGGTTGGAGCTATTTGAAAAGGCTTCCAACTCTCCGCACGAGAATTGAGGCACTGTGGCCCATCACCAACAATGAACAAATTGGCTCTCTCATTGGCAGAGAATCTGCCTACGATAGGTGGATAAACCGCATGTATTTACTCCAAGTATTTACAGCTACAAACCCCAATGCAACCATGAGCGAGCTTGACTTATCATTTCTCGGAATTCGCTATAGCTCTCAATATAGTATAGAACAAGACCTCTCGACTGCCTTTAATACAAGCAGAATCATCTGAATAAGTCCGCATTCGCGTAGTTTTTTCAGGTCAGAAGAGTTGCCCAGTCTTTAACTGTGAGTTTTATGAAGTACGAGCCCC
>CAJQNC010000053.1 GCA_905479605.1 uncultured Alphaproteobacteria bacterium | reverse complement strand
CCCCTTTTGCGCCAGATGAATGTTGGTGTGCGCGAATAATGATCGAGTCTATCATAACCCATTCCATGTCTGTATCTTCTACCAATGTATTGAAAAGCATTTGCCAGATGCCTTTATCTGACCAGCGGTTAAAGCGCTTGTGAACCCCTGACCAATGTCCGTATTCCCCAGGCAGGGAACGCCATCTAGCACCGTTGCGACCTATCCAAATGCCCCCCCTATATTGAGTCCAGGAATAACCTTCAGAGAAGAGTTATATGCCAGAAGAGATATGCTCGCAGACGCTGCAGGAGCTATTAACCATGAGCTGCAAAAGCTGCTTATAAATACAACTCATAAAGGCCACATGCGAACTTGAATATGAAGACGCCTTTCGAGTATATTAATGATTCCTATCGAGAGGCTGCATGAGTCTCATATGTACTGAACCTACACACTAGCGGATTTTACTTGATAAAAACTATATGCTCGTATATATAATGCGGTTGTTTCTTGGATGGAGTGTATAATTATGAAAAAATTTCTTTTAAACCGTTTTACTAATCTAGTGGCGATGTCTGTTGTTTTGTCAATGGCAGCTTTTGCTCGGCCACCTGGAGAAGAAAATAATTTAGGATGTGAGGGTAAACTTAATAAGGCGATTGCCGCTATGAAAGAGATGGAATCATACGCAAAGGATCTTGGAGATGCATCTAGAGAATTGCTTAATGCTATTGAAGAAACCAAAAATGAATCCAGCGGTCTTGAAGAAAGAGTCTGCAAAATTAGTGCAGCAGCTGACACTCTTTCTCAACAAATTGAAGCTGAAGAAGTGCAAGAGGATCATACACATCGACTTGCTAAGCTTGTCAGAGAATTAGAAGAGAGTGAAGACGAAGTAGTGCAATACCTAAAAACTAATTTCAGCAAATCGCAGCTTCAAGAAATTCTAGAAGAATTAGAATAAAATTATCCCCCAAAATATACATTTATATCTTTGTGGTCAGTAAGAATATTACTCTACAGAAATTACACTCCCAAGTTAAAGCTTCATCAAATTAAGTCAGCAACAACCTCTTCCAATGTTCTCTGCGCAATAACTGCCAAAAGAGGATCCCTGGTTTTATAGTAGGCACACGCCACAATCCCGAAATGCAGAGCCCAACCTTGGGCTCTTTTCCAGGTTGCTTCATCTGGCTCAGCAACTGAGCGAAATAGCTCACGCGTATTCTGATCAAGGACTGACCATGCCACCATGACATCACAAGCAGGGTCACCAACCCCAGACATCCCAAAGTCAATGACGCCCGTTAACCTTCCCCCCTGTGCCAGCAGGTTTCCTGCATGAAGGTCTCCATGAAGCCAGACAGGGTTTCTCTCCCAATGCGGCACTTTCAACATTGAACTCCACATTTCACCCAACAACTTAGTATCGAAGTCACCAGACAAAACTCCAAGAAACTCCATAGTCTCTTTATCTCTTGTAATGAGAGGTTGCCCTCTTTTACACAGGGGCGCATTGGTGGTATTGACCTTTTGCAGCTCTTTGATAAAGTTTCCTAGATCAGCCGCAGCTTTGGTAAGATCGAGAGAGTTACTTTTGCAAGGACTGTCTCCTTCGAGGTAGTTGACGATAGCCCATTGATAAGGGTAGTTGTCAATGGGTTGACCAATACCTTGAATATGAGGGATTTGAACAGGAAGCTTGGAACCAAGCCGTGGTAGCCACAGGCACTCTTTTTTAAGACCTTGCTCTGCTCTTAGTGTTCGTGGCAGCCGGATGATTTTATCATCACCAAGCTTAAGCATCACGTTGTCTGTACCCTGGTGCATGAGTGGTTGGAGGTCCTGGCTAGCCCAGTCAGGAAACTGCTCTTTTAGAAGCTGCTTCACCAATTCTAAGCTTAATTTGACTTCCTTTGTATGAATTGTCTTAACGAGCATATATCATTCATCTTGCTAACTAAGGTTGCAGCCTTTTCGTTTCCCATATCCCTGGTTGAGAGTACATTTTAACCCTCTTCACCTCTGGCTAACTTCGCTTCCAGATCTTCTTCGAGCAAATACTTCCCCTTACGATAAAGTTAAAAGTTATCTTTTCGCAGGATCATCTCTAAGCTCCCCAAGACAAGAGGTTTAGCAAGGCCCCTTTCATTAATATAACCCTTAATCAAATTAAGCCACTTTTTAAAGAGAGTCGATATACTTCCACGCTCTCTTTAATGCTTCCTGGTTCTCTGGCCAGCAGAGATCTTTCATATCAATATCAGCGAATCTCAACCACTTAAAAGCGTCATGCTCGCGGGAAAGGGTTACCTGTCCCAAACCCGAAACATCAGCCACAAAGGCATGTTCTATAACTTCCCTCACCTCAGGAGCATACTTAGGCTTATCTTTTTCTCCAATAGGATAGGAGTAGATAAAGTCTAGAGACTGAACCTCTGTTTGAAAGCCTGTCTCTTCCTTAAGCTCCCGTTCGGCAGCAAGGGTTACATCCTCATCCAGCAAAACCCCTCCAGAGACCCCTTGCCAAAATCCACCCCCATGAGGAAGCCTGCGCATCAGGAGAAATTCGATCTGCCCATTATTCACACGGTAGGGGAATACATTGACCTGAACGGGATTTCGGTACTGGTTCATATTTTCACCTCTATAATTGATGCACATACCAACGAGAGGATATCATAAGGCCTGACTCTTCAATCAATAGTTTTTTTTGATTTATCAACCCACTTCCAAACAGCTCCGTCGCCTCTCTCAAGGGTTCATCAGCTAAATGGGCATATCTCTGTGTCGTTGCTGCCTGTGTATGGCCCAGAAGCTTCCCAACAATGCTCAAGCTCAAGCCACTGGAAACCAGATGAGAAGCATAGGTGTGGCGAAGATCATGGATACGAACATCTGGCAGATGTGCTCGAAGTCTGATACTCGCCCAAGCCTTCTTTATATCTTGGAAAGACTGTCCATCCACTTTTCCAGGAAATAGAAACTGAGACTGAGAATATCTATACATAATATCAAGGATATCACGCGCTTGCGAAGACAATGGATGATGAGCCAATTTCCTTTGCTTCGTTGTGTGGGCTGGTTTAGTCCATACCCCAGCCTTTAAATCGAATTGATCCCAAGTAGCTTTCAGCATCTCACCTGTTCTAGAACCCGTTAGGATCAATAAACGTATTGCGTTGGCTACTGATTGATTATGATAGCCTTCCAATATTCTCCATGGCACATTCAAAACTGAAGAGCGACATTCTGTTAGGCACATTCAAAACTGAAGAGCGACATTCTGTTAAAATTTAGAAAAAAAATAACAGGAGAAAAGTATGTCGCGGAGAAAGTATCACCACCTGAAGTCAGAGGATCGTTTAAAGCTTTATTCATTATTGCTAGAGGGTTT
>CAJQNC010000052.1 GCA_905479605.1 uncultured Alphaproteobacteria bacterium | reverse complement strand
AGCGATGATGATCAAGAGAAAGATTTAGCTGCTGAAGAAACACAACCAGAAGCTCCTGCAGAAGGCGTTGACAATAAAGATGTGGGTGTGGACCTTCCTGAGCATGAAGGTGAAACGCCGTCTCCCGATGGATCTGTGTTTGCCAATAACACCCTCACCGATGCAGAGCGTGAGAAGGGTTTAGAGATCCTGTACGAGGTTCCTGTTCAAGTGTCTGCCATCTTAGGTAAAACGACTATGCAGGTCAGTCAGCTACTTAAACTTGGCCGTGGTGCGGTGGTTGAGCTCGATCTTAAAGTAGGTGACGCCATCGACATTTACGTGAATGATCGGCTGGTAGCACGAGGAGAAGTAATCATCGTGGATGACCATTTGGGAGTGACATTGACGGAAATTATTAAGTCTGAACAAGCCGCTTAAGATTGTTTAACGAAGGGGAGTTGTATGCGCGTTTTGATTATTGGTACGCTTGAAGGCTATATAACGAGTGCTGGTAAAATTGCCATGTCTCGGGGTGCGAAGGTTGCCCATGTGGATGATGTGGAAGCTGGTCTTGAGCAGCTTCGCTCTGGCCAAGGTGCGGAGTTGGTTTTGGTGGATGTCAGCCAGCCTGTTGGAGATTTTATTAAGAAGCTTGCTGTAGAGCGAATTCACGTTCCAGTTGTCGCGTGCGGGATTGGTACAGAGAAAGATGCGGCTGTGGCTGCTATCAAAGCTGGAGCTAAGGAATATCTTCCATTGCCACCCGATGCTGATCTCATTGCAGCTGTGCTTGAAGCTGTGGCTGCAGACAACCAAGACGTGATTTTTCAAGATCCTAAGATGCAGCGTGTGTATCAGCTCGCTGATCAGGTGGCCCCCAGCGAAGCTAGTGTTTTGATTACGGGTGAATCGGGTACGGGTAAAGAAGTCATGGCCCGTTATATCCATCAAAAAAGCAAACGTAGTGGCAAAGCCTTCATTTCGGTGAACTGTGCTGCAATTCCTGACAACCTTTTGGAGTCAGAACTGTTTGGCCATGAAAAGGGTGCTTTTACCGGAGCTGTTGCTCGTCGTATTGGTAAGTTCGAAGATGCCAATGGTGGAACTCTTTTACTTGATGAAATTAGTGAGATG
Source organism: uncultured Alphaproteobacteria bacterium (assembly GCA_905479605.1). Lineage (GTDB taxonomy): Bacteria > Pseudomonadota > Alphaproteobacteria > UBA9655 > UBA9655 > CAJQNC01. Next base: position 1,436 of record CAJQNC010000052.1, on the reverse strand, counting down.
GATCCCAGGCTGCAAGCCAAATTACTGCGTGCAATTCAAGAGCGAGAAATTGACCGCGTGGGTGGCAGCTCTCCTGTGAAGGTAGACATACGTTTATTGGCGACTAGCAACCGTGACTTAATCAAGGCGGTGAAGGATGGCAGCTTTCGTGAAGACCTGTATTTTCGTTTGAATGTGATTAATGTCGAGCTACCTCCTTTGCGGGAACGCCCAAGAGATATTCACGCGCTGGCAGAACATTTCATCAAAAAGTATGCCGAAGTGAATCAAGCATTGGCGCGTCCACTGTCGTCCAAGGCGAAAGAATCCATTGAGAAACATCCCTGGCAGGGAAATGTTCGTGAGCTTGAGAACACTATGCACCGTGCGGTGTTGCTGGCCCAAGGCGAGTGTTTAGAAGTGGATGATGTTTTCATGGGGCAGGCGTCTTCTTCACCGGCTCAAGATTCGGATAGTGAAACGACTTCGCTTGTAGGTAAGACAATGGCTGAGGTGGAGCGCAACTTGATTCTCAACACTCTTGATCATTGCCTGGGAAATCGTACCCATGCAGCCAATATTCTAGGTATTTCTATTCGGACTCTACGCAATAAGCTCAAGCTGTACACAGATGATGGTGAAATTGTGCAGTCTCCAGCTCATGGATATAAGGCGGCGGTATAGAGGGGGGAAGATTATTTATCTCCCACCCGTCCCTTTGGAGCGGGTGAGAGATATAAACAGTTAATTGTAATTCCGATTTGTGTGCTTGCCTGGCTAGCAAATGCCAATGCCGGGGATAGGCGATAAAAGTTTAGTTAGCCAGAGCTATTAAAATTTCTTTTTCTTTTTATTTTTCTTCGACCATTTACTTATATTCTTTCCAGCTCTGCTAATCTCTTTGCCAACTTTATCTCCTGTTTGTCCGGCATGCCTTACTGTCCTATTAGCTTCAGCTGCAATTTTGTCTTCAACGGCAGGCTTGCTTGCAGAGGCATCAGCTTCAATAAGCTCCTCTTCCAGTTGAGCGTTTGCAAGCTTCATCTCTTCCAGTTGTTGACGCATTTTTTCTTTTTCGAGATCCGCTGCTTTTGCTTTCTCTTCAGCTAATTGACGCTTGAGCTGTTCCATTTCTGGATCGATTACTGCTGGTGCTGGGGCAGTCATAGTACGACTGGCACCAGAGCCCTCTAAATCGGGTATTTCTCCTTTAGGATTAGATGCAAAGGCAGGGAGTGCGAGTAAGGTTGTGGCGAGGATTAACTTTTTCATTTTTATTCTCCATAATAATTATTAAACATATTAACCTTAGATAGCCTATGTGGAAAATCTATTGGAGTCAATGGGGTAGGAAGCACCTGTGTAGGTTCAATACATATGAGACTCATGCAGCCTCTCGATAGGAATCATTAATATACTCACAAGGAGTCATCATTTTCAAGTTCGCATGCGGCCTG
>CAJQNC010000051.1 GCA_905479605.1 uncultured Alphaproteobacteria bacterium | reverse complement strand
AGGTTTCACACACGTCTTTGCGAGACTTTCCAGAATCCAGGAAAGACATCGCCCGAGCTCTTAGCTCAATGGAGTATCCGTAGGTCATGCCTACTTTTATAGCATATATTCTGTAATTAGTATACTAAAATGCTATATCTACAATACTCAAAACCATGAATCATTTGAGCACATCGATGTGCTGGCTCAGTGCACGAGGTTGAGCTGGCTTCCCAAGGTTACAACTGGATTCTTTTTGCGCTCGGAAACCTTCTATAACTTCATTGAATACATCTTAGACCCTGACCCCAATTACGGACCTGACATAGCAGCATATGGTGGCAATTTATTAGAAAGAAGTCATGGGGAAAGTTTCCTCATTTTTTTTCCTTACACATGGGTCAAAAAGGAGTGTACCTGTTTGATGAACCAGAAGCTTGTCTCCCCAACGACAAACTAGCCTCAATGCAGACTTGTTTGTGTTTGGCTACCGGGGAATACCCAAGATGTCCTTAAAAGACACAGACCACTACCACCTCTTAGCTGATTTCTACAAACAGCCCGAAAAGTTTATGGATAGGATTCTTTCGGCTAGTTCTGATTGAAAAAAATAGAGAGCGAGTTAAAGAAACTCGTTATACACACCTAATGTTTTGCGACACATGGTTATTTTGGAAAAATCCTCTTCCACATGGTTGCGGGCCAGCTTACTCATTTTCTCTATCTGATTTGGTGAAAGAGCGTAGAACTCGTCAATCTTGTCAGCAAGCGCCTGAGGATCTCGAGGTGGAACATGCCAACCGGTCTCATTGGGTACCACCACCTCCATAGCCGCCCCATGACTGGAAGCAATAACAGGCTTGCCCATAGCTTGAGCTTCTGCCATGACTAGTCCAAAACCTTCTGGATCAGTGGAAGTAGACACAATCAAATCAGCAAGCATGAAAGCTGCTGGCATGTCTTTACAATGATCCACCAACCGCAACCTTCCGTGAAGATCCAGTTTTTCTGCAATGTCCATAAGCTCTTGACGATAATCAACGCGCCCTTGGTCACTGCCCACCATGATGATATTTACGTTACCGCTTTTTATAAGAGACAACGCTTCCAAAAGAACACCCTGGCCTTTCCATCGGGTCAGGCGACCCGGCAACATAATAACCTTTGAGTCAGGCTCCAGGCTCCATTTTTCACGTAAGTGGTTGATCCGCTCATCAGTCACATTTTTTGGATCAAAGAACTTAAGATTAATTCCTTCATGGATCAAACGCAGTCGTTGAGGACTAAACCAAGGCTGCCCATCATATTCCTTACGGATATGATCAAGAACAAACTGAGAGATAGCGATGACACGATCACCGCGAGCCATCACCGAATTGTAGAAACGCTTGAAAATAATATTTGTATTATAAGGAGCATGAAAGGTGGTAACTAGAGGCAAATTCATTCCTTTCAATGCCTTATAAACGCTCCATGCTGGCGCCCGAGAGCGGACATGCACAATATCCACCCCTTCCGCTAAGAACATGTGCCGCAGGTGGCGAATATTTGCTGCAAGCTTAATGGGGTTCCGGGTTGCCAGTGGAAAAGGAATGTGGTGACCGCCACGACGTTCAAGCTCATCAACCATGCTACCCCCAGCTGAAGCCACTAATGAACGCCCCCCCGCTTTCGTTATAGCAGAAGCCACTTCTAGCGTTGTTCGCTCAACACCTCCTGAATTAAGTTCAGGCAAGACTTGCAAAATCGTCGGATTATCCTTAAATTTCGAAATCTGTTGAATATGAAATGGACCGGTCAATGTCTCAAGAACCTCAAATGAAAAATGTTATTCCATGCCAGCTATCGCGTAATGGTACTGATTTTATAGCCTACTCCCGTAATGAACCACAAGTAAAGAACTTACCCGAGGTGGTTTTTCTTTCCGGGCTTCGTTCTGACATGATGGGAACCAAAGCAAGTGCTCTTGCTAAGCTCTGTGAAGAACGGGGGCAAGGCTTTACCCGTTTTGATTATTACGGGCACGGCCTTTCCTCTGGTGATTTCATGGATGGTACCATTGGTATATGGTTGGAGGACACCCTGGAGATCATTGATCGTATCACAGAAGGACCTCTCATTCTCGTGGGCTCAAGCCTCGGTGGATGGCTGATGTGCTTAGCCGCCTTAAAACGGCCTGAGCGCGTAAAAGGACTGGTAGGAATTGCTCCTGCTCCTGATTTTACCGAAGAGTTGATGCGAGCCAGCTTCTCCAACCAACAAGAGCAAGAACTTAAAGCACATGGCTTAATCCACCTTCCTAGTGATTACGAGGGCGGAGATTATATCATCACCTCCCACTTCTTAGATGAAGCCCGAGAGCATCAAATCCTTCATCACCCCATCTCTATTCATTGTCCAGTCCACATATTACATGGCATGCAAGATAAGGATGTTCCTTGGGAAATGGGCCAACGCCTGATGGACCATTTAGAGTCCGAGGATGTACAACTGACTCTGATCAAAGATGGAGATCACAGGCTATCCTCACCACAGCAACTTGAAATTCTTCGCAATGCTGTGAACGCAATGTCAGAAAAAACAAAAAACGTGGATTGACACTGAGCGCTGCTCTCGTTACAAAATCCTTATCCTGAAATCGTACCATTCTTGGAGGGGTGGCCGAGCGGCTGAAGGCGACGGTTTGCTAAACCGTTATACGGGGAAACTTGTATCGTGGGTTCGAATCCCATCTCCTCCGCCATTTTTTGAGGGTTTTTAGGAACCAGTTTTCTCTCTAAAAATAACCTTACGGGGCGCTAGAGAATAATAAACAGCACATCATAATAAATTTGATCTATCAGGTTAGCGCCTGCATTGTTTGTCTTTCAAGCAAAATCAGCCCAGAAGTTGAAGTGAAGGTTACAGGCATGGTCACCGCAAAAACTGAGCATGGCCTAGTCATTCCTGATGAAAATATTTCTATCAACGACCAGCTGGTCTATTAAGCAATTCCATGATTGTATGCAAATGAAAATCATTACAAGGTTTCGTTGATCTACAGCTTATCACATGTTAAATTTCTATAGAAATTAACAAAAGAGACCTACGATGGTACAAAAAACGATAAGAGAAGTTGCTGGGATATTCCTAGACAAAGATAAATTGCAGGGTGCTATTGATGAACTTCTTATTCATGAATTTGATCGGAGGCACATTAGCGTGATCGGCAATGAAAAGACCGTAGAGGATGTTTTCAACAAGCCACACATTGACCCCAAGAAAGCTATGAAAGACCCCGAGACGCCGCGTAGACCTCTCGTTGATGAAGACGAAGTCGCTATAGCTCAAGGGGCAGTGATGAGTGGAGGACTGTTGACGGGTGTAGCGACCTCAGTCTTGGCGACAGGAGCCATTGCTATGCCAGGTGCAGCTATAACAGCCATCATTATTGGAGGATTGGGTGGGACTGCTGCGGGTGCGGTTTTAGCCAAGATTATGGGTGACCTCTATAAAGATCATTTTGAGAAACAAATTGATGCAGGAGGTCTTCTTCTCTGGGTACGTACGCCAACACAAGACCTTGAGAAGACAGCTATTGACCTTCTCAATAAAAGCGGTGGGAACGATGTGCAGGCGTATTCCATAGAAGTTTCGGATGAGCCCGAGCAATTCTAAAAAACTTACAAGGCTTTTAGCCCGTCCGTCATTAGACAAGGGTTTTGTATAGATTCAGTACATGTGAGACTCATGCAGCTTCTCGATAGGGCGCTCTTGAAATTTTGGCAAGTAGCGTTTATAAATTGAGAATGAGTTTTTCAGGGCATATTAAAAATTTAAAACTTCCCCAAATTCTTTTGTTTATTTTTGCGGTTATTTTTTTTGCAGGGCCACAAAGTATTCTTGCCTCTTTTTTTCAAAGCTCTTCAATTTCTGTAAAGATTGTAGGAATAGATAATTCACAAATCACGAGTGAGTTTACTTCTCAATCAAAGTTAGAGAAATACAAAGACAAGAAAATTGATTCAAGCAGATGGTTGGGTAAATTAATTGAAGATGATAAAGAGGCTTTGCTTAAGGTTCTAAAATCTTATGGTCGTTATGGTGCACGCATTACCACAAAACAAAATACAGCTAATGAACAAACTTCAGTTGTTTTTCACGTTGAAGACACTGAGCAATACTCATTTCAAAAAGTCAAAGTGAATTTTGAGGGGCGAGAAACATATAATCTTCAACTCCGAAAAGACATGACCAAAGACGCCTTTAATCTCAAAGGTCAGAAGGTGAATGCTTCAACTTTATACGCAAAGTTTTCCAATTTCGTGAACAAAGCTGGAGAGATGGGCTTTCCATTTGCCAAGGTCGTAGACCACTGTGCTACAGTTAATCATCAAACAAAGACCGTAGATCTTGTTATTGAAATCTTCCTTGGAGAGCGAGTAGCTTTTGGCCGTATTGAGATCAGTGGTGCACCAACAGTCCCTCATGAATACATTAAGAATCGTGCACCGTGGTGCGATAATGGTATGTTTCAGCGGAGTAAACTCAATAAATACCAAGATATTTTATATCAAACAGAATTGTTTAATAGGGTATCAATTACAGCCAATGAAGACCAGATTAAAAACCATAAAATACAGATAGATGTAGATACAAAGGAGAGCAAAAAAAGAACTGTTTATGGGGGCGCTGAGTATTCACTAAGTGACGGGGTGGGAGCAAAAGTGGGGTGGGAGCATAGAAACCTTACGGGACAGGCTGATAAACTATCCCCCAGCTTAAAGTTAAGTCAGCGCGAACAAAAAGCAACTTTAGAGTATATGTTACCTGACTTCTGGCGTGTAAATACAAGCTTACACAGCTCTCTCGAAGCAAGGCAGAGAGATACAAAAGCTTTCGATGAAAAAGGCATATATGGATCCCTTTCATTCCAAACTCGCCTTGATGAACACATCACATATTTCTATGGTTTTTCCCTGGAGGGTGCCAAAATCAAGAAAAGTGGCAGACATCAGGACAATACCATAATGGGGGTGCCTGTCGGCATAAATGTGACGCATGTTAATAATATGCTTGATCCCACAAAAGGGTTTAAATTTTCTGCAACTGTAAACCCTGAGGTGGGTGTTTTGGAATCTGATCAATTGCTGACAAAGCTTGTTCTTAGTGCCTCTCACTACCTCCCCTTATCGCAAGAAACAACGTGGGCAAACCGAGCAAGAGCCGGCACAATAATAGGCCTTTCTGATAAAGTAATCCCAGCTGACCGTCGTTTTTACGCGGGAGGGGGAGGCTCTGTGCGTGCTTATGGCTACCAACTGGCTGGACCCCTTGATCGCCAAAATAAGCCCCGTGGTGGTCGAACATTGCTTGAAGGAAGCTCAGAGGTTCGCCAGAGAATTTTTGATGATTGGGGGGTGGTTGCCTTTATTGATGCAGCTTACGTGGAACCAAAAAATATCCCTGATTTCAAAAAGGATCTCTTTTATGGCGTAGGGGCTGGGATTCGGTATTACACAGATTTTGGGCCCATTAGGCTTGATGTTGCTGTACCTCTTAGAAAAAACAAGGATAGCTTTGGTAAAAACATTAATCGACCCATACAGTTCTATGTAAGCATCGGACAGAGTTTTTAAGGTATAGACTATGAAATATATTTCCATCACTTTAAAATTTTTACTCTCCACACTAATTTTATTTATTTTTTTTGCTGTATGGTCTGTTTACACTCAATCAGGTCGAGATTTTTTAGCTTATCTGCTCAATAACGTTACTATCTCAAAGAGCGTTACGATCCAGGTGAGTAAAATTCATTCTATCCTTCCCCTCTATGCAGAACTGTCATCCTTAGCTTTACTTGAAGATGAGGAACCATGGGTAAAACTGGAGGATGCTGAAGTTAATGCAGATGTAATTGAATATCTGAAGGGCAAAGAAGTTCTATTCAAAGTTTCCATTGGACAGCTTTTAATCAAAAACATCCAAACCGAAGATGCTTCGACAGCCGCTTCAAGCGAACCGCCCTTCGATAAGGACTTCAACCTCAAGATTGCCTTAGACCTTAACATTGAGACCGTGATCGCCGAAGGGTACACAGGAGATAAATCAATTCTCATCAAAGACGTTCACATAGATGCAGAATACTCTAAGAATTTTGACCTCAAACTAAGGGGAAGTTTAAACGACTTTGGGGAACCACTTTTCATTAAGGGACAAGCTTTCGGAAGTTTGAACAGTTTTCAGGCTAACTTTAGTTTGAATTCCAATCACGTAAAATACCAAAACTATTTTGTGAATCATCTCAGAATCTCTGGCAAGTTCAATGGACTGCCCATGCAGCCCACAGGAGTATTGTCATTTGAGGGCAACCCAATGAGGCTGGGAAACATCAAAGGTGAAGTAGGTGTTACACACCTTAACAAGGATATACACATAGACCTTCAAAAGCTCGATTCTGAATTTTTAGAGGCAAATGGTTCAGCAAAGTTCGATACATCAACAAATGACATTCGCCTCAGAATTAAAGGAGACCTAAAACAGCACACAGTTCCAAAAATGTATTCCATTCAAGAGGGAAGATTTGATGTCATGTTTGAACACATAAATGAAGTCCTATCTGGATTAGCTGAGGTAAGAATTAAATCCTTTGATGGATTTGACTCCCGCATTGAAGAATTGTCTCTCGATGCAAACATGCGTGATTTCTCCCTCAATGGGGCAGGTAAAATCAACTTAAAAGCCAATGGACTCGAAGGCTTCGGCTTACAGTTCGACACTTTTTCGTTCGGTGGAAAGCTGGCAGATGGAAAAGCAGATTTTAATATGAATGCCAGTGGGCCCGAAATTAATGCTGTTCTATCAGGTGATCTCCAACAAAAAGATAAAACACAAACCCTCACTATTCAAAAAGGGGAGGTGTTGTATAACAAAGTCAAGTTGGGTCTATCGAACCCAACGCAAATTTCCATCCATGATGATAGAGTCACTGTTCCTATGGCACGTTTCCACATAGGAGGGGGAAATCTTTCTTTGTCAGGTATGGCTGACGATTCCTCTGTGGATGTAAAAATAAATCTAAAATTACCTTTAGAACCCTTTGCCTCCCTTTTCCTTCCACCAGAGCATTTCTTAAAAGGAGATCTTAATTCTGACATCAGCATCAAAGGTGCACTTGAATCTCCTCTTATTTTGGGTCGAGTCAGTCTGACTGAAGGCCTTTATGAAAACATCGAATATGGGGTATATATTAATGATATTGAATCCCAGCTCAATACTACTGGGACACGAGTCGACATCGCCTCGTTTAATGCAAAGTCGCATAATGAAGGAGATATAAGAGTCTCAGGATTCATTGACTTAAAAACCGACACGGTCGATGTAAATGTTACCAGCGGGCCTCTCAAGCTACTTGATTCAGAGCTCATAGAAGCAACTTTTAAAGAGATCTCTTTGAAGCTAGCGGGAAGCCTAAATGATTTAATGTGCTCTGGAAATATATTATTTGAAAAAGGAAAGCTAGATATTGGGATCAATCAGCCACAGAAGATTAAGCTCCTCAAAGAGTGTGATAATTCTAAAAATTCACCTAAAAATAAAGAACAAACCGAGGCGCTCCCTCTTTCGATATTACTGAATATCGATATAGAAAGCCAACCTCAGTTTAAAGTATATGGAAGAGGGCTCGATTCCATTTGGGGCGGAAATCTTAAAATTAAAGGGAATGCATCAGAACCTCTTTTGGCAGGCGAAATCAAACTCGAGCGAGGGTCTTTTAAATTACTGGGAACAGACCTTGAGCTGGAGGAAGGTAATATTGTCTTTAGCGGGGCACCAGAAAACATACCTTATATTAAGGTCGTAACCACCACTCAAAATGCTAATTATAAAATAAAGGTTCTTATTCAAGGCACACCTGAGAGTATAAGCTTCGACTTTTCATCCACGCCTTCTTTACCAAGGGATGAAATTATATCACAAATCCTTTTTGGGAAGCTTTCAGAGGATTTAACCGCATTTGAAGCGATTCAATTGGCAAGGTCTATCGCTACTCTTACAGGTGGAGGTAGCTCAACAGACATAATGGGCGAAATATCAGATGCATTGGGCGTTGACCTTATTTCAGTGGATGTCGATCAAGAAAAATCTTCAGCTTCAATTCACATTGAAAAACGACTCAATGACCGGGTAAAATTTTTTACAGACCAGAGCTCTGACATTGAAGAAAGCAGTGCGGGAGTTGAAGTGAAGCTTACAGATAATATCACCTTAAAAACTGAGCATGGTCTAATCATTCCTGATGAAAATATTTCTATTAACTACCAGCTGGACTATTGAACAATTACATTGATGATAAGGTAATCAAAAGCGACGATAAGCTTTCCTTGATATTAAGAAGCCTCTAAAATTTTTCACCGCCGCTTTTGTGGTTAGCGCAATAAGAAAATATGGTCGAAACTTATAGAAAACCTTGTCACTGATCAAGGCTATGAATGGCTTATGGTTGACAAAAGCCATATCAAAATTCCTCCCCATGCAGGTGAACCCTATAGGTAGGGATCGCATAAAAAAGATGTGAATAGTATGCTGGTAAAGAATTATTACAGTAGGTCCCAAAGTAGATTGAAAGAAGAGCTGACGCTCGGTTGATATTCTCGCAAAAACAAGCCTCATATGCCCTCACGTGAGGCTTGGTTTAACATAAATCCACCCAATTCTAGACGATTGACTCAGCTAAACCTAGTTCATTCCATGATTATGAGGTTACGCATTAGGCTCTACAACAGTTCTTGAGATAATATCAAGAATAAACTAAAAATAAGCCCACTTGTTTTCTAGGACTCATGATAGAATCGAAATAGCTATAAAAATGCATCGAATCACATTTAATAAGGTAAAATATGAATCATAATTTAAGAAAAACAGCCAGTTATTTGCTTATCATTGCCACTTTAAGTACGCCTTGTGTGCCGCTTTATGCTTGGAAAGATGAATACCTGGAAGAAAGCGGGGCAGAGTATGAACCGTGTGGCACCTCAAGAAAACCCTTATATGGAAAAAGCACTGATTTTGAAGAACGAGGGCAACAAAATGAATTCTCAGCGCTAGGCCAAATCGTCTTTGGGGTTGCGAGCTTTGTCTACAAAGGCATGAAGTTTGCAGTTAACAATCCAGGCAAAGCCATCACCATGGGCCTCATGGCTCAAGCGGGAATCGCTGCTACTATGAGTGCTTTTCCAGCAGCTCCTGAAGAAGGACTCTCTGGCACCACTGATTCTGCAAACCATGAGAAGATTCTTCAACAGCAGCGAGTAGTTGAAAATTCTCATCACTACCGTAAACGAGCCACCTTAGGGAATGAGTTTCAAGTCAATCAAGTTGAAACGGGTGATCAAAAATGGCCTTCTTCTCTAATCTTGCCAAACGAAAATATCTTTACCACTTGGAAAGACCAAAATGTAGATATCTATGGGCGGATTTTCTTCTCTAACGGAACAGCTATTACCAGCGAGTTCAAAATTAATCAATCTCCTGCAATTGGGCAGAATTCTGCCTCGGTTGTAAGTTTATGTAATGAAAATATATTTGTGGCATGGCCAAGCTCACTAACAGGAGGAGATATTTATGGTACAATCCTTTCTCTCAATGGCACAGCTGTTACCACTGAGTTTATTATCAATCAGAATACAACAGGAAGTCAGTACTATCCCTCTGGCATAAGCTTACTAAGTAAAAATATGTTTATGGCATGGAGAGGGGATCAAACAGGAAATAGTAGTATTTATGGCCGCATTATCTCTCCTAATGGCACAGCTCTAACAGATGAATTTATCATCCATCAAGGGGAATCCAGTGTTACCTTTATTTACGATACCCCCCCTTTAACCGTTTTTCCTAATGGAAATGTATTTATAGTGTGGAGAGGAGAACAAACAGGTGACGACGACATCTATGGGCGCCTTTACTCCCCCAATGGTACAGCCCTCACAAATGCATTTATCATTAATCAAAATACAACAGGCTCACAGTCTCACCCATCAGTAAAAAGCTTAACTAATGGAAATGGATTGGTAGCATGGGATGGAGATCAAACTGGAAATAAAAATAGCTATGGTCGGATATTCTTTTCCAATGGAACCGCTCTTACTGATGAATTTAGAATTAATCAAAATGTTACTGGGTATCAAACATATCCAACCATTACTGCTATGGACAATGGGAATGTATTTCTGGCATGGCAGGGAGATCAAACTGGAGATTATAACATATATGGAAGAATTTTTTCTTCTTATGGCATTCCTTTAACAGATGATTTTACCATTAACCAAAATACGACAGGAAACCAGAACTCAGCTTTTGCTATAAGTTTAATTAATGATGGTGTATTTATAGTATGGAAGGGCTATCAAAGTGGAATTACTAACATTTATGCTCGTATTCTAACAGCCGATTATTTAAATTCATCTATCCCAATGCCTCCTATAGCTCTTCCACCCCCCCTACCTAAAACTATTACTCCTTCTGTGTCGCCGACAGCACCTGTAGTAACTCAAGAAACCCCTCAGTCAGGAATTCCTACAGGTACATATTTAGGGGGAGGGTTTGCAGCTCTCGGAGCTATTGTCCTTTGCGCTGGAGGGACTTGGTGTATCGTAAATCATAAGAAGAAGAGAAAAGAAAAAGAGAAAAAAGTTAATAAGGTATCCATGGCAGAAATGAGTCACGAAAACACACCACAAAATATAGAGATAATTTACTCTCAACTTCCAGATTCTAATCGTACAGGGAATTATGACTCTGTCCCCCCTCTTAAGAGGGAGGATAAAGGCTATGTTTTCATGAAGCACCCTATTGGCCAAGAGCCTCCCCGTTGATAAAAGCTTTCGGCAAGCTATGGTTACTACCATGACCTATTCCTATAAACTCAGCGGGATAGGTGAAAGCTTCGGTGATACCCAAAAAATGACGCAACTTCTCATCTTTGAAAGCGGCAGTCACCCATGTGCGAAGCCTCATAGCCGTCGCTGTTAACAATACATTCTGGGAACAGTGTGCAATGTCTAAGAACACATCCCGATAGGAACGAGAGTGGGGATACTTTTCCCATTCTTTGGAAAAGTCCGGCACAAAAAATACACCCGCCGCCAGACCTTTACAGAAAAATTGCGAGTTCAAGATATCCGTAAGATCATCAAACACTCGATGTTCATCTAAGGGCTTCAGCAACTTTAACCCATTGGCACGGGGAATGTACTCGTACACACCCGGTAAAATGCCCTCAACATTGAGTGCCAATACAATGTACCGCATAGGGTAAAGGCCACCACCTGAAGGAAAGGAGCGCCGTCCTGATTCGATCGTATACCCCGCTTGCTGCAGATCCTCCCAAACTTCGTGTATTTCACCACACGCAGTATAGAGCAGACTTCCCAAATCGCTATACTCGATAGACGACCCATCGAAGTTTCGCGTTGTTTTACGCTTTCTGAAGACCTCTCCCAGAGGCACCTCATCAACACGGGAATCAAAGCACGCTTCGAATTCATAGTCACAGACAACGGTCTGTATTTCCTCTTGATTGAGCTGCTCACAAGTTGCCAAATATTCCTCAACGAATTCGTCTTCACTTTTCTGGATATCCTCAAAAATATTTGATGAGGATAGATGATATATCTTGGACACAATATCCCAACCCCACTGAAAATCAGTGAATTCGTGTTCGGATACCATCCCTGATTGCAGAAGATCCTGAGTCATGCTTATAGAAATGCTCTGCCCTTTAGCAATTTGCTCAAGAGCATTTATGTAATCACTTTTAACGATCCATTGTTGATGGTTGAGATAATCCCACACGATGAATTCTCCATCACGCAGATAGAAGAATAGATTGGGATTAAGGTGATAATTTTGTTGTTGAGTTGCTAAAGTTTGCAAGACAGCCTCCTAGTATTGGAGAACCAAAAAATTGGCTTCCCAGATTGATGATAAAACCTCACATGATGTGAAGGGATTTGTGCGATACCAAGGAGAGGGAATTGACTGTAAGGATGTAAAAATCCCATAAGGATAGAAAAGATTCTATTTCTATCTTTATCAAAGACTGCTCCCACAGTGCTTGGTAAAAACGCTGATTATAGGCTAGATAAACTTTATAGAGATGGCAATAGGGTGATTAAAAAGTTTGGATTAAATTTAGTCAACAGATTGGATTTCTTAGGAAAAATCTTTTAAAAACTCGGAATATTGTTCTAACAAACATAAAAGTACTAATAACAATTTTAAGCTGCATTGGCTCGCTGATTGTTCTCTTGAAGATAAAAGAAAGTATCGAGAAAAAGTTTATTTCGATCTTTTTCACGACGAATATTCTCTTCTGATGAATGAGTAATACTAGCCATTTCTGTATCACTGAGACTGAGACTAATTATAACATCAGTCCAAGACTTACCTTTAAAGGCTTGCCATACAGCTCTCACATTGGGTGAAAGTAGTTTTGCCTTATTAACTATTCTCCAGCTATTACCTTGAGGAAGATTAAGAAACGTATCGAGATCCTTGTAAGATTTGTACAATCCTAGCGAACTCATTAGCTGCTTAATACTCCCGAAAGTAATATGCGCTGTAGGGTACTGAAACCGCCCTTCAGGTCGAATTTCCTCTTTGGGGGCACGCATAGCTGGCGGTAAAAGTTTCACGGCTCGTTCAACTTTTACTTTTGGTTCGGGCAACTTAAATGGCACAGGGATAATAATAATTCCTTGAAGAAAACGGGTTAGAACGGGTATCTCAGCTCGGCCACAAAGTTGAGCAGTGAGTTGCACTTGTGAGAAGACAGGCCTTGTGAAAAATTTATCCACTATAATACCAAACGTTTCATAAGTTTTCACATAGTCCTGCAACACCTTCCCAACCCTTTTGGTACCCTGTGCACCTGTATTTCCATAGGTGATCGAAAGGGCTGTTGGGGTTCTCTCTTCAAAGTTTCGAAGCAGGTCAAACAAATATTCCAGCAAATTATAGCCGTGATTTTTGACTGCAATAAGGGTAATTGCCGTGGGGGAATATGCACTTTGAAGTGAAGAAAAAAGGCTAGTCAAGAGTTGATCTTTACGGCCTGAGAAAACAGAACCTGGCCGCCCTCCATCGACGAGACGAATAGATTTCGTCTGATCTAAGAGCTCTTTAAAATAAGCAAAAACATAGCCTCCCCAATCTCGACTCTTCACATGTGATTGTGAAGTATTACGTACATTTGTAAGATCTTGAAAAGTCGCCCCCGCAATAACTTTTCGTTCTTTAATCCACTTTCCTATAAATTTTTTAGGGCTACTGGATCCATCTTTGCCTTTACGATTCTTTAGAAAGCGGTCGGGAACTTGCGTTTCGATTTCTCCTTCTTTCAAAAATCGAAAATGTGGAGAGGCAGTAATTTTACTCTCCCCAAAGCGTTTTTTAACCAACTCCCCCATGAGAAGAGGAACTTCCTTTGGGCTTTCATATTTGTGGTGACCTTGGCTTTTAATTCCTGGGATAGATACTTCCAAAGTCTCATGCTCCTCCAGAACACGAAATGCAGCATTGGGCTCAGGGAAGTATGAAGCTAGAGAAAGTCGCTCGCTCAAGGCTCTCCTGACTGATAAATCTAAAGACACAGCCATGGCTACAAATGGTCCTTGATCCACAGATGCTCCATACCCTGTCGTCATACCGTGGAGTATTTGATTACTTGAGGACACCGCTTCTGCATATGCTTGAAAGGTACCCTTACCACTCAAGTCAAAGGATAATGTATCGGCATCCATAAAGGTCATATATACAGGAGATTCAGGGTTTGCTGTTCGACTGGTACGAACTAGCGCTTTTGTTTCGTCGCTTTGCATTAGTAACTCACGAAGCTCACGGTAAGGGACGATAGAGTTCAATCTTTGGAACTCATTCACAAAAAGGAAGGCTTGGGCGAGCTCAGGATCACTTTCTTTAAGCTGAATATAATAGGCTTGAGCTTCTTCAAAAGTGGCAGTGACATGTCGTGTTTGGTTACCTGAAAAAATAACTTCTTTCTTCCATTGGGGTTGCCATAAGCGAGCAATGGTTCGGTATTGGATATCTGTTTCTATATCATCCACCATGTGACTAAATTCTGAATTATAAGCCTCGTCCAGTGAACGCATGCGATTAAGAAGAGCAGCGACATAGATATGATCATGCGCCTGGGTATTCTCTAATGCCCCTGTGTATGCCTCTTCTTTAAGCTTGTTTAAAAATGATCCAAAAGCGAAGGATAAAGGCATGCCGTTATCATGAGGATCCATACATTGTGAAGGGCAGATAATACCGCGAGAGGGCTTTACTCGATTTGTATACCGAAAATTCAAATCTTTCTCAATATAATAAGGAAGTGCTTTGGCCCTTGCCAAAAGTTCCTCATTGGTTGCGGGTGCATCAAAGGAACACGGAACATGGACAATAACATTTACCACAAACGATGGTGCCGGTTCAGCAGCTGAGGAAAAAGAATTGAAGAAAATAGCGATCAGGAAGATAAAGAAACGCTGGATCATAATGCTTAGCCTATCATGAGATTCAACTGTATGTAGTTATGTGAAATCATGTATAAAACAGAAGGCATTCTATAAATATAAATAAAAATTACCTAGATGAGTAAATGGTGTATTTCACACAATAACTCTCACCTCTTACTCTGGAAAAATTCCTTCAAGATCTCTCCACAAGGAACCTCTTCAATGCCGCCGATCACTTCGGGTTGGTGAAAACAGGAGGATGAGTGGAAAATTCTGGGTCCATGCTCAACTCCTCCAGCTTTTGGGTCATAGGCACCAAAATGCAACCGGCGAAAGCGAGCAAAACTAATGGCTTGGGCACACATAGGGCATGGCTCAAGCGTGACATATATATCATAATCAACCAGCCGACTTTTGCCTAAGATCTGGCAAGCCCGCTGAATCGCCAGCATCTCCGCATGGGCTGTGGGGTTGGCGTTTCTTACCATTTCATTGTGAGTAGCCGATATAATCTCACCTGTCTCACCATGCACAATGACCGCACCCACGGGAACTTCGTCCAGTAGGCTAGCTTTTCGGGCCTCATCCAGGGCAATCTGCATTGGCTTAAAAGGGGACATATGATTAAATTACCGTAATGAATACATTTATGGGAGGTTACAATGAATCACCAAGCTGAATCCAGCACAGAATATCGACAAGAGACAGATAGTTTCGGCACTCTTGATGTCCCTAGCAATCGTTATTGGGGAGCGCAGACCCAACGCTCACTTGGTAACTTTAAGATTGGAACCGAGAGAATCCCCACGGCGATGATTCGTGCCTTTGGAATTCAGAAAAAAGCCGCGGCCATGACCAATCGGGATTTAGGAACTCTTGATGCTAAACTAGCGGGCGCTATCATCCAGGGAGCTGAGGATATCATCGAAGGTCGGATGAATGCTGAATTCCCACTGGTAGTGTGGCAAACGGGGTCCGGAACTCAGTCCAACATGAATATGAATGAGGTCATCGCCAATCGGGCCATTGAGATTCTGGGGGGCACGCGTGGCAGCAAGGAACCAGTTCACCCCAACGACCATGTGAACCAGAGTCAATCCACCAATGACTCGTTCCCCACGGCCATGCATATTTCCACCGCTCTTGAAATCCAACACCAGTTATTGCCCGCCATAGAAAAGTTTGGCGGAGCACTGCGTACGAAAGAAAAAGAGTTTGATCACATCGTCAAGATTGGGCGTACTCACCTCCAAGACGCCACCCCCCTCACCCTGGGACAAGTCTTCTCGGCATTTGCTACTCAGATAGAGATGGGGATTGAGCGAGTTAAGAATTGCCTACCCCATGTGTATGCATTGGCACAAGGAGGAACAGCTGTAGGAACGGGGTTGAATACCAAACCTGGCTTTGCAGAAAAGTTCGCCTCTCATGTGGCTGAGCTCACTGGCTTCCCCTTCACCTCAGCTGCTAATAAATTCGAAGCTCTTGCCAGCCACGACACGATGGTGGAGGTATCTGGAGCATTGAATGTGCTTGCAGCTTCTTTCATGAAAATCGCTAATGATATTCGCCTATTGGCCTCAGGCCCTCGCAGTGGCATTGGTGAATTGACTCTTCCTGAAAACGAGCCCGGCTCTTCCATCATGCCAGGGAAGGTCAACCCCACCCAATCAGAAGCAATGACCATGGTCGCTGCTCAGGTGATGGGAAATCATGTAGCTATTACCGTAGCAGGTGCCACTGGCCACTTCGAACTTAATGTGTTCAAGCCCATGATTATTTATAATGTGCTGCAATCCATTCGTCTACTTACCGATTCCGCAGTATCTTTTACTGACAACTGTGTTGCTGGCATCGAAGCCAATGAGGAGAAAATTCACGAATCTCTCTACAATTCATTGATGCTTGTCACCGCTCTCAACCCACACATTGGTTATGACAATGCCGCCAAGATCGCCAAGACGGCTTATAAAGATGGCACCAGCCTGAAAGAGGCTGCCCTCAAACTTGAGCTACTTACGGAAGAGCAATTCGACAAATGGGTTGTGCCTGAGAACATGGTGAAGCCCTAGGTGTATCAAGATCCCGAACGCAGCCGGATGAAGAAACGATCGGTGACTCTCGAAGGCCACCGCACCAGCGTGTCTTTAGAAGACCCTTTCTGGGAAGTATTATCCCAATCAGCGGCTGCTCAAAATATCCCGCTTAACCGGCTGATATCTCAGATCGACTCAGAACGCCGGTGCAATCTATCCAGCGCTCTTAGGCTCTATGTGCTGGAATGGTTGCGTAAATAGATTTCCAACGGTTTCAAAAAGATAACAAGCTATCGCTCAAAAATGAGCGTTATTATGAGCGATAGATAGTTTTTCCTATTGCTCACAGACGATCAACATCTTAAGGGAAATGGAATTACTTCCGGACAGAACGCTTGATTTCGGTCGATTTCAAGGTACGGGCTTCATCAGCCAACATCACAGGGACTCCGTCACGAATAGGGTAAGCCAGCTTAGCCTGGTGGCTAATCAGCTCTTGCTTCTTTTTATCATACTCAAGGGGACCCTTAGTCACTGGGCATACGAGTAATTCAAGCAATTTGGGGCTGATATCCGTCATGGGCCGCTCCTTAATGATATGTGATGATTCTGCTTTTCTGCCCTGGATTGGACATTTCAATAAACGTAGTAATGAGTTCAGATTGTTCACCCAAACTCTCTTGTTCAAGGATTGCTTGCTTTTCAGCAGGATCAAAAGGACATGTCATGGCAAGGGAACTAATGAGCACCTCATCGCTGACATCATCCAGTTCATCCATCTGGACACCAAGTCCACTATCAGCAAGATACTCTTCAAGCAATGAAATCAGAGATTTACGATCAACAAAAGGATCCTTATCATCTTTCAAATCGGCAAGGGTCGGAGCAATACGAACCCGCCTAAAAGAGGCATGGGAAACTTCTTCTTGGATAACATCAAAACGGCAAACCCCTTTGATGTTCACAACCATTCCACCAGAGTCAGTTTCATGAAAAGAGATAATCTTCCCCAAACAGCCAGTTTTGTGCAATTTATCCTGAGTTTCATCCAATGGCTGTACCACACCAATCATGCGGTGTTCAGTCCGCAGTGCAGCCTCAATAATGGATTTTTCCTCTGGACTACTCACAACCAAAGGTAGAACTGCCTTAGGAAACAAAACAGTTCCAAAGTATGGATAGAGAGGAACAATCTTAGGTATTTTACTCATAGAATACACCGCTTTCGAACTATCAATATCGTGTAACTTACAGATAGTGATTAATATGTAATTTCGCAATAGAAAAAAATAAATAATGTATAGATTAAAGCCGAGGAAAATCTTTCACTAACCCCATGGCATGACGCATCATGTGCTTTTTAATGCGGCTGGTCCGGTTTAAAAACTTAAATCCTTTGGAAAAGCTCCAGCGCATAAAAGGATTTTGTGTGGCAAAGACTCGAGCTGAACTATCTGTGATCATCAGCATCGATAGATTATCAAAGCGGCGCTTTCTCTGATATTTTTTGAGGACACTTTCAGAGCCAATATCCATCCCCAACTTAAGTACTTTTGTTAGCTCCCTAACCAACACCTGAACATCTCGAAAACCTAAGTTAGCCCCTTGCCCAGCTAAAGGATGAATAGTATGAGCAGCATCCCCCACCATCACAAAACGAGTTTGAACACAACAATCCGGTTGACGAACACTCAAAGGAAAAGAACTCACAGGAGTTATAAGCTTCAGGGTCCCGAATACCTTTTCAAAACGGAGATTCAGAGCATCTTCCATCTCCTGCTTCGATAACTTCAAGAAATCTTCTGCATAAGATCGCTTAAGGGACCAAACACAACCTGCACTCTGCCCTTTATGAGGCAAGATGGCGAATGGCCCATCAGGCGTAAATATCTCAACAGCAGTATTCTCATGGGGATTTTTATGCTCTACATCAAATACCAAGGCCAACTGTTCATACTTCCACTCACGGGTAGAAATCCCCATTAGGGTACGCATCTGAGAACGGGCCCCATCCGCCGCAACCATGAGCTTTGCTGTGATGGTATCCCCTTGGCTTGTCTTTACCGTTACCTTTTCTGCAGACACTTGGTATTCATCCACAGTACTGTTAGAGAGCCAAGTGACATTCTCACTTTTAAGGGACTTTGAAAGGATTGTCCTGCGAAATAGCCCAGCATCAACCATAAATCCCAGAGCATCCTCTCCTACATCCTCACGATGATAAGTGAGGAATGACTCATCGACCTCACTTCCCACAAGAATAGTCTCTATGGATTGAGTCTGTTTTTCCAGGCTAGACCATAAGCCGATCTCATCCAAAATGCGTTTAGAACCTAGGGAAATAGCATAACTCCGCCCATCACGATAATCTTGTAAGATTTTACTTACATCGTTCTCGTCAACGACCGCCACCTGAAAGTCTTGCAATGACAAAGCCTGCGCAAGACATCCTCCTACGAGGCCACCTCCAACAATAATAACGTCGTAATTCTTTTCTCTGGATTCCATAACTTATTCAGGTTATTTTCATTTTCTAATCCGAGTGTACAAAATCAGTGAAAGAGCTGCAAGGAATGGATACGAATCCTCAACATAAGCCCCCATCGATTGAAAGCTTGTGTCATTTAAACGCCGAGAGCATGGATAAACTCGAGTTGCGTATTCACCAAAGCCTCAAGACTAACGTTCCCCTTCTAAAGGAGCTGGCTCTATATCTCTTTTCATCGGGAGGCAAACGAATCCGCCCCTTGCTAACACTCGCTTCTGGAAAGCTATGTGGAGAATCAAACCCGCAACAAATTGAACTAGCAGCTGTAATCGAGTACATCCACACAGCGACACTGCTGCATGATGATGTTGTGGATGAGAGTACCCTTCGAAGGGGCAATAAAGCTGCTAACCAAGTCTGGACCAATCAGGCCTGCATACTTGCTGGGGATTATCTTTTCAGTAAAGCGTTTCAAATGTGCACTAACGTGGGTTCTATTTCAGCCCTTTCTATAATTTCTGAAACCTGCTCAGCCCTAGCAGAGGCCGAGGTCGCCCAACTCGCTCAGGGCCGTGATATTTCATTAAGCCAAGAGCGCTACATGGAAATTATCGATGGCAAGACAGCACGTCTCTTTGAAGCTGCTTGCAAGGTGGGAGCCATCGCAAGCAACGCTTCGGATGAACAAATTGAAGCCCTAGGTGAATATGGTCTTAATCTGGGAATTGCTTTTCAACTGATTGATGATTTGCTGGATTATACTGCCCAGCAACAATCTCTTGGCAAAGCAGTAGGTGATGATTTTCGTGATGGGAGTGTAACACTGCCAGTAATTTTAGCTGTTCAGAACGCTGATGAGGACGAACTCAGTTTTTGGAAGCGCAGCTTACAAGATTTAAACCAAAAAGATGGAGATCTGGAAGCTGCTATTGAGCTCATGAATCAGCATGGCACTCTTACACAAAGCTTCGAAGAGGCCAAAATATATGCAGATAAAGCCGCCAAAAGCCTCACGTGCTTTCCTGACTCACCTCTTAAATCTGCATTGATTGAGACTACTGATTTCTGCGTACACAGATACTTTTAAGCTTGACCTGCATGCGGATCGAAAGTAGCCACATCAATCCCCAACTTCTGCATTCCCAATTCCCACTTGTGCTCTATGGGAGTACTAAAGATCAATGCAAAGTCTGGATCCATCTGTAACCACATATTATTGCTAATTTCTTGCTCCAACTGGCCAGGTCCCCAGCCTGTATATCCCATGGCAACAAGGCTTTCATCAGGCCCTTCACCTTCTGCAATAGACTGCAAAATATCCAGAGTTGCCGTCATCGCTAAGTTATCAAATAAATGAACAGTTGTTGGATGCACATAGTCATCGGTATGCAACACAAACCCTCGCCCATTATCCACAGGTCCCCCAAAGTGAACGGGATGATCAAACTGTATTCTATCTGCTGGAAGACCAAGCTGTTGAATGAGTTCCTTGAAAGTAAGCTCTTGAATATACTTATTAACAATAAGTCCCATAGCACCATTTTGATCATGTCCACATACGTACATAACAGCACGCTCAAACCGCGCATCCTGCATTTGCGGTGTTGCTAAAAGCAGTTGCCCCGTCATGTAGCCAGAAAACTCTTGCGGATGGGTGTATTTATCCTTCAAAATGGTCCCCCTCTTGTATAACCAAAGAATGACACAGAAAGTCTTAATAATTTATTACAAATGACCAGATTCATCAAAATTATCAGCCTGCTTTTGCCATTGCTCCTACCCTATCAACAGGTAGGTGCCCAAGATGAAACCGTTGAGATGAAGCTCATCGTGGGTGAAACTGATGCTACTCCCACTGCCGGGTTGGTACTTACCCCTGCGCAAGGCTGGCGCATTTATGCCCCACCCCCATTGGCCGCTGAATCTGCTGGGTTCGCTCCAGATCTCAATTGGAGTGAATCGGAAAATTTGATAGACCTTGAACCCATGTGGCCTATGCCCCAACAGATTTCGGATGATGATGGCATTTCTTATGTGTACACAGAAAAAACACTTATACCTATGCACATCACTCCCCATGATTCCAGCAAATCAGTTTTGTTGAAACTCAAGGTTCGACTTCTGAGCTGTGCAGTTTTATGCGTACCTGTTGAGACAGAGCTTCAAATCCGAATCACCCCAGGTGGCCCTGAAAGCCAATGGGTTGAAGAAGTACTAGAGCAAATCGAAGGGCAGTATGAAGGTCCCTCCCTTTTCATGATTCTTTTGGTAGCCCTGTTGGGCGGATTTATCCTGAACTTTATGCCCTGTGTACTACCGGTTTTATCCTTAAAACTAATGTATTTTGCCAAGCATAAAGATACAGTCAGCACCTCACATTTCGCCATGACAGCTCTTGGTATTATCGCATCATTCTTGTTCTTAGCCATGGGAGCCATTGCTCTCAAAGCTTCAGGAGAACTGGTGGGTTGGGGAATGCATTTCCAAAACCCTTATTTTCTGACGTTTTTGTTCATTGTGATTATTCTTTTTGCTGCCAATATGCTGGGGTTGTTTGAATTTCAACTCCCAGGAAGGCTGGTGGATAGAGCCTCCCACGCTGGAGAAACCTCGAAATTAAAGGATTTCTTTTCGGGAGTCTTTGCTACCCTGCTCGCTACACCTTGTTCAGCACCCTTTGTGGGAACATCATTAAGCTTTGCACTTGCCCGTGATTACTCGGACATATTAGCTGTTTTTCTTGCTTTAGGACTCGGCTTTGCTAGTCCTTATTTAATCGCAATGTTAGTCCCATCCCATCGCTTACCTTTACCCAAACCGGGAAAATGGATGATGATTCTGCAGCGTGTTCTTGGCCTCGCACTGGTAGCAACAGCAGTGTGGTTGGGCTATATATTACAAGCCCATATTTCCACATATTTACTGTGGCTGATCCTTGGGGGAACTCTCGTTATACTCGCTCAATTATGGTGGCAGCATCGAATCACATGGCTAACCATTGTCCTTACACTTCTGGTTACGGCCAGTGTTCCTTTCTTTCGCCATGAAAAGGAGGAGTTCAGCCAACTACCCCAAATTAAAGACAACGGGGCATGTATGTCTTTATGGTGTGCCTTTGATGACAAAGCCATTCCTCATCTGGTAAATCAAGGCTATACGGTTTTTGTAGATGTGACTGCCGATTGGTGCGTGACATGTGGCGTCAATAAGAAGCTCGTCTTCGAATCCCCGCGTGTGACTGAACTGCTTACGCAACCGGATGTGATCGCCATGCGTGCGGACTGGACGAAGCAAAATCCCAAAATTACAGAATTTCTACAAGACAACAAACGCTTTGGGATTCCGTTCAATATCGTGTTTGGGCCGAGTGCTCCTAAGGGCATTCCTCTACCAGAAATTCTGACGGTAAATCAAGTGACCACAGCTATCAACCAAGCAAGGGGTGAGGCAGAGCCGTCAGAGTAAACTCTCTGCAGCAGCTGTCGCCAGCTGATCAGCGCGCTCATTTTCAGGGTGACCAGAGTGACCCTTCACCCAGTGCCACTTGATGGTATAGCGCGCAGCAAGCTCATCCAGTTCCTGCCATAGATCTGCATTCTTCACTGGTTTTTTACTGGCACTCTTCCACCCCCGTTTTTTCCAGTCATGGATCCACTGGGTGATACCATCACGCACATAGGTGCTATCGGTATAAACGTGAACCTCCACTGGGCGCTTTAAGACTTTCAACCCCTCAATAGCGGCCTGCAGCTCCATACGGTTGTTAGTGGTATCAGGATGAGAACCAGATAATTCCTTCTCAGTTTTTCCATAACGAAGCACAACACCCCAGCCGCCTGGGCCAGGGTTTCCTTTACATGAACCATCTGTATAGATTTCCACTGTCATGGCGCCATCATGGGAGAAATGAATTCAAAATACAAGAGGGGAAAAAACATAAAAAAAGGGCCACAAGGGCCCTTAAAAATAGGAAACCTTAGTTTAGCAACGACCGTCCATGAAACGCCATGTACAATCCACCAATATTGTCACAGCAGCCTTATCTGTCCCCGATAAGAATTCAGATAAATCTGCCTTTTGAGCCGGCTCGCTATTTATAGAAATGGGAGTAATTTTTTCACTTGGGTTTGTGAGATACTGTACATTTAAAGCTAGCTTATCTCCTTGCTTTTCAGCACTTTTGATAATGAATGATGACTCCAAATAGTTATTTTCTTCGTCCCAAGACGAAAGAATGGCGTTCCGTTGACTCTTGTCAAAGTCCGCCAATTCCTCTTTGGTACTCCATAATGAAATAAACTCATCAACAGATATGGGTTGCATCTTTGTTGAATTAGTAGATTGCTTCATGTTCACTGTTGGTGAGGTTAGATAAACCTGAGTGAAGTCATTGGAAAAACCCAGCCCACCAGAATTGATAATAATATCTGTTCCACCTTGATTCGAGGCGGCTTGTTCTGATTGAGTACTCGTTGTATTTGTTATCTCTGCCATTACTGGACTTATAAAAAATGTTGCGACAACGAGACTTGAAAATAGTTTCATCATATCTAGGTTCCCTCCATAAGAACTTGTTGCTAAAGACAAACTTTTGATATATATTTCGTAAAAATAAAATACAATAAAAGTATTAACAAAGTATAAACAAGGGGTAAAAATGTTTAATATTATATTAGTTATTTCTTTAATTATGCCTTCTATTACATTCGCAGAGTCTCTACAGGAACTTGAGAAGCTATCTACAAGCCCTCTTTACTTCACCATTCCTATTTCGGAATACCAGATTAGACCTTCCCAAACATGTGAAGTTGCTAAGGAATGTGCGGTCTCCCTTGAAATTACTTTTTCTAACTTCACTGCCCCAACAGACACCACAGAGAACCAAATCACTGTCATCACCGATCGCCCTATCCGACAAACTAGTAAAGTTAATATGGATGAATTTGTGGCCTACACGACTTCTGCTGAAAAATCAGGGCTAATCTTTACATTTGATATTAGATATGCCGATAAGGTTGTGCCCGCTAACTTCACTGTTCAAAGGGTTACCTATGATGAAGCAACCAATCAGCTCCAAACAAAAAGCCAGATGAACATCATGGACCAAAGTGTTGTAAATGACCTCAATACTAATAAAGTTCTTATTGGGGATGGCGCTGTCTTGAACGTTGAAGGCTAATTTTGATATAGCCTTGGGTATTACAGGGCCACCTCATAAATATTTTGGGGGCAAATCTATTTTTTGACCAAGAAAACTAACCTCGCCCCAGCTTGGGCGAGATAAGAACCCAAAATCCCCCTAAAGGGCTGAGGTTTTTTGGGAGACCGACTTGCTCATCTTCAATTTTCATGAGGTGGTCCTATTCGGTATTACCTAAAACTTGCATTTCTTTAGGTTTTTCACTAGACTTAAAACCAAATGTAGGTAAGGGAGTTCGCTAATTCGCAAATACTCCCTGATGCGACCATGTTTTTTGTGTGGTTGGTATGAAAGGAAACGATTATGGAAAACCGTTATAATCAAAAGACTGTAATAAGAGAAGGCTCCCAAAGCGCTTTCAATGAGGGTCTTCGTCAGTACATGCTGCAAGTCTACAACTACATGGGACTTGGCCTGGCCATGACTGGTTTGGTGGCTTACATTGTTGCTTCAACTCCCGCGTTGCAAGCCGTCGTGATGCCCTTCTGGATTATTTTTGCATTGGCTCCACTTGGAATCGTGCTTTATATTAGCTTCCGAGCAAACTCTTTGTCTGCGGCATCTGCCCAAGGCTGGTTCTGGACCTACGCCATTCTCAATGGTGTAACCTTCTCGGCCATCTTCTTAGTCTATGAAATGCCCAGCGTTGCTCGAGTATTCTTCATCACAGCAGGAACATTTTTTGCTATGAGTCTCTACGGCTACACAACACGTAAAGACCTCACTTCCTGGGGATCCTTCTTATTCATGGGACTTATTGGCGTCATCATCGCCATGGTTGTGAACTTCTTCCTACAAAGCACCATGCTGAACCTACTCATATCACTGGTTGGTGTTGGTGTCTTCGTAGGGTTAACTGCCTATGATACCCAAAAAATCAAGGAAGGTTATTCTGAAAGTGCTGGCACTGAGGCATTGAAAAAAGGTGCAGTGTTCGGAGCTTTGACCCTGTACCTAGATTTTATCAATTTGTTCTTGATGATGCTGCGCCTATTAGGCGACCGCAGGTAAGATTTCTAAGCTTTCGAAAAGGGGGGGATTTGGCCCCCTTTTTTATTGAAATATTTTTTGAGTTTCCTGGTTTATATTTATAAAAAATTAACCTAAAATTTGCCATAATTTATCTAGACATTTAGCCAACCCCGGCTTGAGCATTAACAAACGGGAGTCCAATGACCAGATCACAACAGATCGCTTTAGGTGTATTGATTTTCGTATCTATTTGGCTAGCGTCGGGCATTTTTCGTTTTGGGTCAGATGACGGGGCTCAGAAAAAAGAAAAACTACTCACCAGGGTCAAAGTTGAACGTTCCATCGCCAAGGACCACACGGTTTATTTACTTTCGCGAGGATTCTCAGAAGCTGACCGCTCCGTCGATATTCGGGCCGAAGTTTCAGGCCGGGTCAATGACATAATGGCTGAGGAAGGAGATATTGTTAAAGAGGGGCAAGTTCTTCTCAAGATCTCACTCCGAGATAAACAAGCAAAAATGGATGAAGCCCAAGCCATGCTCCGTCAAAAGAAACTCGAATATAATGCAGCAAAGAAGCTTAATGAAAAAAACTTTCGCTCTGATACAGCCTTAGCCTTCTCGCTAGCTGAATTAAATGAGGCTGAGGCCCACGTTGCTGCCATACAGCGTGAAATTGACGATACAACCATTACTGCTCCTTTCTCAGGTACCCTGGAATCGCGCGGTGTAGAGATCGGTACCTTTGCAGATGTTGGCGATGTGCTTTGTAACATTGTCGATCTTGATCCAATTTTAGCCATTGTGAATGTCTCAGAACTTGAAGTTCAACAGCTTAAAGTAGGCCAGCGTGCCCGCGTTCGCTTTACCCAAGGTGAAGAGCGTGAAGGAGATGTCACATTTATCAGTCGCAAAGCTGATGAAAACACCCGCTCATTCCGAGTCGAAATTTCAGTTGATAACAAAGATTACAAATTGGGAGATGGATTAAGCTTAGAGGTTGGTATCCCTGTGAGCAATACCAGGGCTCATGAAATATCACCTGCAATCCTTACTCTGGACACAGAGGGGCGTATTGGTGTGAAAGCGATAGATAAAGAGGATAAAGTTCAGTTCTTCCAAGTGAAAGTGGTGAATTCTAGTTCAGACACCATATGGATCACCGGTATACCTAACGAGGTGAATCTTATTGTCACTGGACAAGAGTTTGTAACACAGCAACAAAAAGTCACACCTGTCATGGAGACTCAAAATGCGCTCCCTTATTGAAGCTGCACTGACAAGGGTCCGCACCATTCTTTCACTACTGGTATTGATTATAGTTATGGGAATAAGTTCTTATATATCAATACCACGGGAATCGTCTCCCGACGTGAAAATTCCGATTGTCTTTGTCTCTGTATTCTATGAGGGAATATCTCCGGAAGACTCCCAACGTCTTCTTCTACGCCCCATGGAACAAAAGATCCGCACTATCGAAGGACTGAAGGAAGTCAAAGGAACGGCTTATGAAAATGGTGGCAGCCTAGTCATCGAGTTTGTGGCAGGGTATGATGTGGACAAGGCTCTAACTGATGTTCGAGAACAAGTTGACTTGGCGAAATCTGATTTACCTGAGGAAGCTGAGGAACCGGTGATCCGTGAGCTGGCCTTCAGTCAATTCCCAATTCTTGTGGTCAAGCTTACCGGCGCTATTCCAGAACGGGAGCTCTACCGGATTGCCCGTGACCTCAAGGAAGAAATTGAAAGCCGCGTATCCAGTGTTCTTAAAGCTAATGTAGTGGGAGACAGAGAAGAGTCAGTGGAAATTGTTATAGATCCTACAAAACTAGAGACCTACAACATCTCCTTTGAATCAGCCATTGCCTTTTTCCAACGCAATAACTTGATTGTATCTGCAGGAACTTTGGAGACTGATAAAGGACGCTTTTCAGTCAAAGTACCTGGTCTTTTGGAAACTGTGGAAGATATTCGTCAGCTCCCTATTTCAGTAAACAAGGATTCTGTGGTTAAGCTAGAGGACTTCGTCGAAATCCGAAAGACCTTCAAAGATGCTCTCAGCTACGCCCGCGATGGGGGGGTTGCTTCGGTAACTGTGGAAATAAGCAAGCGAGCTGGAGAAAACATCATTGAAACAACAGAGAAAGTCCGCGAGGTGGTGGAAAATAACCGCAGTTTGTGGCCCAAGCAAATGCAAGTATCCTATGCCCAAGATCAATCCGATCGCATCCAAGATATGTTGGGAGACCTACAAGATAATCTAATCTTTGCTGTAATTTTAGTTATGGTGGTTATCATCGCAAGCTTAGGCTGGCGTTCGGCTTTACTTGTAGGAATAGCGGTTCCTGGTTCATTTCTCGCAGGTGTCTTGGTCATTGATATGTTGGGATATACTTTCAATATCGTTGTCTTATTTAGCCTTATTCTCTCCGTAGGCATGCTAGTGGACGGGGCGATCATTGTGACCGAATACGCTGACCGCCGCATGATGGAAGGCTTTACCCCACTTGAGTCCTATCGTGAAGCCGCTCAGCGTATGGCCTGGCCAGTAATAACCTCAATAGTAACGACACTGGTGGTGTTCGCACCTTTGCTATTCTGGCCAGGAACTGTAGGGCAATTTATGAAATTCCTTCCCATAACCCTGCTTGCAACCCTTTCAGCATCCATACTCATGGCTTTATTTTTTATCCCCGCTTTGGGATCAGTATTTGGTGGCCTGTCCCCAGACCTGGTTGCACGTAAGAAACACACCATACAAGCCACGGAGGATGGAGATTTATTCTCTGTCACAGGTGGAACGGGGCTATATATTCACACCCTTAACAAACTTCTCGACTATCCTGGACGAGTTGTTGCTGGGGCGGCAGGACTGTTGATAGCCATTGTCATCACTTATTCCATCTTTGGCAAAGGAATAGAGTTTTTCCCTGACATTGAAGCGGACCAAGCCGCAATTACCGTTCATGCTCGAGGCAATCTCTCCCTTAAAGAACAAGATGAAATTCTCAAACAGGTGGAAAACCGAATTCTTGATATGGAAGAGCTGAAATCTATTTATACCCGAGTAGGAAAACCAGGGGGCAAGAAAAACAGTGGTGGCGGCAGCCGCGGAGGTGGTGGTGAAGCTGAGGATGTCATTGGGAAAATCACTCTCGAGTTTGTTGAATGGCAGGCTCGCCGTAAGGTCGACCAAATCATGGAAGATATTCTGACACGCACAGCCGATGTCCCCGGCATTCGAATTGAAGCCCGTGCAGATAAACCAGGTCCCAAACAGGGGAAACCTATCGAACTACAAGTCTACACACCGAACCCGGAACAACTTCAACCTACAGTTCAGAAGATCCGAAGTTTTCTAGAAAATCTTGATGGATTGAAAGATGTTGAGGACAATAGTCCTATACCAGGCATTCGCTGGGAGATTAATATTGACCGTGCCCAAGCGGCCAAGTTTGGCGCTGATGTAGCTTTAGTAGGCGCAGGTCTTCGTCTGGCTACAAATGGGTTCATAGTAGGAACGTATCGACCAGATGACGCCACTGATGAGGTGGATATTGTCATGCGCTATCCTAAGAAATACCGAACACTTGACCAGCTAGATCGTATTCGAGTTCGCTCCAAGGAAGGTCTGATTCCAATCAGCAACTTTATTTCTCGTAGCCCTGAACCCCGAGTGGGATTTATTCATCGCAGCGATGGTAATCAAGTGATGACACTCAAAGCGGATATCCTGTCAGGAGTTTTATCTAATGATAAAGTCAATGAGATCCGAAATTGGATTCAGACTGCAGACCTTGAACAAGGAACACGGATCCAATTCAAAGGTGAAGATGAAGACCAACAAGAAGCCATGGATTTCTTAACCAAGGCCTTCTTTGTGGCCGTCTTTGCCATAGCTATCATTTTGGTAACGCAATTCAATAGTTTCTTCTCCGCAGGATTAGTACTCAGCTCGATCGTCATGTCCGTTATAGGAGTACTGATAGGGCTCTTCGTTAGAGGTATGCCGTTTGGCATTGTCATGGGCGGCATTGGTGTGATCGCCCTATCGGGTATTATTGTAAGCAATAATATTATTTTGATTGATACATTTGACCGGCTACGTCCCCTCGCAACATGCATGCGCGATGCTGTACTGCGCACAGGTGCGCAGCGTTTACGCCCTGTCGTGTTAACCCAGCTCACCACCATTCTTGGCCTAATGCCCATCCTACTTGCATTAAATATAAACTTCATGGAACGCAACATCACCTATGACTCACCCGCAACCCAATGGTGGATCATGCTTGCGACTTGCATCGTATCAGGCCTGCTATTTGCTTCGATCTTAACCCTAGCTGTTACACCGTGTGCTCTCATGTGGCGTGAGAACTGGAGAGCTCGCAAGGCAAATCCTCCAGCAGAAAAGAAAACGAAAAACTCAAAGAAAAGCCGTAAGTAATTGTAAAAATATAACTGACAAAAACAAGATAACCCCCATATGTAGTATTATGTAAAAATATTTTTGTTATTTACGAATGTTACTCATAAGAAAATTTTGGAGTTTTAAATGAGCTTTTTACTTAGTGGTGCTTTTTCTCTTACCATTTTACTCGGCAACGCTTACGCGGTTCTACCTGCTGATGATCACCTATCCATAGTAGCCCCTGTCTCAAATGCCAAGGCTTTAAGGAAAACCTATTATGAACCTGAAATTAGTCAGATGAAGAAAAACCTAGATGTAACTAAAAAAGATACTGCTGGGTATAATTGGGAAGTCAAAATGTCTTCAGATGCTGATGCTCATATTTCTTTTGTTACGTTTGAGCGTGCGAAGTATACGAGTGCCCATCTCGATGTCATTAAGGAACTGATTAGTGATACCGTGTCATTACCACAGGAAGGATATTTCCTCCGCCCAGAATTATGGACCCTAGGTGCCAGTGAAGACGGCACACCCCAACGTATTCACTGGTTACACCCAGATGATCTCACCTCTAATGAACAAACTGGGGCTCTTTTTGACCAATCTGTGCGCCAATTATAGCATTTTAGTATACTAATTACAGAATATATGCTATAAAAGTAGGCATGACCTACGGATACTCCATTGAGCTAAGAGCTCGGGCGATGTCTTTCCTGGATTCTGGAAAGTCTCGCAAAGACGTGTGTGAAACCTTCA
>CAJQNC010000050.1 GCA_905479605.1 uncultured Alphaproteobacteria bacterium | reverse complement strand
AATCCCCCAAATCGGGGGCTCGTACTTCATAAAACTCACAGTTAAAGACTGGGCAACTCTTCTGACCTGAAAAAACTACGCGAATGCGGACTTATTCAGATGATTCGTTAAGATAGTATTAATTTGGTAGATACTTCTTCGAATTTTTGGGTGTCTTCAAGTCGATACATGATTTTTCCTCCCAATTTGAGGAAATGAGGTCCACGATCACTTTATCGCCATTGGTCGAGGGTTTTGGACTCAATATTTCATCGAGATACCGGTGTATTCAATGCAGGCCCTTCTTTATAATTTAAATCTCTCTCTCGCCAGGCCAGTAACGGATTTCCAACAACCTCCAAGTGAGTATTTTAGTCGATCTCCTGCAAAAGCCTTTCTTGCATCCTAAGACTCCGGTTTGTGCGTTTGTTACCCGAGCAAGCTCGGACAAACGCACAAACCGGTATGATGGCAATGTGTTGATTTGAAGGAAATATTTCCATCCTGGGACGTAGGCGAGCTCAGGCTTTGCCTGGGTTGCGAGTCTCATCTCCGGGACCTTAGGCCGCATACGAGGCTTTTGCTGAGGCTTCATTTAGGGAAGGTCCTGATCTACAATAACCTTGTAATTCCTAAACAAGTCGTTTATACGGAAGTAACAATTCATTTTAGTATTGGAGATAGATTAACTATGGCAGAAAAGTTTAGTGTTGATGGCGATGCAGTTCGCGCTCTAGCTCAGTTGTTGGATGACACTCAGTTGAATGAGGTTGAATATCAAGTGGGTACTCACCGGATCAAGGTTGCTCGTACACCCAACGTCTCAGCGCCCACTCAGGCGGCTCCAGTTGTCGTTTCAGAAGCTTCCGCTCCAGTTTCTGCTCCTGCAGCCCCTACTCCACAACCTGCCGCTGCCGCAGGTGAGCCAGTGAATTCTCCTATGGTGGGTACGGCTTATCTCAAGCCAGATCCAGACTCAGAACCATTTGTAAAGCCCGGTGATATCGTGCAAGCGGGGGATACTTTGTTGATCATCGAGGCTATGAAAGTCATGAACCCCATTAAGGCTCCACGTGCGGGTAAGGTGCTTCAAGTGACGGTGGCCGACGGGGATCCTGTCGAATTTGGTGAGCCATTGGTGACCCTCCAATAGCACTGCCCCCTTTTTAACAAATCAATAGTGGTAGGTGACGATGTTTAAAAAAATTCTCATAGCAAACCGTGGTGAAGTAGCCCTCCGTATTCTGCGGGCCTGTCAAGAAATGGGCATCCAGACCGTTATGGTTTATTCCCAAGCGGATGCTGACTCTAAACCTGTGCGTTTGGCTGATGCTTCTGTGTGTATTGGTCCAGCACCTTCTAAGGACAGCTATCTGAACATGCAAGCGATTATCTCGGCAGCTGAAGTCTGTGGTGTGGATGCGATTCACCCTGGTGTGGGCTTTTTGGCTGAGAACTCCCAGTTTGCTGGAATGGTGGAAGACCACGGCATCGCTTTTATTGGTCCCAAGCCTGAACACATTGACCTCATGGGTGATAAGATTTCTGCTAAGGATACGGTGCAACGTCTAGGGATTCCGGTGGTGCCTGGATCTGACGGAGAAGTTGTGGATCTGGAAGATGCTCAACGTTTAGCTGAAGCTATTGGCTACCCTGTATTGATCAAGGCTGCTGCTGGTGGTGGTGGTAAGGGCATGAAAGTGGCCCAGTCCGCTGATAAGTTGGAAGAAGCGTATCGTTTTGCTCGTACCGAAGCTAAGGCCTGCTTTGGAAATGACCAGGTCTATATGGAAAAATATCTGGGAAAACCTCGCCATATTGAGATGCAGATTTTGGCGGACACCTTTGGGAATGCCATTCACCTCTGTGAGCGTGATTGTTCCATTCAGCGCAACCACCAGAAGGTTTGGGAAGAAGCGCCATCTCCAGTGATTACAGATGTTCAGCGCAAAGAGCTGGGTGAAATTGTTTCCAAAGCGATCAGCACCTTGGGATACCGTGGTGCGGGAACCATTGAATTCCTTTATGAAAACGGAGAGTTTTTCTTCATTGAGATGAACACGCGTATCCAAGTCGAGCACCCCATCACTGAGATGATCACCGGTGTGGATATCGTGCGTGAGCAGATCCGCATTGCAGCGGGAGAGAAACTTAGCCTGACGCAGGATGATGTAAAGATCAGAGGCCATGCGATTGAATGCCGTGTGAATGCAGAAGATCCTGAAACCTTTATGCCTTCACCTGGTTTGATCGAAAATTATCACGCGCCGGGTGGTTTGGGTGTTCGAGTCGACAGCCACATCTATGCTGGCTATCGCATGCCCCCTCATTATGACAGCTTGGCCGCGAAGTTGATTATCCATGCGGATGATCGTGAGCAATGTATTGCTCGGGTGCGCCGCGCCATTGATGAGTATGTAATTACCGGTATTAAGACCCTGCTGCCACTACATCGCAGGCTTGCTGATGCGCCAACTGTAATTTCAGGAGATTATGACATCCACTGGCTAGAAAACTGGCTGAAGGATGACGGTGATGAATCACAAGCTGCAGAAGATATGAAGAAGGTGGCTTAGCCAGGAGAAACTATTGTCCTACACCTTTACCCCTAAAATTCTTCGAGCCTATGACATTCGTGGTGTTGTTGACACTGATCTCAACCCAACCGATGCGTACTGGATTGGTCGTGGCTTTGGCCATTCTCTTCGTGAAAAAGGTGGCCTCAAAGTCTGTGTGGGGCGTGATGGTCGTTTGACATCCCCTGAGCTGGCTGAGAAGCTCATTGAAGGTCTCCTTGAATCAGGCTGTGAGGTTTTCGATATTGGCCTTGGTCCATCACCCATGGTGTACTTCGGTGAATATCATTTGAATACAGATGCTGCCGTTATGGTAACCGGATCGCATAACCCGTCAGAATATAACGGGTTTAAGATGACCATCTTTAAGTCCTCATTTTACATGCAGCACATTCAAGATATGGCCAAGGCCGTCGCTTCAGGTGAGCTGCTGACAGGTGCGGGTATTTATCACGATACGCCCATTATCGATCACTATGTCAATCGCATTGCAGAAGGCTTCCCAGCAGACTTTGGTTTAAAAGTTGTATGGGATCCAGGCAATGGTGCGGGTGCAGAAGTTGTGAGTCGCCTGCTTACCAAGATTCCTGGTGAACACCATATCATCAATGGCACCGTTGATGGGACTTTCCCTGCTCACCACCCCGACCCGACTGTGCCAGAGAATCTGGTGCAACTGCAGGAAGAAGTCAAAAAACAACAGGCTGATATCGGTGTTGCCTTTGATGGTGATGGTGACCGTATCGGTGCTGTGGATGCTCAGGGTCGTATTTTCTGGGGTGATCAACTGCTAATGCTGCTCGCGCGGGATGTTTTAAAGACAAGTCCCGGGGCGACCATCATAGCGGATGTGAAGGCCAGTAATGCTTTGTTCGAGGGTGTGCGCCAACAGAAGGGTGAACCCCTGATGTGGAAGACGGGTCACTCGCATATCAAAACCAAGATGAAGGAAACCGGTGCTCTGCTCGCAGGTGAGATGAGTGGTCATATCTTCATTGCTGATGGCTACTATGGTTTTGATGACGGTATCTATTCAGCTTTACGCGTGCTTAAAATGATCTGGCAATCAGGCCAAAAACCAGCTGAGCTCTATGATGACCTGCCTCAAACATTTGCAACACCTGAGATTCGTCTTGACTGTGATGGTGCTCGCAAGTTCCAGGTTGTGGAAGGCATTGCCTCCCACCTCAAAGCCGAGGGCACACCTTATGTGGATATCGATGGGGTTCGTGCCAACTTACCCCAGGGCTGGTGGCTTATGCGTGCCTCCAATACCCAGGATGGTGTTGTGGTTCGTTGTGAGGGCTCCACTCAGACCCAGTTGGATGAGGTCATTGATGATCTTGTCCAAAGAATGGAGAGCTGTGGGTTTGGTGTTGAAGATATTCAAACTGTTGAGCAGTATAAGAGTGCTTTGACGAAGGTTTCTTAATAGGCATATAATTTTTCTATTGAAACATCATACCTCGCCCCCTGTAGGGGCTTTGTCGAATAAATAACACAACTCAATGATTCATCGTCATCCCGGTTTGACCGTTTATCCGAGCTTGCTCGGGTAATAAACGCCAACACCGGGACCTCGGGCCACAGACGGGATGTAATATAGCATTTTAGTATACTAATTACAGAATATATGCTATAAAAGTAGGCATGACCTACGGATACTCCATTGAGCTAAGAGCTCGGGCGATGTCTTTCCTGGATTCTGGAAAGTCTCGCAAAGACGTGTGTGAAACCTT
>CAJQNC010000049.1 GCA_905479605.1 uncultured Alphaproteobacteria bacterium | reverse complement strand
TTGAAGGTTTCACACACGTCTTTGCGAGACTTTCCAGAATCCAGGAAAGACATCGCCCGAGCTCTTAGCTCAATGGAGTATCCGTAGGTCATGCCTACTTTTATAGCATATATTCCGTAATTAGTATACTAAAATGCTATAATCTACAACACGCTTAATAGGTACGAGAACTTTCATTTTCCCCCCTGGTTTAATCTAGCTCGAGTCCCTGTTGGCTCCGGGCTTCCATAAGATGTCACTGTTACCATTATCATTGCCCCAACGGGCCAGAACAAACAGTAAATCAGACAAACGATTTATATATTGAACCGCAAAAGGGTTAATATCTTCTTTCTCATTTAATTTTACTAGAGACCTTTCTGCGCGGCGCACGACAGCTCGAGCTTGATGCATGGCAGCAGAAAGTGGGGACCCTCCGGGCAAAACAAACGAATCCAATGGCCTGAGGTGAGTATTAAATTCATCAATTTGGTCTTCAAGATAATTCACTTGGCTTTCGATGATACGCAAAGTATTGGATTTATCAGAGCTCATCGGCAAAGCCATATCAGCGCCTAAGTCAAAAAGATCATTTTGAATATTCTGAAGAACTTTTTGGACATTTTCGTCACCATCACTGTGAAGAACAGCTAAACCAAGGGTAGCATTAGCCTCATCAACATCACCTATTGCCTGGATGCGCACATGATCCTTGGCTACACGCTCACCGGAAATAAGCCCTGTTGTGCCCTTATCTCCCGTTTTCGTATAGATCTTTGAAAGACGTATACTCATCCCTGCCTCATATAAAGAAGGAGAGCAAAAAAAGCTAGAGCAATAGCCTGGAATAACACGCGCAATTGCATCATCCGGTTACTCTTTCCCGACTTATCGGGACCTGATTTAAAGAAGGTAAACAAACCCAAGGCCAAAGCTACAACCGTGGCTGCCATTGCAGCAAACAAACCCCACTTAACCAGCTCTTCCATTGCTTATTTTGCCTTTTTGGAACTTGCTTTCACTGAGCCAGCAATTAATTCTTGCAACTGAGCTGTTGTACACAACCCCAGATCAGAGGGTGACTTAGGAGTGAGGCTCTCCATACCTTTATGAGTACCTCCACGGATCGACTTAATGGTCGCCGCTGTAGTACTGAGAATCTTGACGATATGGCTGTCAGGGATTTCGGGGTGCTCTTTGATAAGCCAGAGAATAGCCGAAGGCTTATCTTGACGCTTGGAAAGAGGTATGTAGCGGCTACGTTTCTTAGGTTTTGGCACCGCCGTAGTAGGAGGAGACTGAACCAACCGTGCTTCCGAGTCCGCCTGACAGCGAGCAATCTCTTCGAAGGTAAGCTCACCAGCTGCAATGGGATCACGGCCCTGCATACCCACAACAATATCGCCATCAGCAATAGCTTGTACTTCAAGAGTATGAACTCCACAAAATGCACCGATTTGTTCGAATGTAAGAGTAGTATTATCGATTAACCAAACGGCAGTCGCCATTGGCATGAGAGGTGTTGACATAATATATTGCTCCAAGTTGTAAAATTTGGCCTATTGAAACACACCGAAGGCAATGAGGGAAAGCGTTAATTTGAAAAAGTTTCATCACCGAAACTGATCCCCAAACCGCGGGCTGAATTGACCAGAGTCCCATCCACATCCACAGATTGATAAGCGGCGATGGCTTCTTGCAAATCCACATCCACTACTTCGCGATTCTGCCAGGCGATCATACGATCAAATTTGCCCTCAGCGATCAAATCTACGGCTTTCACACCCATGACTTGCGCCAGGATACGATCTTCCACTACAGGCTGTCCTCCACGTTGGACATGACCCAGCACTGTAAATCGGGTTTCAGCCCCTGTGGCCTTGGAAATTTCATCGGCGAGATAGTGAGAAATTCCTCCATAACGCTCTCGGCCAGTTGTATCTTTGATGGTACAGCTATGTCCATCTTCCATTTTTGCAGCTTCGGATACCACAACAAGGGCGAAGTTTCGACCTGATTTCACAATCTCAGAAAATTTATCCGCTATATTCTGAATTTTATAGGCGATCTCAGGAATAAGGATCACATCTGCCCCACCTGCGATACCGGCAGCCAGTGCGATATGACCAGCATCACGGCCCATCACCTCTAAAATCATCACTCGATCATGGCTGGCAGCTGTAGGCTGGAGACGGTCTAAGGCTTCTGTAGCAACAGCAACGGCAGTAGAGTAGCCAATGGAATGCTCAGTCAGACCAATATCATCATCGATGGTTTTGGGAATGGCAATGTAATCAATGCCGCCCTTCTGTGCTAAACCTCTCAGGATCGCTTGGCTTCCATCGCCACCAATACCTATCAGCACGTCTAAGCCCGACTGGCGAAAGCCTTCAACAATTTCATCGGAACGATCCATAAATGTCCCATCAGCCTGCGGAAAAGAGAAGGGATTACCTCTATTTGTGGTGCCAAGAATAGTTCCTCCGCGACGCAGCAAAGTCCCATCCACTTGATCCAAGCGAATGCGCTCAATTTGCACAGGCCGCGCGAGTAGTCCCATGGTCCCTTGTTTGATGCCATAAACTTCCCAGCCATATTTCAATTCAGCGCGTAAGGTGACCGCTCGAATCACTGCATTGAGGCCAGCACAATCCCCGCCACTAGTGAGGATTCCTATACGTTTGGACATAAATTCTACTTTCTTGGACAAAATTCTTATTTTGATGCTATAATGCCACAAAGATTTAAGTTTGCAACGTATTGCTTTATATATGAACAACCAAGCCCCTGGCAACGATTTGACTCAACTAGTAGAAGAGCATCGTACTTTAGACGAGAAGATCAATGAAATGACTCTTCAGCCTGTGTACGATCAGCTTGCCGTGCAGCGCATGAAAAAGCGTAAGCTACAGCTGAAGGACAAGATCCTCATACTTGAGGCTCAAATCAAATCCACTTCCAATGATAGCAGTCAACACGCCGCCCTGCGCCAGCGTTTGAAGAAGTTAAAGCAAGATCATGGGACAGTGGATAAAGATCTTACCAAGCTGCTCGCAAAGCCGCTCCACGACCAAATCGCGGCCAGAACATTGAAAAAGCGCAAGCTGTATCTGAAAGAAGAAATTCTGAAAATTGAGTCAATGCTGATGCCAGATACGTTGGCTTAACATCTACCTTCCAAAATGGTGCGCCCTGCAGGATTCGAACCTGCGACCTGCGGCTTAGAAGGCCGTTACTCTGTCCAGCTGAGCTAAGGGCGCCCGTTGTCATCTTCTTACATTAAGGTTTCTAAAAAGTAAACTGTGGAGAGATTGATGAGGAAAAATACTCTACCCTTCCACAGGCAGCAGTTGCACAGTATTACCTCGGCAATTTCAAGGGTGAAGTGCGAATTCCGATTTGGCAATTTCAAGGGTGAAGTGCGAATTCCGATTTAGAGGCTACCCCTTTTTAGTGCCTCTTTCAAGAAGGCTTCTTTGGGTGTGTGTAGGTTCAATACATATGAGACTCATGCAGCCTCTCGATAGGAATCATTAATATACTCACAAGGAGTCATCATTTTCAAGTTCGCATGCGGCCTGTAAGAGTTATATTTATGAACAGCTTTTTGCAGCTCATGGTT